>CAYJLZ010000029.1:0-12666 GCA_964371265.1 uncultured Bacteroides sp. | reverse complement strand
AATCCGGTATGCACTACGATAAAAGTGACGATGCGCACTACGACAGTATTTCGGCACTGCAAAAAAGTATACGCGGATCGCACCCCGATGCTGCTGTACATTATTTAGCACGTATTTTAGAGGGCGGAGATATGCTTAGTGCGTGCAGAAGGCTTCTTGTAATTGCAAGCGAAGACATAGGCCTTGCGTATCCCCAGGCAATTTCAATTGTTAAAGCATGTGTGGACAGCGCAATTCAACTAGGAATGCCCGAAGCGCGCATACCGCTTGCTAATGCTGCAATTTTACTTGCTACATCGCCAAAAAGCAATACAGCTTACACTGCTTACAGCGCCGCTGCCGCCGATATACAGGCGGGCAAAGGTGGTAGTATACCGCGCAACTTACAAAATAAACACTACGACGGCGAGGACAGCTATAAAAAAGGGCAAAACTATTTATACCCACATAATTACGAAAATAGCTGGATTAATCAGCAATATTTACCAGATACTTTAAAAGATACTACTTACTATAAGTATGGGCAAAATAAAGCAGAGCAAACTGCAAAACAATACTGGGAAAAAATAAAAGGCTTAAAACCATAAATTCGACAAATTACTTTTACGAAAAGAGATTATAATGCGAGTAATATCGGGCATTGCGCGTGGAATAAAACTTGAAACCCTTAGCGGCAGTGATATAACAAGACCCACCATCGACAGGGTAAAAGAGGGACTGTTTAGCTCAGTACAATTTAAAATACCCGGTGCAAATGTGCTGGATTTATTTGCCGGCAGCGGCCAACTTGGCATAGAGGCGCTTTCAAGAGGGGCAGCGCACTGCACTTTTGTAGATGAAAATAATAAGGCTGTAAAAATAATTGAGCAAAATTTAAAAAATACAAACCTACAAAAAAGCAGCAGTGTAGTTAACAAATCAGCACAAAGTTTTTTAAACACCTATTTTGGAAAATTTGATTTAATTTTGCTCGACCCTCCGTATAGCTCTTGTTATATTGAACAGCTTTTACCTACGCTTTGCAGCTTTACTTTAAGTGGCGGCGTAATTATTTGCGAAACAGCTTTAAGTACTGTTTTACCTTTAGCTGTTGATGAATTAAAGTTAATTAAAGTTTACAAGTACGGCAGTGTTAAAATTACTAAGTATCAAAAAATATAAAATTTAAAAATTAAATTAATACGAAACGGAGTTTTTTATGCGTACAGCAATATGCCCGGGCAGTTACGACCCAATAACTAAAGGTCATTTAAATATCATCGAACGCTCTTGTAAATTATTCGACAAAGTTATTGTATTGGTGCTTATAAATCCATCAAAAAAACCTATGTTTAAAACAAAAGATAGATTAAGGCAAATACAGGCCGTTACTTCTCATTTAAAGCATGTACAAGTAGATGCCCACGTAGGTTTACTTGCCGATTATGCAAAACAAGTTGAGGCCTGCACATTAGTTAAAGGCCTGCGTGCCGTTACTGATTTTGAGTTTGAATTTCAACAGGCACTTGCCAATAAAAAACTAAATCCAACACTCGAAACCATGTTTATGATAACTGATGTTAACTACATGTACTTATCGAGCAGTGTTGTAAAGCAAGTGGCAAGTTTTGGTGGAGACGTAAAAGATTTTATTCCTGATGAAATTTATGGCGAAGTAACAACTAAAATACTTAGCGAAAGAAGGAGTGTTGGTTATGAGGATTGATGAGTTGCTTGATTTAATAGATGAAACTTTGGAGGAATCTGCCGGAGTACCTTTTACCGGCGGCAAACGTATGGTAGACGTTGACAGAGTGAGAGATTTGCTTGACGACGTACGAATAAATATGCCCGAAGAAATTAAAAGAGCAAAAGACATTGTTGCCGACCGAGCAGCCATTATTGCCGAGGCTAACAGCGAATCATCCCGCATTATAAAACGTGCACAGGAACATGTAAAAAAACTTATATCTCAGCAAGAGATTGTAAAAAACGCCGAAGTATATGCAAAAGAAATTAAAACAAAGGCTCAAGAAGATGCAAAAGTAACATCTACCAAAATGGCAAATTATTGCGATAATTTGTTAAAAAACACACAAGAACAAATGATAAAAAGTTCGGCAGAAATTAAAACAATTAGGGAAGTATTAAAAAAATCAAAACCTTAAATTTTGTTAACTTTATTTTGTAATTGACATTTTTGCTTTTTTGATATATAATATCATTAAGCAATGAATTTTGTTAGATTTCTTTTATTGTTTACAATTATAATAACAGGAGCAACACAATGGAAAAAAGAAATACCGTACAAAAAAAATTTGTGCTGGATGCTGTAAACAAACTGGCTAATCACCCAACAGCCGAAGATGTTTATACAGAGGTAGCAAAAAAACATCCCAGTGTAAGCAAAGCTACGGTGTACCGCAATTTATCGGGATTAGCACAAAGCGGCGAAATTAGGCATATCCCAACAGATAACGGCGCTGACCGTTTTGATCACAACTCGTGTCACGAGCACAACCACATAAGGTGCAATGTTTGCGGAGCATTTGAGGATGCGCCGCTTATTGAAAGCATTAACCTTGATGAGCAAATAAGTTTGCAAACAGGGTTTAAATGTGTTTCGCACGAAATAGTTTATACGGGCGTTTGCAAAAATTGTTCAAAAAGCCTTAGCTAAAAACAATTTATAAAGCAAAGTAAATTTTGCCTAATATGCTACCAACTGAATGTCAACACCTTTTGTGTTGGCATTTCGGTATATAATAAATAAATAAGGAGTTAAAGTATTATGGAATTGAAGGGCAGTAAAACAGAACAAAATTTGATGACAGCATTTGCAGGTGAAAGTCAGGCTCGCAATAAGTACACATACTATTCTTCAGCAGCAAAAAAAGAAGGTTATAATCAAATTGCTGCTATATTTGAAGAAACAGCAGGAAACGAAAAAGAGCATGCAAAAATGTGGTTTAAAGAATTGCACGGCGGTGCAGTACCATGTACTTTAGACAACCTTGCCGATGCAGCTGCCGGCGAGAATTATGAGTGGACAGAAATGTATGCAGATTTTGCAAAAGTTGCAAAAGAAGGGGGATTTAACAGAATAGCAAAACTTTTTGAAATGGTTGGCGAAATCGAAAAAACTCATGAAGAGAGATATAGGGCGCTTGCCGACAATGTTAAACAGGGCGTAGTTTTTGCACGCAGCACACAACAAGCATGGCATTGTGCCAACTGTGGGCATATTCATATAGGCAATGAAGCACCTGAAACATGCCCGGTTTGTGTTCATCCTAAGGCATACTTTGAAATATTGGCAAAGAATTATTAATTTGTATAGAAAAAAGCGGTGTGAAAATTTTCACACCGCTTTTATTTTTTTGTTTAGTAGTAAAGTGTTATCTCTACATTTTTTGGGCTGTAAACTTCTGTTGCATTGTCGTACTCGCTAACTTCGTATACTTCGCTTTCTTGCAAAATTTTCTCATCAAACTCCTCTTGCAAAATCGAGCTTGCTATGCTGTACTTGTAGTCCGTTTCAAATTGCTCGTCGCTTTCGTAGTTTGGAATAACCACATAAACAAATGGGTCGCTGCTTTCTATCGCTTGTCCTGTATCTCCCACTTTTGATTGCCTTATTTGACTTACAGTTTGCATATCTATATAGTAGTTTACATCGTCGGTAACATAATATGTTGTATAATACTGAGTAAATAAATCTTCGTTGTACTCAGCGCCGCAAACCTCAAATGCTTCTATTAGTGCAGCTCGTGCAAGTTCTTCCATGTTTTCGCTGTCATCTTTCAAGCTTTGTTCAAGCTCGTCTGCAATTTGTTGAACGCTCGCTTGTCCTGCTTCGTCTAGCGGCAAACCGTCCTGTGTTGTTGTTGGCAAAGATACAGCCTGTATTTGTGAATATATTTCGTCCATATAGTCTTTTGCCTGCTGTGTGGTTATGTTTTCGCTCTCAGTTTCAATAAAAGCAGTTGACATACTGTAATATTTTGTTTGTGACAAATAATGCTGTGCATAGCTGTCAACACCTATTCCGTTATCGTCTAATAACTCGTCATAAGTGTATAATTCTTCTGCTTGCAACAATGCTGTGGTTTGTTCTGCCTCTGGCAGTGCATTGTCACCTGCACTGTTCTCATCTATCCATACGTGGCGCTTTAACAGGCGCACAGTTTCGCTTTTAATCCATTGTTCTCCCAATACACCCTCAATTTCAACTTTTAAAATGTCGGGTTCGCTGTCTGTATCGGCCTCGTCTCCAAGCATTGCTTGCTCCTCGCTGTAAGCCGATGCAGCATTTCTGTATGCCTCATATTGATACATTAAATAAAGTCCTGCTGAAATATCTGTACCGTTAATATTTAGCACCGTTGACGGTGTTGTAATATGGCAAGATGCAAAAGAAAATATTACTGCAATGCATATTAATACTGCTGCTGATTTTTTTAAAATTTTCAAATGGAATACCTCCGATATATTTGTTTAACAAAATAACTGTTAAAAATATTAAATAATACATGCCCTTTGGCACTTACCATAGTATTATACATTTTTTTTGCAATGTTTACAATACCTTTAACAAAACTTATTGTGAAAGCTTTATGAATTATCAGTTTTAACTTGTAACATTTTTTCAAGAAAACTTTCCAGACACTGCATAGCATTTTGTGATTGCATAATTTTTAACGACAAGTAAGGCTTTGCACTTGCATTTAAAAGCAGTGTCCCTTTCATTTGTTTTAAAAGTGGTTTA
Source organism: uncultured Bacteroides sp. (assembly GCA_964371265.1). Lineage (GTDB taxonomy): Bacteria > Bacillota > Clostridia > Oscillospirales > Ruminococcaceae > Ruthenibacterium. Next base: position 7,919 of record CAYJLZ010000029.1, on the reverse strand, counting down.
ATCGCCTGCACGTCTATCATATCCGAATAAAGTATTAATGTATCTTTTTTTTGTGTAATTTCGTAAATGCCAAGGCTTGTTGCAACAACCCTTATTACACTTATCGATATTAATCCAAGTGCACTTTTAGGTATTTTTCCGTACCTGTCTGTTAATTCATCTTTTACATCTTCGGCATCGGCTTTGCTCTCTATTGCCGCTATGCGTTTATACGCCTCAATTCTCGCAGGTTGCTGCTGTATATATTCGTGAGGAATGTATGCGTCTTCGCTTATGTCTACAAGGCACTCACTTTTGTCTTTTGTTGCGGCCTCGCCCCTTTGTTGTGCTATTGCACCGGCCAGTAGTTTTACGTACATGTCGTACCCTACGCTCTCCATGTGCCCGTGCTGGCTTTGCCCAAGTAAATTACCCGCTCCCCTTATTTGTAAGTCCCGCATTGCAATTCTAAATCCACTGCCAAAACTTGTAAACTCCCTAATAGCCGAAAGCCGCTTTGACGCAATATCCGTAAGTACTTTGTCCCGCCTAAAAGTAAAGTATGCATACGCTTTTCTTCCGCTTCGCCCTACCCTGCCCCTCAGTTGATACAACTGTGCAAGGCCCATATAATCGGCGTTTTCAATTATAAGTGTGTTGCAATTACGCACATCAACGCCTGTTTCTATAAGAGTTGTACACACAAGTATATCTATTTCGCCATCAATAAGTTTTTGCCAAATGCCCGAGAGCGATGCCTCATCCATTTTACCGTGTGCAATGCCTATTTTTGCATTAGGAACCATATTGTTTAGTTTTATTGCACAATTTTCAATAGTTTCAACCCTATTGTGTAGGTAGTAAATTTGTCCTCCGCGTCCCATTTCTTTTTTTATTGCATCCGATATAACAATATCATCATACTCCATCACATACGTTTCAACAGGCCGGCGTTCAACCGGGGGGGTGTCTATTGTGCTCATATCCCTAAGCCCCGACAGTGCCATATTTAGTGTTCTCGGTATTGGTGTTGCCGACAATGTTAACATGTCAACGCCCACAAACATCTCTTTTAGTCTCTCTTTGTGCTTTACGCCAAAGCGCTGTTCTTCATCAACTATAACAAGGCCCAAATTTTTAAACTTAACATCTTTTTGTATAAGCCTGTGTGTGCCTACAACTATATCTACCGTACCATCCCCAATACCTTTTATCGAGTTTTTAATTTGTAAGTTTGTTCTAAATCTTGATAACAGTGCCACTTTTATGGGAAAAGCCTCCATACGCGAAATGATGGAATTGTAGTGTTGCCACGCAAGTATTGTTGTAGGTACTAAAATTGCACACTGTTTGCCGCTCATTATACATTTAAACGCAGCCCTTAGCGCCACCTCGGTTTTACCTACACCAACGTCCCCGCACAATAGCCTGTCCATCGGGTTTGGCTTTTGCATATCTTTTTTTATTTCCTGCGCACTTCTTATTTGATCGTCAGTTTCGTCGTATGCAAACCTAAGCTCAAAATCTCTTTGCCACTCGTTGTCATCAGGAAAAGCAAAGCCCTGTGCCTTTTCTCTTTTAGCGTAAAGTTCTATTAATTCTTTTGCCATTTCGGCAGTTGCCGCCCTTACCCTATTTTTTGTTTTTACCCAGGCCTCACCGCCAAGTTTTGACAATTTAACTTTGTCGCTGTCGCCCGGGGCCGTATATTTACTTACAATATCAAGCTGTGTTACAGGCACATACAATGTATCGCCCTTGCTATACGTAATTTTTAAATAATCCTTTACAACGCCCTGCATATCAAGGCGCTGAACTCCTACATACTGTCCTATTCCGTGATTTTGATGCACAACAAAATCTCCGTTTGCAATATCTGACAGTGAGGAAAGCCCTTTATTTTTACTTTTAGCGGATTTTTTTACAACTTCGCCTGCGTGTCGCCTACTTGTGAAAATTGCAAGTTTTGCAAAAGGGTACTGCACTCCCGAGGTTAAATGCCCTTCAAAAACACCTACCGCTCCCAAAGGAATTTCGCTTGTTTCGCCTTTTTCATAAACTGCTGCATTTAAATTTTCGGCGCTTAAATCTTTTGCTAGTGCGTTAGCTGCGCGCTTTGTTCCGCATAAAATTGCAACGCAATATTTTTGCTTAGTAAGCGGCACAATCTCTTCAAGCAAAGTTTTAATTTCTCCACTCCACGGCGGTATGCTGTGCGAGGGAGCGCTAATAACCTCGTTTATTTTAAAATCTTGTATGCTTCGCACAAAGCTTTCACATACAACTGCAAAGCTTTTTCCCGTTCTGTTTAAAAAACTTCCATAGTTTTCGTAAAAACCCATTAATTGTTTACACAAAACACCTTCTTCAAGCAAGGTTTCAATTTCCGCTGCAAATCTAACATCAAATGCCTTAACTGCATCTTGTATACTGCTAAAGTCGTTTAAAAATATAATTGGTTCTTCAAAATATTCGCTTAATATACCGGCTTTTTTATACCTAATATGCAGGTATTTATCCATGCTCACGGGCATAATTTCACTGCCAAGTAATTTTATGTCGTGTTTCATTGCATTTTCAAGCGCTGCTTTTTCAGCACTGTTAGTGCATTTATCTATTTTTTCGTTTAATAGTTTTGCCCCAAGTTTTGTGTCACTAAATAGCACCTCTCTTGCCGGCGACAGATATATTTTTTCAATCTTCACATCTCTGCGCTGAGTTACTATGTCGAATGTGTGTATTGTGTCTATTTCATCGCCCCAAAGTTCAATTCTGCACGGTTTTACCATGTCGGGCGCATATATATCTATTATAGCTCCTCTGTGGCTAAACTGCCCGGGGCCCTCTACTTGTCCTCTCGATAAATATCCCGCTGCAACAAGCTTACATAATAGCTCACTTTGCTTAATTTGTGCACCTTTTTTAAGTGTAAGGGTATTATCGCAAAATTCTTGTTTTGGCACAGTGTATTGTAGCACCGCCTCTATTGGTGCACAAACCATTTCGGTGCGCTTTCCAACAATGTTGCCAAGCACACTAAGCCTTCGTGTTTCATATTCGTGGTTTTGCCCCTCTATGTTTCTAAACACAAAATCCCTTGCCGGATAAACCTCGCTTTTCGCACCAAATTGTTTTGCGTTGTCACAAAATCTTGTAGCCTCTCCCTCACTGTCGCAAATAATAAGTGCGGGGCGATTTATTTGTTTACAAATAAGCGCCATAATTTGCGCCCTTGCAACAGCCGGCAAACCAAAAAGTGCCACGACAGACGGCTTATCGTCTAAAGCGGCAATTAGTTTTTTATATTCGGTACTTTGTTTTATTGTATGAAACAGCATAGTAAAACCTTTAATTAAATTATGTTTTTAGCGCACTACTACGATAGCACGCTTATTATATACCCAATAACCGAAAGTGCTATTAGCACATATACTGTCGATGTGAAAATAATTGGCCCTTTACGATAAAGCGCACCTTCTTCAATTGGCGTTTGTTTTAAATGATGCACCGAGCTTGCAAAAGCTATTGCACCAAGTATTAGCGTTAACATAACAGTTAGCGGCAGTATTATAACTATAATGGCAAGAGCAACTACTGTTAAGGCATCTTCCGAAATTGCCATTGCAGTATTTGGCGCATCGGGCATACTTAACAGTATAAACATTCCTACAATAAAAAGCGGAGAAAACATTGTAAGCTTTATTGCCCTAATAAAAACTTTATCCTGAAGCCTTTTATTTCCCCTGCACAAAACAAATCTCGCGTATATATTCCACACTGCAACTGCAAAGGCACAGCTAATTATAGGAAAAAGTATTACAACAAATATGTTTGGCCTTAAGTATGTGTATATATACCCCACAATACAAATTATAGCAGATATTATCATTTTAATTTCGTATTTTCGTTTATTACTTAAATTAACCATTGTATTTACTCTGCGCCTCCTTTGTGTTATCTTCAATAATAAGTTTAACGGCATGTCGAATATCGTCAAACCTTGCATGTATTAATTTTTTTTCACTCTGTGTAAAAGATGATAGCACCCAATCGGCCATGTCGTACTCGGCATGAGGTTTATCTCCTACCCCTACTTTTACTCTTGCAAAATTTTGCCCTAAATAGTCAATTATACTTTTTATGCCGTTGTGCCCTCCGGCACTTCCCTGTTCTCTTATCCTCAATTTGCCAACTTCAAGCGATACATCATCATATATAACAATAACATCTTTATTGTTAAGCTTGTAATAGTTTATGGCTTTGCTTACACTTTGCCCCGATAAATTCATAAAAGTTTGTGGTTTTAGCAATAAAATTTTTTGCCCGCCAAAATCAGTTATCGCATAAAGTGCATCAAATTTTGATTTTAATATATTTACGCCCAGGCTATTTGCAATGCTGTCTACTGCACAAAAGCCAATATTATGCCTTGTATTATTATATTTTTTTCCGGGGTTTCCAAGCCCCACTACAATTTTTTGCACGTTTTTTTTACTGAAAAACATTGATATAAAACTCATTTCATTTTGTTATAAGCTAAATAAAAAGTGCACTAACCGGTTTGTCGGTAAAAATTCTTGCTATTGCCTCGCCCAATAGCGAGCCAGCACTTAGCACTTTTATTTTGTCTATTCTTTTTTCAGGGGCAAGGTCTATTGTGTCCAGTATAACAACTTCGCTAAGGACACTGTCGTCAATTCTCTGTATAGCAGGGCCGCTTAACACCCCATGTGTTGCACACGCACTTACGCTGCTTGCCCCTCTTTCCATTATTGCCGGTGCCGCATTTACAAGTGTTCCTGCTGTATCTATCATATCGTCTACAATTATAACATGCTTATTGTTAACATCGCCAATTATATTCATAATTTCGCTCTCATTTGCCTTTGGTCTGCGCTTATCTACTATGGCAAGCGGCACATCAAGGCGCTCGGCAAACGTTCTTGCCCTACCAACACTGCCAAGGTCGGGCGACATTATTACAACGTCCAAATTATTTTCGGCAATTTTGCGTTCACAGTGCGGTATCAGTATAGACGCCCCTTGCATATGGTCGAGCGGTATATTAAAAAATCCCTGTATTTGCGCTGCATGCAAGTCCATTGTCAATACACGGTTTGCACCGGCTGTTACTATAAGTTCTGCCACAAGTTTTGCTGTAATAGGGTCTCTTGCACGGCTTTTCCTGTCTTGCCGTGCGTATCCGTAGTACGGCATTACGGCCGTTATATGCCCTGCACTCGCCCTTTTCATGGCATCTATCATTATAAGTAATTCCATCAAATTTCTGTTAACCGGGCTACTGGTGCTTTGCACAATAAATACTTCGCTACCTCTAACCGACTCGGATATTCCAACTTGTATTTCTCCGTCGCTAAACTGGCTAACACTGCTTTTACCAAGAGAAAGCCCCAAACAAGCCGCCATTGCCTCGGCCAAAGGTTTATTTGAGTTACCCGCAAAAATTTTAATGTCCTTACCGTGAATATTCATAAATGCACACTCCTTTTACTTATAACAACAGCAACTTGTTTAATAACAGTGATTTTAACAAACTTACAGCCGTAAATCAGTTATCATCACTATTATCTATCTTCCCTTTTTGTTTTTCAATGTACGGTTTTAGCTTACTTTTTGCCCAGTCGCTTTTTATTTCTTGCTTCGGCCTTGAAATTGCAAGTGCTCCCTTTGGAACATCTTTAGTTATAACACTTCCTGCTCCAACGTAAGCTCCCTCGCCTATTTTCACGGGTGAAATTAGGCTTGTATTACAACCTACAAATGCAAAGTCTTCAACAACACATCTATTTTTTTCACCGCCGTTGTAATTGGCAACTGCTATTCCACATCCAAAGTTACACCCTTTGCCAACATCGCTATCACCCACATACGTAAGGTGGCTTACACTTGTTGCCTTGCCTATTGTGCTGTTTTTCACTTCCACAAAATTGCCCAAATGCACGTTTTCTTCAATTATGCTGTTTGGCCTAATATGGCAAAACGGGCCTATATTTACACCGCTTTTTATTGTGCAGTCGTTGCCTTGGCTAGCGTTAAATATTACATTTTTGCCGACTGTTGCATTGCAAAGCAAGCTGTTTGGCCCTATTACACTGTTTGAACCGATTTTTGTGTTGCCTTTAAGTATTGTGCCCGGCATTATTGTAGCGGCTGGTTCTATTTCTACTTCGTCATCTATAAACACACCATAATCGGACATAAAAATTACGCCGGCTTTCACGTGCTTTTCTATACAATTGCTAAATTTTGCGCATGTATTTTTATATTCATCTAAATATTGTTCACTTGTCATGTGTTATACCTCTTAAAATTATTGTAAATAATATTTCATTATATAATATATAAAGTATAAAGCTTATTTAATAGTTTTGCAAGATGTAAAAAAATTTTAAATTTGTTTATATGTTGTAATTAACCAACTATATGTAATTTTGTTTCATTAATATAAAAGTTTACCCTATATTACTGGTATTTTTTTTGTTCTTTTGTTATAATCTAAATCACGTAAAGGTAAAATAATAAATGCGACCTTAAAGTTTAGCCAAATTAGGCTTAAAATTTATTGTATGTGGTCGCAAAAAAATTTGGAGGTAGAAAATTTTGAGTAAAAAATACGTTTATCTTTTTTCTGAGGGCAACGGCACAATGAGAGAACTTCTCGGTGGTAAAGGTGCCAACCTTTCCGAAATGACCAGCCTTGGCTTGCCCGTACCACAGGGTTTTACAATTTCGACAGAGGCTTGCACACGTTATTATGACGACGGCAAGAAAATTGCAGATGAAATTCAAAACCAAATTATGGAAAACATTACAAAAATGGAAGAGGTTGTTGGCAAAAAATTCGGCGACAAAGAGAACCCTCTTTTAGTATCTGTTCGCAGTGGCGCACGTGCGTCTATGCCTGGCATGATGGACACAATTTTAAACCTTGGTTTAAACGAAGAAGTTGTTGAGGTTTTAGCTGCAAAAAGCGGTAATCCTCGTTGGGCTTACGATTGCTATCGTCGTTTTATTCAAATGTACTCCGACGTTGTTATGGAAGTTGGTAAAAAGTTTTTTGAAGAACTTATAGATGAGATGAAAGAAGAAAAAGGCATTGTTAACGACGTTGATTTAACTGCCGACGATTTGAAAAAACTTGCAGAACTATTCAAAGCTGAATATAAAAATAAAATAGGCAAAGATTTCCCAAGCGATCCAAAAGAACAACTTATGGGCGCTGTACAAGCTGTTTTCCGCAGCTGGGATAATCCACGTGCTAACTACTACCGTATGCAAAACGAAATTCCTTATAGCTGGGGTACTGCTGTTAACGTTCAAAGCATGGCTTTTGGCAACATGGGCGATACCTCGGGTACGGGCGTTGCATTTACACGCGACCCGGGTACAGGTGTGAAAAAGCTTATGGGCGAATTTTTAATGAACGCACAAGGCGAAGACGTTGTTGCGGGTGTTCGTACACCTAACCCAATTATTGAGCTAAAAGATATTATGCCTGACGTTTACAACGAATTTATTGAAATTTGTGATAAGCTTGAAAACCACTACAAAGATATGCAAGACATGGAGTTTACAATTGAAGATAAAAAATTGTACATGCTTCAAACACGCAACGGCAAACGCACAGCTGCAGCTGCATTAAAAATTGCATGCGACCTTATAGACGAGGGCATGAAAACAGAGCAAGAGGCTATTTTAATGATAGACCCAAAACAGCTTGATGCTCTTTTGCACCCACAGTTTGATGTTAAAGCACTTAAAGCAGCTAAAGTAATTGGCAAAGGCCTTGCTGCATCTCCTGGTGCTGCTTGCGGCAAGGCTGTGTTTACAGCCGAAGATGCAGTTGAATGGGGCAAACGCGGCGAAAACGTTATACTTGTTCGTTTGGAAACATCTCCCGAGGACATTGAGGGTATGCA
>CAYJLZ010000028.1:6541-20514 GCA_964371265.1 uncultured Bacteroides sp. | reverse complement strand
CGATATAACCAATATTCTTTTGCAAATACTGGATTACGGCAAACTTACCGACAGCGACTCAATAGATGTCAATTTCTCAAATGTACTATTTATATTAACATCTAATATAGGTGCTAGCCAAAGTTATAATAAAATGAACATAGGCTTTGGAACAATTGAGCAAAATGAAAAAAAGAACGAACAAAATATTTTATCGGAGCTAAAATCTTATTTTAAACCAGAACTTTTGGGACGAATAGATGAAGTACTTGTGTTTTCTCAACTTAATAAAACGGCTTTTAAAAACATTGCAAATAATATGCTTTTAAATCTTGAGGAAACTGCAAAGCTAAACAATATATTTATACAGTTTTCAAGTGAAGTTAGCAACTTTATAGCCGATAAAACACGCGAAGACAGCTATGGTGCCAGAGATATAAATAAAACAATTACAAAATATATATCTCAACCTATGGCAGATGTAATTATACATGACAAAAATACTGCAAAAAAATATTTTATTGATGTTAGCAATAATAGCATAGTGTTTGAGAATTTAAATAGTGTGTGCAAAAAAACTTATGTAAATATATAATAAAAAACAGCCTTTTAATTTCAAAGGCTGTTTTTATTTTAATATATTTTTTGCGGCTTTCTGTTTCTTCTGTCTGCCTTGTTTATTTTTTCGTAGTACTCTTGCTTAGATTTGTACATTATCTGGTCGGCCTCTTCCATTTTATCATATAAATCGTCTTTATTGTATCTTTTAGACGCCCCTAAAGACACTTTTAATTCCGGTTCGTTGTTAAACAAATTTTCTAGTGCTATTAATTTTTCATCAAACAAAGCTTCATTGTTTGTGTCGTACAAAATAATAAATTCATCGCCGCCTATTCTAAATGACTTATCATCAAAAATCTTTTTTAATATTGTGCCACATTTTATAATCAGCTCGTCACCATAACTGTGGCCATAGTTATCATTTGCATCTTTAAGCCCATTAATATCTATAAAAATTATACCAACAAATTCACTTGGCCCTTCTTGTAAATTTTTTATAGTATCGTTATAATAGTTTCTGTTGTAAAGTCCCGTCAAATCGTCGTATATACTCATTTTTTTAAATTTGTTTAGCAAGTAGTGCTTGCAGTTATTTTTATCATTGTGGCCAATTGCTAAATCATACACAAAGTCGTAACAATTTCCGTAGCCACAACTAAAACAATTAATTTTTCTATCCTCTTGTGTTATCTTTCCAAGAGATATAAACGCCTTTTCCATATCAACATTTTTATCTTTTTTGTAGTCAAAACTTCTGTCTTTATATTTTCTTTCAAAGTCAGATAAAGAAAACATTTTGTCAAAATATTTTGTTAATTTTTTTGTATCTCCTTGTTTAATTTTAGATTTTCGATTATTTGTTACATAATCAATTTTATTTTGGCCTACATTTCTCAACGTTCCTGTACCCAAATTACAACCATATTCGCAATTTAATGCGTCAACAATAAGCGGTACAGGGTTATTATTAATTATGTCTTTTTCGTATTCATTAAAATAATGCCTAATACTTTGTATACCCTCTATTTGTTTAATCCAAACTTCCTGTTTTAAGTTATATCTTATATTTTCACATAGCCCACCAGGGCGCGAAAAAGTAAACCCAATTGAACCTTTCATGTTGTCAAAAGGTGTTTCATTGTAACTATCTAAACTAATATTACTTTTTTCCAAATGTTCCATAAATTTAACAAATGTAACATTATAATCTATTGAATTATAAGTATACGGCGTTCTGCACTCTCGCTTTTTACCAATGCAAGGTGATAAAAACATAATTTTATCGTCAATTTCTAAATATTTTTTTATATAAATTGCAAGGCAAACTGCCGGGCTTTGTATCGGAGATAAATATTTTATCAGTTGTGGCATGTATTTTTCTACATAACTAACAACAACAGGGCAGGGTTGCGATATAATACTTTTAACAACGTTTTCGCTTAAAAGTTTTATATGTGCCCATGTACAAATATCTGCGCCGAAAGATACATCGTATACATTATTTACACCAAGTTCTTTTAAGTATGTAATAAGTTTTTTTGTGTTTTCAAAGCTAAATGTAGCCGATGGCGCAACAATAACCGATACTTTTTTTCCACTTGATATCGCATCAAAAAATTCTTGTGTATCATCATAATAATTTCTTGCATCATGGTCACAAATTGATAGACATTCTCCACACGATATACAAAAGCCATCTTTAATTAACACTTTGCCTTCATCTGCTTCAAAAAAAGCTTCGTTTGCGTTTGTAGGGCATACCGATATGCATTTATTGCAACCTTTGCAATGACTGTGAATTGTGTGTACAAAACTAAGTTGTTGCATATCTGCATCTCCTACTGATTAATATTATATTTAATTATACAACAATTTAAAATAAAATAACATTGATTTAACAATTTTTTTTAACAACTATTATTTATTGTTATTTTAAACAAAATAATTTTAATAAAATTGTACACTTATTTATAATTAAAATTATATTTATCGATTTTATGTTATTTTTAATTTTGTTATTTTGTTAATATATTTTTAACATAAATTTGTAATATTTTGTATAAAATTTTTATAACTTATGATATAATTATAAAAGCAGAATTAAAAGTAATTATTTAACGGAGCTAAAAATGAACAGCAGTACAAAACCTAAAATAATGATTGTTGACGACAATGTAACAAACCTTAACATTTCACGAAAAACTTTGTGCGATGGTTATTCTGTTATACTAATTAAAAGTGGAGAAATGGCAATTGCCGAAATACCTAATACAAACCCAGATTTAATACTACTTGACGTTGAAATGCCCGGGCTTAGCGGATTTGATGTAATTAATAAAATAAAAAACGAAATGCCTGAGCGCTTTAAAAGTATTCCTATAATATTTTTAACAGCAAAAGATGACAGCGAAAGTGAGTTTCAAGGTTTAAACCTCGGAGCTGTTGACTATGTTCGCAAGCCATTTTCAGCTGCACTATTAAAAAAGAGGGTAGAAGTTCATTTAAAATTACACAATTACAGTACAAATCTTGAAAACATGGTAAAAGAAAAAACAGCTGATATTGAAGAACTGCAATATGCAATAGTGTATGCAATGTCGGCAATGGTAGATAAAAGAGACAATACAACAGGCGGGCATATACTTAGAACAAGTAAGTACTTAAGGGCATTGTTAAATAAACTTATTGCAGACGGCAGTTATAAAGAAGAACTTGAAAATGTTGATGTTGATATTTTTGCCCATGCATCCCAAATGCATGATGTAGGAAAAATATGTATAGCCGACAGAGTACTTTTAAAAGAAGGAAAATTGTCAAACGATGAGTATGAAGAAATGAAACAACATACTTTGTTTGGCAAAGATATAATTAGAACAGCTATAAATAATGTTCAAAATGTTAAATTTTTAGAAACTGCCGAGATGTTTGCTACATCACACCATGAAAAATGGAATGGAAAAGGTTATCCGTTTGGATTAAAAGGTGAAGAAATACCCATAGGTGGAAGAATAATGGCAATTGTTGATGCCTATGATGCAATAAGGTCGGAGCGCCCTTATAAGCAAGCAAAAACACATTTGCAAGCGGTAGACATTATTTTAAAGGACAGTGCCGAGCACTTTGACCCTGTTATGGTAGATGCTTTTGTGCAAATTTCTAACGAATTTGAAACTATTTCGGCGATTGAAGACGATTTATAATAAACTGTATCCCTTTGCCAATATAGGAGATGTAATTTATGTTATCTGAGATTGTTAATCAAAAAAACAACATAACATTAGATGATTTATTTCAAACAATATCTATTACAAAAATAGGTGTTTGGCTTTGGAATTTGCAAACTGACCATGTTACATATAGTGATGAGTGGGCGGATATTGTTGGTTACGAAAAATGCGAGCTAAAAGAACATGTTTCAACTTGGGAAAGTATGTTGTTACCGGAAGATTTAGCAATAGCCGAAAATTTTGTTGAAAAGCATTTATCGGGTGAATTGCCGATTTATGAAGCCGAATTTAGAATGGTTAAAAAAGATGGAACCATTATTTGGGGCCATGATAAAGGCAAAGTTACACAGTACACAAGCGACGGTAAGCCGTTAATTTTGTGTGGAGTGTTACAAGATATTACAAACATAAAGCTTACCGAGCAAAAACTGAGGGAAAGCACAGATATATTAAACCTAGCTATCGAAGTAGCTGAATTTGGCACATGGGATTGGGACCTTCAAAAAGATTTAATTACGTATAATGACGAATATTTAAAAATGCTTGGTTATACTCAAAGCGAAATTACCGGGACCCTTTCAGAGTGGGAAAATATGAACCACCCCGAAGACTTAATAATTGTAACAAAACTACTTGATGACTTTGTACAAGGTAAAAGCACAAGTTATGAGTGCGATATACGTATGCGTCATAAAAACGGAAATTATATTTGGACAAAAGACGTTGGAAGAATAATATCAAAAGATGAAAATGGAAATGCAACACGCGTGCTTGGTGGGCACTTAAACATACATAACCTTAAAACTTCGCAGTACAAGCTTGAAAAAACTTTAATTGAACTTGAAAACCATCAAGCTGATCTTGAAAAGCAAATTGAACAGCGCACAAAAGAACTAATAGTTCAAGATCATTTACTTGTTACGGTTAATGATATATCGCAAAAACTGCTTGCGTTAGATGATAACAGTAGCTTTGATACAACATTAACTCAGTGCCTAAAAAATTTAACACTCGCATACAATACGGCCGACTTTACGTTGTGGCGTCATTTTTTAGTGCAAGGCCAACAGTTTTTTTGTATGACACATGACTACAAAAGAAGCCGTGACAAAAGCTCTGTTTATAGTATTATTGGCATGGAAAGTTATATTGAAAACCAATTGGAAACTAACGGTAATTTTGATTTTCATATTAAAGAAGATGGAAATGTTATTATTAATTACAGCATATTGCCTGAAAATGCTCGCGATAGATTTGAAAAAGAAAAAACTGTCACAAATATCACTTCTGATATAGAAGAGGAATGGGTACAACTTTTAGGAGTGTCTGTCGATAATTGTCATTCGGTTTTAATTTCTTTTATTTATTTATACAATAATATTTTCGGTTTTATTTCAACAGGTAATGAAATGGAAGGTGTAAAATACTCCGAAGCACACGAAAATATGATTGACATTTGCGGAAAACTGTTTGCAAATGCACAAAAAAAACACGAAATGGACGAACAACTTCATTATGCCCATGAAGAGGCGCTGCTTAGCTCTCAGGCAAAAACAAATTTCTTAGCTAACATGAGCCATGAAATACGAACTCCGTTAAATGCCATATTGGGAATGTCGGAAATAATTTTGCGAGAGAGCAAAGGGCGTGCAACAGAGGACTACGCCGTAGAAATAAAAAATGCAAGTGAGAGCTTACTTACCATTATTAACGATATTTTGGATATATCAAAAATTGAATCGGGCAAAATTGAGATAATTGAATTAGACTATAATATAACTTCTCTTTTAAACGATGTTATCAGCCTTTCTAAAATTCGTTTAAAAGATAGGCCCGTTTTATTTACCACTTTTATAGATAGCAATTTGCCGGCAATATTAAATGGTGATGAAATTAGAATTAAACAGATTTTGCTAAATTTATTGAGCAATGCAATAAAGTTTACTAAAAAAGGCAATATAAATTTTAGTGCTAAAAGCAAACTTGAGGGCGATATTGCAGTACTTGAGCTTAAAGTTAAAGATACAGGCATGGGCATTAAACAAGAAGACATGAATAGACTTTTTTTACAGTTTGAAAGAATGGATACAACTAAAAACCGCAACATTGAGGGCACCGGCCTTGGGCTTGCTATAACAAAGCAGTTGTGCGAAATGATGGGCGGTACAATATCTGTTGATAGTGTTTGGCAAAAGGGCACAACATTTACAGCAACAATTCCTCAAAAGTGTATAAATTACGAGCCCATAGTTAAAATTGAAAACAGAAAAAGTGTTTTGATTTATGAAGCAAGGGAATTTTATGCTAATTCTATTAAACAAACGCTTAATAATTTAGGCTGCACTTGCAGTGTGTGCACAAATCAATCCTCTTTAGTGGAGCATTTGAGTGAAAACAGTTATGATTACTTGTTTATACCGGCAGTACATATTGCAAAAATTAAAAGCTTAAAGTTAAAATTACAATTAAATATTACAATTGTACTAATGACAGACCCGGGTGACATGAGCATATATAAAGATGATCTATCAATACCACTTCCCATATCAAGTATATCTCTTTCCAATATTTTTAACAACAACACATCAATACAAAACGAAAAAACTATAGAGACGGATTTTATTGCACCTGATGTAAAGATACTTATTGTAGATGACAACAAAGTAAATTTAAAAGTTGCAAAGGGACTGCTTGCACCTTATAAATTTGAAATTGATACAGCACTTAATGGTGTGCTTGCCATTGAAATGATAAAAAGCAACGTGTATGATCTTGTGTTTATGGATCATATGATGCCTGAAATGGATGGCGTTGATGCAACAGCTGCTATAAGAAAATTTGATGATGATTATTGTAAAAACTTACCAATAATTGCACGAGAGCTTTTTGTAAAAGAAGGCATGAATGACTTTTTGGCAAAGCCAATTGAAATACAAAAACTAAATGAAATATTAGCAAAATGGGTGCCGGCACATAAAAGAAAAAAAGTTGAAATAGTCCTAAAAGATGATACTGACAATATAGATTTGCCCTGCATAAACGGAATTGATACAAAATATGGAGTGAAAATGATAGGCGGAAATATAAAAGATTACAATGATGTTCTCCAATCTTTTTATTCTGATGGCCTAACAAAAGTAAGCAAAATTCACGATGCATTTACACAAAAAGATTATAAGACTTATTCTATTGATGTACATGCAATTAAAAGTTCTGCAGCATCTATCGGCGCACAAAATGTTAGCAATTTAGCCAAAAAACTTGAGAGCGCAGCCATTAGTAAAGATTACAATTATATTAAAAGCCACACCAATGACTTTCTAACGTCTTACTGCAATCTTTTAGATAGCATACACGAATATATTAAGCAAAAATCAGGTGACATTGACAGCACAAAAGAACCAGGTAATATAGATAATTTGAAAGAAAATATTATTACTCTTGAAAAAGCTCTTGCTGATTTTGATATTGATACTATTGAGCAAATAGTAAGTGAGTGCTTAGCATATAATTGGAACGGCAAAATTAACGAGCTGTTTGTTAGTTGCAATGAGTTTGTGCAGTCTTTTGAATACTATACGGCACGTACATTACTTGATGAAATAAAAATAGAAATGGCCGATTGTTACGATATTTAAATATTAAACCATTTTAGTTTTATCCGATCTTTGCATGTAGAGTTATTTATCTACTGCTTGGGTCGGTATTTTTTACAAGTTTTTCTTTGCAGAAAACCTAGAAATATGGTATAATAACAAAGATAGTTTTATCTTTTTAAAGTGATAAGTTAATAATTTATTGTATTAAATATAATGTAATTTAGGAGTTTATATGCCTACACAATATAGCGAAGATTTTGTTAAATTAAGAAAAAAATATATTGAAATGCAGTTTTCGAACTTAAACAGCGTACAGCAAAAAGCGGTTTTTAAAATAAACGGCCCTGTGTTGATTTTAGCAGGAGCAGGTAGTGGAAAAACAACGGTACTTATTAACCGTGTTGCAAATATTGTTCGGTTTGGCGATGCTTATTTTAGCCAAGACGTTAATCAAAACGTTAACTCGCACCTTTTAGATGAGCTAAAACAAATAGTCAATACAGGCTCAAGCCCCTCGCCGCAACTAAAGGCGTGCCTTGCTGTAAATTGTGTGCATCCATACAATGTTTTAGCAATTACTTTTACAAACAAAGCTGCACAAGAGTTAAAAAATAGGCTTTCAGCCATGCTTGGCCAAGAGTACGACAGCGAAGTAAATGCATCTACATTTCACTCTGCATGTGTTAAAATATTGCGCAAATTCGCCGATAAACTAGGTTTTCCCAACAGTTTTACAATATATGATTCCGACGATCAACAAAGAGTTGTTAAAGAGCTTTATAAAAGTTTAAATATCGACGATAAATTTTTACCTGTAAAGAGTGCTATAAATGGCATTAGCAGTTTAAAAGATAAAATGATATCGCCACAGCAAGCATTAAACGAACAAAAAGATTCTCGCCAAGGGCTTATTGCACGTATTTACGAGGCATATCAAAACAATTTACGTGAATATGGAGCACTTGATTTTGACGATTTAATCTATTACACTGTAAAATTGCTAAAAAACAATAAAGATGTGCTAGATTATTATCACAATAGATTTAAATATATTATGGTAGACGAATATCAAGATACTAGCATAGCACAATTTGAGCTTGTTTATTTACTGGCAGGTAAACATAAAAACATATGCGTTGTAGGCGATGATGACCAGAGTATTTATCGCTTTAGAGGAGCTACAATTGAAAACATCCTCAATTTTGAAGACCACTATGCAAATGCCCAAATTATAAGGCTTGAACAAAACTATCGCTCTACATCAAATATATTAAATGCAGCTAACTGTGTTATAAAAAACAATTTTGGCCGCAAGGGTAAAACATTGTGGACAGACAGTACCGGTGGTGAAAAAATAGAATACTTTGCCGGCGAAAACGAGAACGACGAGGCATCGCATGTAGCTGCAACAATAGCCGAAAATTTAAAAAACGGTGCAAAATTAAGTGATCATGCAGTACTATACCGAATGAATGCGCAATCTGCCCCACTTGAAAACTACTTTATACGATCCGGTTTACCGTACAGAGTTTTTGGCGGCCAAAAGTTTTATGCTCGAAAAGAAATTAAAGACATGCTAAGCTATATGAGCATAGTTGTAAATACAAAAGATGATTTGCGTTTAAAGAGAATAATTAACGAACCACCAAGAAAAATTGGAATGACTACAATTGAAAATATTGCAAATATTGCAAAAGAAAACAATTGTAGCATGCTTGAAGTTATTAACAACAGTGATGAATATGCAAACAAACTGTCCGGTGGTAATGCTATAAATAACTTTAAATCTATTTATGCCGAGCTTGTAAAATCATACGAAACACAGCATATGGAAGATTTTGCAAAGTCTATATTGCATATAACAGGATATGATAAGCGCTTAGAGCAAGAGGGCGAACAGGGGAAAACAAGGCTTGAAAATATAGGGCAGCTTATTTCTACAATAAAGCTTTATGCAAACCAAGTGGGTGAAGAGGCCACATTACAAAGCTTTTTAGAGGAAATAGCACTTATAAGCGATATTGACAATTACGACGAAAACACCGATGTTGCCGTTATGATGACATTTCATGCATCAAAAGGACTTGAATTTCCTTACGTTTTTATGGTTGGCATGGAGGAGAGTGTTTTTCCAAGTGAAATGAGCAGATACAATGACGATGACCTTGAAGAAGAGCGCAGACTTTGCTATGTTGGAATTACACGTGCAAAAAAGCAGCTTTATATCACATGTGCGTCTTCTCGCATGTTGTTTGGTCAAACAAAACGAAATAGGCCATCTAGATTTGTAGAGGAAATAGACGAAGAATTTATCGATGTAAAGCCAAACAGCTTTACATATAATCATACAACACAAAGCCGATTTATAGGCAGTACAATTACTACAAATTTGAACACAAACAAACAATTTGTTAATAAAGGATTTGGAAACATAAGCGTAGGAAATGTAAGTGACGCTAAAAATAAAAGCACCGCAAATTTTAATATAGGAGATAAAGTAAACCATAAAGTTTTTGGCACAGGTATTGTGCAAAAAGTAACACCTGTTGCAGGCGATACAATTGTAGAAATTAATTTTGAACGTGTAGGCGTAAAAAAAACTATGGCAAACTATGCGCCGTTAAGCATAATAGACTAACTTTTAAAATTGCTAGTAATCTATGTTTTAAATAAATGTGCATAAATTTTAAATTTACTTAGTGTTTTTGATATAGTAAATAGATTGGAGACTGGATAAAATAGTGAAAGTTAAAATCATATCTCATACGCCCGAGCCTGAAAAACTTATTGCTGCAGCTGCAAAACTATGCTACTCAAATGCCGAAATTGACGATTTAATGTCGGGCCTAACAAAAGAAAAGGTTGACTCATTTCTCGACATGCTTGTTACTTTAGGGCACGAAAGCCCAATGGAGCATGTTACGTTTACATTTGCCATTGAAGGAGTATCTAGGGCACTATTAGCGCAAATTACACGCCACAGAATAGCCTCGTACAGCGTACAGAGCCAAAGGTATGTACGGCTTGAAGATTTTAATTATGTAATGCCGCCCGAAATAGAAAACTGTGAAGAGGCAAAACAGGCATTTGAACATGCAATGCAACAAGAGGCTGAAAATTATAAAAATATTGCAACAATATTAAAACAACACAAAATAGCTGAGCTTATAATGCAGGGAATAGATGAAAAACAAGCGTTAAAAATAGCCGAAAAATCAGCGATAGAAGACGCAAGATTTGTTTTACCTAATGCATGCGACACCAAAATGATAGCAACATTTAACGTGCGGAGTTTGAATAATTTTTTTGTTCATCGTTGTTGTAATCGTGCTCAATGGGAAATAAGGCATTTAGCCGATAAAATGCTTGAGCTGTGCTATGAAATTGCACCAAAGCTTTTTACCAATAGCGGTCCGCCGTGCTTGAAATCTAAATGTCCCGAGGGTAAAATGAGCTGTAATAAAATAATACAAGTTAGGGAAAAATACATAAAAATGAAACAAAAGGCGGAAGTAAATGGGTAAATTAATTGTATTTGAAGGCCTTGACGGTAGCGGAAAGGCAACACAGGCAAAATTGCTTGTTAATGCACTTAAAAGCAGGGGAGAAAAGGTTCGGCAAATAACATTTCCCAATTATAGCAGCTCGTCAAGTTCTCTTGTAAAAATGTACCTAAACGGAGAATTTGGAAACGACCCCTCCGATGTAAATGCATATGCCGCTTCCAGTTTTTACAGTGTGGACAGGTATGCATCGTTTAAAACAACTTGGGCCGATTTTTACAATAGTGGGGGAACTGTTGTATCCGACAGATACACTACATCAAATGCTGTACACCAATGCTCTAAGCTGCCAAAACACAAGTGGGATGATTATTTAAATTGGCTGTTTTGCTTTGAGTACGAATACATTGCAATACCAAAACCCGACAAAGTAATTTTTTTAGATGTTGAGCCTAATATATCGCAATCACTGATGACCCAGCGGTACAGTGGGGCTGAAAGCAAAAAAGACATACACGAAAAAAATATTGAATATTTGATGAAGAGCTACGACTCGGCGCATTACTGCGCAAACAAATACAATTGGACACATATTAAGTGCGGTGAAAACGGCCAAATGAAAAGTATAGATGAAATTCATCAAAGCATATTAAAACATTTTTAATTTAAAGGAGATTACAATGGCAAGAAGACGTAGAAGACAGAGCAATACAAAAAAACCGATATTAATTGTATTTATTATATTACTGGTGCTAATTATAATTGCACTTGCAGCAGGATTTATATTTGTAAGGGGCGAAATTAACGGAAACAGATTTGGGCAAAAAGTTGAAACTACCGTTGAAATACAGCAGGGTACGGGCATAATTGCAATAGGCCAGGCATTGCAAGATGCCGGTATTATTGGCAGTTCTCAGGTGTTTAGATTTTATGCAGGGCAAACTGACAAAGCAACAACTATGCAGTACGGCTTGTTTGCACTTTCAAGCGATATGCATTACGACGAAATTATAGAAATTATGCAACAAACAACAGACGATAGAGAAACGGTTATGGTAACCTTCCCAGAGGGAGTGTCATCGTTTACGTTTGCACAAAAAATGGAAGAGGCCGGGCTTTGCACACAAGAAGAATTTTTAGACGTTGCAAATAACGGCGATTTTAGCCAATTTAAGTTTTGGAATATGCGCACGTTAAATGAAAATGTTTTTATGCCTTGTGAAGGCTATCTTTTTCCTGAAACGTACGAGTTTTTTGTAGGTGATGATGTTTACAACATGGTTGCAAAAATTTACGGTGAATTTGATGAGAGGTTTACCGATGAAATGTATGCTCAAATTGATGCCATGGGATTTACGTTATCGGAATTTATAACCCTTGCATCGTTTGTACAAGAAGAGGCAGGCCCTGTGGAGCAACAAGCAAGTGTTGCAGCCGTATTTATGGCAAGACTTACGCCAAACAGTATTGTAGGCCGCCTAGAGAGCAATTGCTCTAGCCACTATCAAAACGAAGCGGACAACAACTATATATTTAACTTTATGGCGCCATATTACGGCGGTTGGGACAATATACCCGACAATATTTTTAACAACTATAACACATATACACTAGAGGGATTGCCGGCAGGACCAATAACAAATCCCGGCACTGATGCTATGCAAAACACAATTAATTACCAGTCAGCACAGTATTATGATGCACAGAACCCGTATTATTTCTTTTTAACTGACCTTACCGGTAAATACTATTATGCACGAACTGCTGATGAACACTTAGCAAACGTAAATACCATGCATGCTGTAAATGCAACAGTAGGCTAAAAATATAGTATTTTCAATAATTTAATGATATAAAAAGGAAAAGGATATGTTTAAAAAACCGGAACTTTTATGCCCGGCAGGAGACTTAGAAAGATTGCAATTTGCCGTTATGTATGGTGCCGATGCCGTATATGTTGGCGGCGAGAGTTACGGCATGCGTTCATCTCCTAAAAATTTCTCAATAGAGCAGCTTTTTGCAGGTGTATCTTATGCACACAAGTTTAATAAAAAAGTATATTTAACTTTGAATACAATACCTACTAACGAAGAAATTTTAGGATTGCCAAATTATATAAAGCGTGTTAGCCAAACCGGAATTGATGCTTTTATAGTGGCAGATTTAGGTGTGCTTTCTATTGTGAAAAAATACGCTCCACAAATAGAGGTTCATATGTCTACACAGGTGGGTATTGCAAACTACGCAGCTGCAAGTGCGGCATACGAAATGGGTGCAAAACGTGTTGTACTTGCACGAGAGCTATCGCTTGAAGACATTGCGTTTATTAGGCAAAACACTCCTAAAGAGCTTGAACTTGAGGCATTTGTTCATGGTGCAATGTGTATGTCGTTTTCGGGTCGCTGTTTAATTTCGCACTACTTAACTCAACGCGATGCCAATAAGGGTGAGTGCAGTCAGCCTTGTAGGTGGAAATGGAATTTAACTTCAGAGCACCTTGAAAATCACCAATACGAAATAGCGGAAGATTACGGTGGTAGTTACATATTAAATGCCAACGATTTATGTACAGCTCCTTTTATAGACTTAATATGCAAAGCAGGTATAGACAGTTTAAAAATAGAGGGCAGAGCCAAAACATTTTACTATGTGGCAAGTACAGCAAGCGCTTACAGAAAGGCAGTAGACGAATATACAAATAACCCCAATAAAGTTTTTGTATGCCCACCGTTTACACTAGAGGAGCTTACAAAAACTTCGCACAGAAATTATTCTACCGGATTTTACTTTGGTGCAAAAGGTGCAATGCAAGAAACTAAACAAGGTAAATACATAAAAAATTGGGAGCTTATAGGCATTGTTGAAAACTATGCCAATGGTTTGTTAAATTGTTCACAAAGAGGTAAGTTTAACTTGGGCGATGAGCTTGAGATATTAACCCCAAGCGGTGACGTTTATCAAATTTTACCTGAATTTATACTTGATAAAGACAAAAACCAAATTAACTCCACGCCACACCCAAAAATGAATTTCAGCATACCTTGTAATAAAAGTTTACCGCAATATTCCATAATAAGAAAAAAAATTGATTTATAAAAATTAAA
>CAYJLZ010000028.1:0-6531 GCA_964371265.1 uncultured Bacteroides sp. | reverse complement strand
AAGATTTATTTTTTACAATAATAATTTAAGTATTAATAAAAATTATAATGATTGAATTATTATACAAGTTTTTTACATAGATATGTTAGAAGTAAAAAGCACAATATTGTATACCATTATAATTTGAGCAACGATATTTTAATGGTCGATTACTTGTATATTGAACTAGTATGCAATAACTATTAAGTAATTAAATAAAATAGCTTTTAAATTGTGTTATCATTTTAATTGCTATTTTTTACAGCTAAATTAGTTAAAACGCTCCCCTCAATTTCGCTAAATTTTTATTTAGCGAAATTGCTAGTTTTGCTTTTGCTATGTATAAGCAATCAACATCAAAATCTTCTATTTTTATATTATTGCAACGATTCACCACTTTGGTGTTTTTAACTTAAAAATGCAGGTTATAATATTTTACATCTAACTTATTAACGCATTTTGTATTTAATAAATTAATTTAGCTATACTTTTTTTACTACACACTTATTTTTTGAGGTTGTTTAATGAGTACTTATATAGATTCACGAAATCCACAACTGAATACAGATTATAACGATTGCCCAGAGCTAGTTAAAAACTATTTACGAGATATGGAAATAATTAAAGGCCTTAGCACAAGAACGGTAAACGGTTATTATATTGACTTAAGATTTTTTTTTAAGTTTATAAAAAATTACAAGTCTACTTCCCCTGTTCAAGATTTTAGTGATGTAAATATTTCGAATATAAATTTAAGTTTTATAGAAAAAATTACAACAAATGATGTATATGAATTTTTATATTATGTTACTAGACAAGGAAAAAACAATCCTTCCACAAGGGCAAGAAAGTTGTCGAGCATTAAGGGTTTTTTTAAATATATATGCAACAAAAAAAAGCTGTTAAAAAACAACCCTGTTGATGATATTGACTCGCCAATTATAAAAAAAAGTTTACCAAAGTATCTAACCTTAAACGATAGTTTTGCTTTGCTTGAAAACATAAATTCGGATTTTTACGAGCGTGATTATTGCATATTAATTTTATTTTTAAATTGTGGTATGCGTTTAAGCGAGCTTATAAATATTAACATTACAGACATTAGGCATGGTGAAAATACCATGCGCATTATTGGCAAAGGTAATAAAGAGCGAGTAGTTTATTTAAATACAGCTTGTCTAGATTCGATAGATACATTGATTAAAGAAAGGGCAAAACTTACTAACTTAAAAGATGAAAAGGCATTATTTGTGTCTAGAAAAACCGGCAACAGACTTTCGGCAAGGCGAGTACAGCAAATTGTTGAAAACTGCCTAAAATCGGCAGGCCTTAGCGATAGAGGCTATTCGGTACATAAATTACGCCATACAGCTGCAACATTGATGTACCAAGAGGGCAAAGTTGATATGCTTGCTTTAAAAGAAATTTTAGGACATGCTCATGTTTCTACAACTGAAATTTACACACATTTAAACAGCGATAACTTAAAAAAGGCTGCCGACTCCTCCCCTTTTGCAAATGTGAAGTTTGACTCACCCAAAAGGCAAGAAAAAACAACACAAATAAAAAGCGAAGATGACGACAGCGATTAATGATATTAAATTTTTTCTAATTTTATCTGTTAATTAAATCTTCCATATTATAAAGTCCGGGTTTTTTACCGTGCAAAAACAGCGCTGCGCTTATAGCACCGTTTGCAAATACATTGCGAGATGCCGCACTGTGCGACAATGTAACAACCTCATCGGGTCCACAAAACAGCACATCGTGCTCGCCCACTATACTGCCGCCCCTAACGGCATGCATGCCTATTTCCAGTGGATTTCTCTCTTCGCGCTGTTCATTTCGAGAATATTTATAGTAGTATTCATTTTTCGAGCTTTCAATTATTGCATCACCAATCATAATGGCGGTTCCGCTTGGTGCGTCCACCTTATTGTGGTGGTGTTTTTCTATAATTTCCACTTCGTACTGTATGCCAAAAAGCGCATTAGCTTTTTTTGCAAGTGCAATTAAAACATTAATTCCAAGCGACATGTTGGCACTTTTAAAAATTGCTGTTTTTTCACTTGCACTTTTTATATTTTTAATAGTTTTTTCATCTAGGCCCGTTGTACAAATTACACAGGCAATACCTTTGGTACAACATGTTTGTACTAAAGAATCAACAGCGCTTGCATTTGAAAAATCTATAATTACATCAGCGTTTATATCACATTCATTTAACGAAGAAAACACAGGTACATCGCACGATTTTGAAAAATTGTCAATTCCTGCCACAACTTTACAATCATCTCTTTTTGAAATTAACTCTTGCAAAACTTTGCCCATTCTACCGTGAATTCCACTTAAAATAATTTTTGTCATAAAAATTTACTCCGTTAACTTTTATTTTGCAAATCCGGCATTTTTCATGGCGTTGTAAAGTGTTTTCTTAGTTGTTTCACTTAGCTCACCAAGCGGCAATCTGCATTTACCTGCACTGTACCCCATCATATTAATTGCCTCTTTTACAGGTATTGGGTTAACGTCTGAAAACAGTGCCGTTATAAGTTCTATATATTCAAGTTGCAACTTTAAACTCTCTTTAACATTTCCTTTTAGGTACAACTCGCACATATCATGTGTTTGCTTTGGTGCAACATTTGCAAGTACCGATATTACACCGTACGAACCAAGCGACAATATGGGAACAATTTGGTCGTCATTGCCCGAGTATAGCCCGAGGTCTTGCCCACACAAAGCAATTGTTTTTGCAATTGCTGTTATGTTACCGCTTGCCTCTTTTGTAGCAACCACAAGCTCGTTTTTAGATAGTTCCTTGTATGTTTCAGGGTTTATTGTCATGCCTGTTCTGGATGGCACATTGTACAAAATTGCAGGTATACCAGCTGCATTAATAATTTTATTATAGTGCGTAATAAGCCCCGACTGGTTTGTTTTATTGTAGTATGGGGTAACTAGCAAAAGTGCATCTGCTCCACGGTTAACTGCCTCGCAAGATAGATTAATTGCATGCCTTGTATCGTTACCTCCAGTGCCTGCAACAACGGGTATTCGCTTATTTACTTTTTTTGCAACAAATTCAATAGCACTTAAATGCTCATCATCATCAAGTCCCGATGCTTCACCGGTTGTTCCGCAAACTATAATTGCATCTGTATCGTTTGATATTTGAAATTCAATAAGCTCTTCAAAAACAGGGTAATTAATATCTCCGTTTTCAAGCATAGGTGTAATTATTGCAACGCCTGAGCCCTTAAAAATACACTTTTTCATAATTTGCTCCATTCTGCCGCTTTATAAATAATTATTTAAATTAAATTTATCAAAACAGCAAAGATAAATTTAATTTTTTATTTTGTGAAATTAAGCTTTTGAAACACAACACAAACCCAACTGCTTTTATATATAATTAACTTTAATTTTGGGGTTTGTAATTAGTATTCGTCTACAATGCATTTTATCTGTCGAAATATCCCTTTTCTGCCAACAATTCTGCAAGTAGCACAGCCCCGCCAGCTGCACCCCTTAATGTGTTATGTGAAAGACAAACAAATTTGTAATCGTATTGTGTGTCTTCTCTCAGTCTGCCAATTGAAACAGCCATTCCATTTTCGTTATCTCTGTCAAGTTTAGTTTGCGGACGATTTTCCTCTTCAAAATAGTGTAAAAATTGTTTTGGTGCGCTTGGCAAATTTAATTTTTGAGCGGCACCTTCAAATTTTGCCCATTTGCTCTTTATTTGCTCAATTGTTGGTTTCTTTTCAAAACTAACAAACACGGCTGCCATATGTCCATCAGTGCAAGCTACCCTAAAGCACTGTGCTGTTAAACTAGGAGATTTTGCAAGTACAATTTCACCGTTTTCTACTTTACCCCATAATTTTAACGGTTCTTTTTCACTCTTTTCTTCTTCTCCCCCAATAAATGGTATGCAGTTGTCCTGCATTTCAGGCCAAGTTTCAAAAGTTTTTCCTGCTCCCGATATTGCTTGATATGTACAAACAAGGCTCTTTGTAACAACAAATTCGTCCATTAACGGGTGAAGCGCCGGCACATAGCTTTGCAAACTGCAGTTCGATTTCACTGAAATAAAACCGCGCTTTGTTCCAAGTCTCTCTCTTTGATATTTTATAACATCTGTATGATCATCATTAATTTCAGGAACAATCATCGGCACATCTTTTGTCATTCTATGTGCGCTATTATTAGATACAACAGGGCATTCTGCTTTTGCATATTCCTCTTCAAGTGCCTTTATCTCGTCTTTTTTCATATCTACTGCACAAAAAATAAAGTCAACTTTACTTGCAACTTCGTTTACATCTGCTGCATTTAATACAATCATGTTTTTTATATCTGTTGGCATTTCTTCCGCCATAGCCCAGCGATTGCCCACTGCCTGCTCGTAAGTTTTACCTGCACTGCGCTGCGAGGCTGCAACAGCCGTAATATTAAACCATGGGTGACAGCTAAGCAACGAAACAAACCTTTGCCCAACCATTCCGGTTGCCCCTACAATGCCTACATTAAATTTTTTCATATTAATAACCTTTCCTTTCATGCACAAGTAATCAACTTTAATATTTTTACCGTGCGGTGTTTTTCGCTTGTGTAAAAATGCGAAAAACTTAGTTTCAATTTTAATATTTTAATATTTTTAAATTTTACTTTTACTATTGTAATGCTTAATAAAAATTGTAATATATTTAAATTATATGCATAAAAAATAGATAAAATAAAAAAACCGGCTTGAAAACCGGCAGAAAATGCAATATAATAACTAAGATTGCACTTATACAGCTCACCGCCAAATTTAATAATGGCGACAGTCCTATGCCTTTCGACGATAGTCCCAAGGACTTGACTGCCTACCAAATCCCTTCGGCAAGATACCCTTTTGCAACTGTATGTACGATTTGGCAATCTAGCAAGCACAGCTTATAACACAGGTACTACTTATGCATCTTGCAACCTCTGTAAAATATATTAAAATGTAATAGCTATTTGGCTTTAATGGCTTAAACAAATGCCAAACTACCTTACACATATGATATAACAAATTAACTATATTGTCAATGAAAGAGTGTAAAAAAATGCAAAAAAATGATTTTTATTTTGATTTGCCCGAGCAACTAATTGCACAGTCCCCTTGTGAGCCAAGAGATGCATCTAAACTTATGTGCGTTGATAGGTACACCGGTAAAATTAATCATCGCCAATTTTATAATATATTAAATTTATTAAACAGCGGAGACTTGCTTATACTAAACAATTCGAAGGTTTTGCCCGCTAGGCTAATAGGCACAAAGGAGCCCGGCGGTGCTGTATGCGAATTATTGCTTTTACGTCAGACAAGCACAGATATTTGGGAGTGCCTGGCAAAGCCCGGTAAAAGACTTAAGGAAAACGCAACTGTTTTGTTTGGCGATGGGAGCCTTAAGGCAAAAATAATGCAAACTTTACAAGACGGAAATAAGCTTGTAAAATTTACATACGATACAGATACAATATACGAAAAGCTAGATAAATTTGGTAAAATGCCTCTTCCTCCTTATATTCAAAAACAACTTGAGGATGCATCTCAGTACCAAACAGTGTATGCAAAAGAAATAGGCAGTAGCGCCGCACCGACAGCAGGCTTACATTTTACAAAAAGCTTGCTTAAAAGCCTAAAGCAAAAAGGTGTAAATATAGCTTACGTAACGCTACATGTGGGGCTGGGCACATTTAGGCCTGTTAAGGAAGACAACATACTAAACCACAAAATGCACAGCGAATGGTACACAATACCACAGCAAACGGTAGATGCCATAGAAAAAACAAAGAAAAATAAAAAAAGAGTTGTTGGTGTAGGCACTACAAGTTGCCGTACTCTTGAAGCGTGCGCCGCAAAAAATGGCAGCGTTATTGCAAGTAGCGGCGACACTGATATTTTTATTTATCCGGGATATGAGTTTAAGGTTTTAGACGGTTTAATTACTAATTTTCACTTACCGGAAAGTACCCTTATAATGCTTGTATCGGCATTTTGCGGATACGACAACACAATGAACGCATACAAAACAGCCATTGAAGAAAATTACAGATTTTTTTCATTCGGAGACGCTATGTATATAGCAAATTTTGAAAAGGAACAGTAAAAAATATATGTATAAACTTATAAAAACACAAGAAAATGCAAGGCGCGGAGAATTTAAAACTGTACATGGCACAGTGCAAACACCCGCATTTATGAACGTTGCTACGGCAGCTGCAATTAAAGGAGGACTGTCCTCATTTGATTTACAGCAAAACCGCTGCCAGGTTATGCTTTGCAATACTTACCATTTGCACCTAAGGCCCGGTGATGAAAAAATAGCCAAATTGGGAGGTCTTCACAAATTTACTAAGTGGAGCGGCCCTATTTTAACCGACAGTGGCGGTTTTCAAGTTTTCAGCCTTTCAAAACTGCGCAAGATAACAGAAGAAGGCGTTATGTTTAACTCTCATATTGACGGCAAGCGTATATTTATGGGTCCCGAGGAGAGTATGCAAATTCAGGCAAAC
>CAYJLZ010000027.1:20559-20812 GCA_964371265.1 uncultured Bacteroides sp. | reverse complement strand
AATAACCTCTACATTTTGTTTTTTATTAACGCAACTGCCCTCTACCGTAAGGCGTTTTTTAGTAAGTGGCATACCCGTATTTATAAACTTGCCAAGTGTGCTTACCGTAGTAACGTTCATTACTATAACACCCGAGTTTGCAGGCAATGTTCCGCGCTTTACCTCTCTGCCTGTTGTTTTGTGTATAAGCACTTTCTCTGCGCCCTGAGGATAATTGCTTGCAAGAGGCATTATTTTAATGTCGCTGTCGTTT
>CAYJLZ010000027.1:16163-20549 GCA_964371265.1 uncultured Bacteroides sp. | reverse complement strand
CTCTATTCCTATAACAACCTTTTTTATACCAAGTGCGGTTTTAACAGCATCTATACCGCTAAGCACAGTATCAGGGCATTCTAAAAATTCCCTGTTGTCGGCAGTAATATAAGGCTCGCACTCGGCACCGTTAATTATAAGCGTATCAATTTCGCTTAAATTTTTAGGTGCCAGCTTTACCGCTGTCGGAAAGCCCGCTCCCCCAAGGCCAACAAGCCCACACTTTTGTGCTGCACTAACAAGTGAATTTGCATCTGTAACCTCAAACGGTTTTATGTCTTTACACATTTGTTGCAAGCCATCGGGTATAATTACAACGGTTTGCACACTTGCGCCGTTTGCATATTTTAAACTGCCTATTTCGGTTACCTCACCCGAAACACCACTGTGTATATCGGCACTAACAAACCCCTCTGCCTTACCTACAACTGTTCCTACCAAAACTTTATCGCCCTTTTTTACTGTCGGCTTGCAGGGCGCACCTATGTGCATTTGCATAGGCAATACTATTTTTTTTGGCAGTGGCATTACAGCCGTAGCCTTGTAAGCTGTAGCTTTGTGATGTCCGACATGTGCACCCAGTGCGCTACGTTTCAAGTTGTTTCCCCCATTCGTTTATAGTTATTAGCTTTTTTTGTACATATTATATGCACAAACAGCTTTTTTAACATAATTAATTACTTTTAATTTATTTATATAATTTTATGGTTAAGTGCAGTAAATAAGCAAAATACCTATACATTGCCATGCATAGCGCAGCCATAACAATAATAACTTTTTTAAACCTGTTAATTATAATAGCTGTACAACACACCAAAAAACAGGCACTTTATATACAATTTACAAATTAAGTTGCGTTTGCTTAACACCAACATTATTATTTTAACACTAAAATTTATATAGTCAATGTAAATTAAATTATTAACAAGTTTATTTTACATTTTTTTACTTTTTATTATAAAAACAGCAAACTTATTGCGCTTGCGATAACTTTTTGTTTGTGCTATAATTTGCCTATGAGGGGGAGTACATTTGCCGTATTTCATTACCAACAGCAAAACACCGTTGCTTATGGAAACTGTTCCCGTTTTAAAAATTACGCATTACTTGGGCAATGCTAAAAGAGATAATGTATATACCTATATGCGATGTTATGCATATGGCGGCGATTTGCATTGCAGTTTTACTTGTTTTGATGAGTGTCCCGAAGAAGATAGCCGTGTTGCACTTAGCCTGTCATATATCGACAGTGAGTCGGTTTTGCAAATTGTTGCCGGTAAGTACACAAAGGTAAGTGGTAATATTCAAATCCCATCAAGTGGCAATATTGATGTAAACGAAAAATATATTAATCAAAGCCCCGTTACTACCGGAAGTGATGAGCAAGGCGACTATTGGAGCGTAAACTTTACAATTGGCGGCAATATTTTTAAAAAAGCGTTTAATGTAAGCATAAAAAACAATACTGTATTTGTAGGCAATTTTTTTATATATTCGCTAAGCGAAAAAGCGTTTGGTTCGGCTTTTGGTGTGCCACAGGGCGAGAGCGCACTTACACAAAAAGGAGCAGACAGTTTTATAATTGTTCCATATTAATAATATATTTATAAAAGGAGTAACACATATATATGAGATTAACACTTAATTTGATTTTTGCACTTGCAACATTTATATTTTTTGCAATGGGTGCGTTTTATTTACAAAGCAAATCGTGCGAAAAATATGTAGAAATTTTTAGCGATGAATACGTATAATAATCTTGATACGGAGATTTACAAAACATGATACTTGCAATAGACATAGGCAACACTAATATTGTAATTGGCGCATATAAGGGCGACAAGCTTATATTTTCAACACGCCTTGCAACCAACACAAACCTTGAGAGCGACCAGTATGCATTACAAATAAAAGGTGTACTAAACTTGCATAGCATAAATAAAAACATTGTAGAGGGTGCGGTATTAAGCAGCGTTGTACCAAACATAACACATAAAATTGAAAGCGCCGTAAAAACCGTATTCGATGTTGAAACACTTTTGCTGACTCATAATTTAAATACGGGCATAGATATAAAAATAGATAATCCCAGCGAAATGGGGCTTGATTTAGTAGCCGGGGCAATAGGCGCAAAAGCAAAAGGCCTTTTACCCGCTATAATTATAGATATGGGAACAGCAACAAAAATTACAGCTGTAAACGAGAGCGGCGATATACTTGGCTGCAGCATAATGCCCGGTGTGTTTATTAGCATAAATGCACTTACAAAAAACGCAAGTGCACTTGGCGGCATAGCGTTAAAAGAGCCTAAAAACAAACTTGTTATAGGTACAAATACCGTACACAGTATGCAAAGCGGGTTTGTGTACGGCAGCGCATGTATGATAAGCGGTATGATTGATAAATTTTTACAGGAGATGAATACAACTGCAAATATTATTGCAACAGGCGGAGCAAGTTCTCTTATTGTACCGCACTGTAAGCATAAAATAAATTTAATGCCCCACATTATTTTAGACGGGCTTTATTATGTGTACAAGCTTAACAGCTAATTGTTTTTTGCAAAAAGAAGTATGCATTTTGCGTAATATACATTTACCGGCTAAAACCAAAACAAAGTTTTAAAAC
Organism: uncultured Bacteroides sp.; assembly: GCA_964371265.1. Lineage (GTDB taxonomy): Bacteria > Bacillota > Clostridia > Oscillospirales > Ruminococcaceae > Ruthenibacterium. The sequence continues at coordinate 17,921 of CAYJLZ010000027.1, read as the reverse complement.
TTAACATAAATAAAACAGCGCTATTTTTAATAGCGCTGTTTTATTTTACCGCAATTATCCGCCCAAAAACAAAGATACAAGTGAGTTTGCAACAAGCTGTGCGCTGTACAGTGCCTCTTGCAGCGTATTTGCGTGCCCACCTACTTCCAGCAGCAAGCTTCCGGTTGTCAGGTCTTGGTTGTAGTATCTATAATCAAAAAGCACCGGACGAGTAAGGCCGGGATACATTTTTTCCATTTCATCTTGCCAGTTTGCCGCAAAAGTAAGGTTTTGCATATAATTCGGTATGTTGCCATCGTAATCGGCACAGCTTATAATCATTACTTGTGCTGCTTGTTGTCCGTTTATTTCTGCAACCGGTTTTATTCTTGTGCCATCTTGTTTTTGTATTGCATCTCTGTGCACATCTATAACTACTTTTATGCTTGGGTACTGGGTTAAATATTGCTGTACGGTTTCATAGCTTCTATCGTAGCTTCCGTTATAACTTGGATAGTCGTGCAGGGTAGTATCGTGCAAGGTGTTAATTCCTGCGTTGTTAAGCTGGGTTGCTATTACCTGGCCCACAGCACTAATATTTATTGAATTATCGGTGCTTCTGGCGGTAAATTCGGGGTATGTATAGTTTTTATCTTCAAGTTCAAATGTTTCTGTTGTATGTGTATGCATAATTAATACTTGTGGCTCGTTTGAATTAAACTGTATTTCAAACGGCAAGGGCAGTAAAACTTGTGCACTTATTTCTTGTGCAGTCAAAGACGTTACGTTTAAAATAGATGCGTATTGCGTTTGCACATAATTACTTGTCGTTCCCTGTGTATATGTTGCCTGTGATATACTTATAGCTCCACTTGGTATGAGCTGCTCCTCAGTCGGCAACTGAGATGTATCGTCTTGATTAGTATTTTGGTTATCGACATATTGTGTGCTTGGCTGATTTGCTTGTTGTGAGTTTTGCTGATTATTTTGGTTTAAAATGGGTACTTGGGTAAACGAATACACGCTTTGGCTACTTCCTAATATACTGTGCTGTGTTACTGCATTTATGGAATTAATATATTGTAACCCCGAGCTAAAAGCTGCGTTTGGTGCAATAATTGCTCCAAAAAGTGCCAGTAATATATTTGAAAAGCTTATAACATTTGATGCAAATATTAAGCTAAGTATTGTAAAAATTATTATTAATAATGATAATATTCTATCTGAGATATTCATTTTCACTTTTTTCATTTTATCCTCCGGCATATAACATTCCACTTAAGTAAAGCTAAAAATATATATGCCAAAATAAAAATGTGTAGAACTGATTATAATTTGACATGTTTTAAATATTGCCATTTAAAACATCAAGCGCTAAAAGTGTACAAAACAAAAACGGCATAGGTTTACAATACCTATGCCGTTTTTTATCTATAATGTTGTTATTACGCTTTATCTTTCGAGCCAAATAGTTCAATTTTTTCTTTAACTGTGTCTACAATGGCTTGTACGCCCGGTGCAAGTAATTTTCTTGGGTCGTAACCTTTACCTTGCTTGTCTTTACCAGCCTCAATATACTCTCTTGTTGCCTGTGCAAATGTAAGTTGACACTCTGTATTAACATTAATTTTGCAAACGCCAAGGCTAATTGCCTTTTTAATCATCTCGTCGGGTATACCTGTGCCGCCGTGCAGTACAAGTGGTATGTTGTTAGTTTGCTCGTTTATTTTTTGCAGTGCGTCAAACGCAAGCCCTTGCCAATTATCAGGGTATACACCG
>CAYJLZ010000027.1:299-16153 GCA_964371265.1 uncultured Bacteroides sp. | reverse complement strand
CTATTCCAAGGCCGGCAATCATTGCGCACTCAGCTGCATCTGCAATTTCGCCTGCGCCCACAACGCCGTCTTCTTCTCCGCCAATGCTGCCAACTTCAGCCTCTACCGAGATACCCTTAGCGTGTGCTATTTTAACAATTTCTGTTGTTTTTTGTTTGTTCTCTTCAATTGCGTAATGGCTACCGTCGAACATAACCGAGCTAAAACCTGCCTCGATACATGCAAGTGTGCCATCGTAACTGCCGTGGTCTAGGTGCAAAGCCACGGGCACTGTTATATTTAAACCTTCAATCATGGCGCTAACCATGCTTGTAACAGTTTTAAAGCCTGTCATGTATTTTCCGGCGCCCTCTGATACACCCAAAATTACAGGGCTGTTCATCTCTTGTGCTGCAAGCAAAACCGCTTTTGTCCACTCTAAATTGTTTATGTTAAATTGTCCTACCGCATATTTGCCATCTCTTGCCTTTTGTAGCATTTGTGTTGCATTAACAAGCATAAAATATACCTCCAAAAAAATAAATTGTTCGTTTATTTACTGTATTTATAAGTATACATCAACTAAAGCTTAAAATCAATTAAAAAAATATTTAACATTATAAAATTTATGTACTTTTGTTGTGCTAAACGTCGTTTTTGCGGTAATACTTAAACCATGCAATTATGTTTAATATTACAGCAACTGCAACGCCAAGCACATAAATTAATACACACATGAAAAACATATTGTTAATACTAAAAGTTAAGCTTACATCTAAACTTGTAAGAAAGTTTTTAAAATAAAATACCGAAATTGCCGCGCTTAAGTAATGAACTATCGAAAAAACATATATAAAGCTCTTTCTGTTAAAAAACAACAGCGTAAGCATTAAAACAAATGCATTTAAAGCAATTAATAGTATTGAAAGCGCATTAAACGTAGGGCCTACTACGGGGTAGTAAACTTCATCTATAATTTGAATATTTGCCGATGTAAAAAACGCAAAACTTAAAAATAAAATGAAAGTTACAAAGCAAAGTGTGTTTAACACTACTAAAATTGCATTGCCTTTTTTTACCGGTATAAAAAGCGTTTTATTTTTAGATATTTGCGTAAGCTCTTTAAGCACGCCGTCTATTTGTAACGCGTTAAATGCACTGCTTTGCCCTGCACGCTCACCCGACAGCAGCTCGGTGCTTGTAACACCAAGCTGCTCGCTAAGCGGCACTATTAAAAGTATGTCGGGCAAGCTAACGCCTCGCTCCCACTTGCTAACTGTTTTATCCGACACATTTAGTTTTTTAGCCAATTGTTTTTGTGTCAGTTGCTTTTCTTTTCTCATATCGGCAATAAAATTGCCTATTATTTCGCTATCTGTTTTAATATTTCAACCCTCCAAAATAGTTCTATTAAATATAACTTTGCTATACTTATTTTACAGTACTAAAAACAGTATCTATTTATATTACAAGTATTGCACATAATTGCTTTTTTTGCAATAAAATAGTTTACTTGTTTATATTAAAATAGGTAGCTTATTTGTAGAATTTATAACATAATGCTTTTTAAAGCTATTTATTTTTGCGCAAAAAATAACAACTAGTAATATTTGTTATAACATTACTAGTTGTTATATAAATAATCCTAAATTCTGCAAGGATTATTTATAACTTATTTTATGGTGTGGCATAGCCACATGCCAATTTATATTAGCTAAGGCTAATATAAATAATATTTACTATTTGCCCTTAATTTCAACTGTTACGCTTTCAATTCTGTTGTCGTCCATTTTATTAACGGTAACGTATAAATTTTTGTATTTAAATGTATCATCTGTCTCAGGTATTCTCATAAATTGCTCTAGCGCCCAACCTGCCACAGTTGTTGCCTCGCACTCAAAGTTTTTGTCTACATAATGAATTTCCTCAAACAAATCGTCTATGTGGGTATCTCCCATAACAAGCCAGCGTGTAGCGTCTATTCTTCTAACAGCAATTTCGGCCTTATCTGTTTCATCCCATATTTCGCCTACAAGTTCTTCAAGTATATCTTCCATTGTAACAAGCCCTAAAGTGCCGCCGTGTTCGTCGGTTACAATAGCCATTTGCTGTTTTTTATGCCTTAGCTCTGTAAGCAAATCGTTTATACGTTTTGTTTTATACACAAACATAACGTCTCTTTTCATTCGTCTTGGGTTTATTTCTCTGTTTTGGCTAAGTGCCGAAAGTAAATCTTTTGCATACAATACACCTATAATATTGTCTATGCTACCGTCAAATACAGGTATACGGCTAAAGCCTTTGTGCACACAAAGCGATATTATCTCATCGTCCGTAGCATGTACATCCACGGCAGCCATATCCACACGGTGAACTAGAATATCTTGCACCGTAATGCTGTTAAACTCTATTACACTTTGAATAATATCTGTTTCTCTGCTGTTTAAAACGCCCTCTTCTTCAACAGTTTCTATAATTGTTTTAAGCTCGTCTTCGGTAACGCTTGGCAAAACGTTAAGCTCGGTTGAGCGCCTACCGGTTAGCAGGCGTTTTATTTGTACAAAAACCCATATAATAGGGCGCAAAAAAGCTTTCATCCACTGAAGTGGGGCCGCAATGGCTATGCTTACAGCCTCGGCATTGTCTTTAGCATAGCTTTTTGGCAATATTTCGCCAAAAATTAGCACAATTACAGTTACAACTCCAGTAGCAACCGCCGCTCCGCTCTCTCCCAGCAATGCTGTTGCAACTATTGTTGCAAGAGATGCCGAACTTATATTAACTATGTTGTTTCCTATTAATATAGCCGATAGTGTTCTGTCAAAATCCTCTACAAGCCTAAGCGCCGATGCCGCCATTTTACTTCCGTTGTCGCTTTTTGTTTTAAGCCTAATTTTATTTGCCGACGAAAGCGCCGTTTCGCTTGCCGAAAAAAAAGCCGATAGTGCAATTAATAAAAAAAACACTATATAGGTACTGGGCCCTTGGGTATCCAAATCATCACTCTCCAAAATTTTTATTGCATTGTTTTTTTATTTTACGGTAACTGTCCAGTGTTTATCGTCTGCCAATCGTCCGTATTGTATACCTGTTATTGTATCGTAAATTTTTTGTGTAAGTTCGCCTATTGTGTCGCTTATAAAGGCACTTTCATCTTTATACACAAGCTCTTTAACCGGGCTAACAACCGCTGCTGTGCCCGTGCCAAACACTTCTTCTAATTTGCCCTGTTTCGATGCAGCCATAACATCGGCAATATCCAGTTTGCCCTCAACTACTTTGTATCCCCAGTCCTTCATAAGCTCTATGCAGCTGCGCCTTGTAACTCCCGGTAAAACAGTATCGCCGCATTCAGCTGTATAAATTGTTCCGTCAATTTTAAAAAATATATTCATACTGCCAACTTCTTCAATGTATCTGCGCTCTACACCGTCAAGCCAAAGCACCTGTGCAAAACCTTTTTCTTGTGCTAGGTGCGCCGATTTTATGCTTGCCGCATAATTTCCGCCACACTTTGCATTTCCTGTAAGTCCGGGCGCTGTTCTAATGTAGTTATTCTCTACAAAAATACGAATTGGGTTTATTCCCTCTTTATAATATGCACCAGATGGCGCACATATAATTATAAAGTAATATTTATCTGATGCATGAACGCCAAGGCCAACATCTGTTGCAAAAATAAACGGGCGTATATAAAGATTTGTATCGGGCTGACTTGGCACCCAATCCCTGTCTACATTTACAATTGCATTTACCGCTTGAACAAAGTCTTCTTTCGGTATGGGTGGCATGCAAATTCTATCGCATGTATCAATCATGCGCTGAGCGTTGCAATCGGGCCTAAAAAGCTTTACTTCTCCGTCTTTTGTTCTGTATGCCTTCAGTCCTTCAAATGCCTCTTGTGCATAGTGAAACACTACACTTGCAGGATCAAGCGACAAATTTTGATACGGTATGATGCGCTCGTTATGCCAGCCTTTACCTGTTTCATAGTCCATAATAAACATATGATCGGTAAAATGTTTTGCAAATCCCAAGTTGTTTTCGCTTGGCTTTTGTTTTGGCGGTTGAGTTTTAGTAATCGATATATTTAACACTTAAAATCCCCCACTGAAAAATTTTATATAGAGTATATTATAACCGCTATTAACACCAATTGCAATATTGTGCTTTAAATAATAATTATATTTGTATAAATTTTTCACTGTACTCCATTAAAAATACACATTACTAAAAAAATGTGCTTTGACAAAATTTAATACTGTGATACAATAACAGTGTGTAAAATAAATTTTTAAGTTAAATGAGGAGTACTATGAAATACAAAGCAATTTTACTTGATATGGATGGTTTAATGTTTGATACAGAAAGATTGTCGGATACTATTTGGATGGAGTTATGTGGCGATGAAAAATTTCCTGTAACATCAGAACATCTAAAGCAAATTCGTGGAAAAAACAAGCAGGGGTGCAGAGATACTTTTATGGGATTTTTCGGCGACTCATTTCCTTACGATGAGATAACAGGTAAAATTAATGTACGAATGAACGAAATGCTTAACAAACAAGTGCCTATAAAAACAGGGCTTGTAGAGTTTTTAAAAGCCGCACAAAGTAAAAACATACCCGTTGCCGTTGCCTCCAGTACTAATAAAGAAAAGATAGCTCGCAATTTAAAAGTTGCAGATGTTGAGAAATACATAACACTTGTTGTGGGCGGCGATGAGGTTGAAAACAGCAAACCAAACCCCGAAATATTTCTTCTTGCAGCTAAGCGCCTTGGCGTTAGTGCCGACGATTGCATTGCGTTTGAAGACAGCTTTAACGGTGTAAAATCGGCAAGTAGTGCAGGTTGTTACACTGTTATGGTTCCCGATATGGACGAGCCGGATGCCGAAATGAAAAGGCTGTCCTCGTATATTGTTGCCGATTTAAACGAGGCAATATCGCTTATATAATTTTAACACTAAACTATAAAAATTAAGCAGCCTTACGGGTTAATTACCCGTAAGGCTGCTTTTTATTTGTTATTCATGTTTCTTGTTTAAGTTCCACTTTCCGGTGTGCTCTGCGCCGTTTCATAGTACTCTGTCCATATCGATTTACAAACAGAACACGTTTGGCTAAAGCCTACAACAGTACTTCCATCTTCATCGTAAACAGGTGTTTGCTCGCCCCAGTCGTGTTCGGCAATTGCAAGCACTGACCTTGTTTGTATATGTCCCTCAGTTGTTTCGCTACACGATGTACATCTTCTCTCTTCAAGGCCGGGTTGGCACACGTGTGCAAGGCGTGTCCATTCAGCGGGGTATGTGTGCTCGTGCGGTGTTTCAGGCTCGGGTGTGGGGTCGGGCGCAGGTGTTGGCGTTGTTGTTGCGGCCGTTGATGACGACGAAGTATTTGCAGCTGTTGTAGTAGTCGACGAGCTAGCAGTACTTTGTGAGGCACCTTGTGTAGCCGTTGAAGACGATGAACCTTGTGACGTACCTCCAAACGGATTTACCGTGCTTTGGCTTTGCCCTTGTGCAATACTTTGGTTTCTGTCGGCACTGTTGTACTGTCCGCTTGCGCCGCTTTGCAAGTTGCTCGCATCTTGGCTTTCACCGCTAATTCCATTAACAATCATTACAACAACTATTGTTACTATTGTAAGCACAAGCGCCGCACCTGTTATTAAAAGTGCAATGTCAACAACACTGCCCTTTTTCACGTTCTCAATTAAACGCTGTATACGTTTTATAAATCTTTTAAAAAATTTTTGCACTTACAAGCCTCCGTTTATATAAAACTTACTTTTTATAAATAAATACACTTTAATTTTACAATATTTTGCAAATATTTGCAAATTAACTTTTTAATTGCCTTGTAATTATTAACTTTATAAAGTTTAGCATTATTTTGTTACCAAGTTGTAAATCGCACTGCTTTTATTTTTTAAGTTAAATTTTTACATATTTAAAACAATATAGGGAAAATTAAACTATAAATTTAAGGGGGCTTAGTTTTTTATGAAAATGTCAAAGGAAGAATACAGCAAGCTTGAAAAGCAAAAAGCACCAAAATCTTCATCGCTAAAGGACTGTGTATTTGCTTTTTTAATTGGTGGTGCAATTTGCCTTTTGGGCGAAGTTATGCACACTGTATTTGTACATTTACAGTTTAGTTTAGGCAGCGTATCGCTGCTTGTAAATGCAAGTTTAATATGCCTTAGTGCAATTGCAACAAGTTTGGGTTTGTACCAAAAACTTGCCACAAAAGCGGGAGCCGGCACACTTGTGCCCATAACAGGGTTTGCAAACGCCGTTGTTTCGCCGGCAATAGAATTTAGATGTGAAGGACTTATAACCGGTGTTGGTGCAAAAATGTTTTTAATAGCAGGCCCTGTTGTTGTGTACGGTACAATTGCAAGTTTTATATGGGGCGTTGTGTATTACTTTCTTTCATTAGGAGGTATAGTTTAATGGAGCGCACAAATAACACAATAAAATTAACAAACCCGGTAAGTATAATATCGTATGCAGCAGTAGGAGGAAAAAAAGAGAGCGAGGGCCCACTTGGACAGCAGTTTGATGTGCTTTTTACCGATACAAAGTGCGACGAAAAAACGTGGGAAAAAGCCGAGAGCCGCATGTCACAACAATGCCTTTATACCGCAGCGCAAAAAGCAGGCTTAAAACCAAGTGATTTGCAAGGTGTATTTGCCGGAGATTTACAAAGTCAATGTACAGCAACCCACTACGCCATGAGCGAAATTGATGTGCCGCTTATAGGTTTGTACGGCGCTTGCAGCACAATTACGCAAGCCATTAGCCTTGCGGCATGCCTTGTTTGCAGTGGCGCATTTACAAATGCCGCAGCAATGAGCAGTAGCCACTTTTGTGCCGCCGAACGCCAATACCGCACGCCACTTATGTACGGAGGAAAGAGAACCCCTACCTCGCAGTGGACAGTTACAGGTGCCGGTGCGGCAATACTTGCACAGCAAAACAGTGCTCCGTATGTTAAAAGTGTTACTTTTGGAACTGTTCAAAATTACAATATTAACGATATTAACAATATGGGTGCGGCAATGGCACCTGCTGCCGCCGACACTATTATAAAGCATTTGAAGGATACATCAAAAACGCCCGACGATTTTGACGCCATTTATACAGGCGACCTTGGCATGGTTGGAAGCAACTTACTATTGGAAATTTTAAAAAAAGAGGGTATTAATTTGCACAACCACCAAGATTGCGGCCTAACTATTTTCGATTTAGAAAAGCAAAATGTTAAATCGGGCGCAAGCGGTGCTGCGTGCAGTGCGTGTGTGCTTTGCTGTGATGTTTTGCCAAAAATTAAAAGCGGTAAGCTAAATGATGTACTGTTTTTATCAACAGGTGCGCTTATGAGCCAAACAACTTTTTTACAAGGCGAGGCAATACCATCTATTGCGCACTTGGCGCACATAAGTAGCACTTTTAATTAAATTTACAATACAGCAATTATAAAATTATTAACACACAAAATATTTTTAATTTTAGTTTGCAAATTTTTTAACGTGCTAAAGAAAGGATTTTAAGCAAAATGAATTATTTTTGGGCATTTGTTGTAGGCGGCGCACTGTGTGTGGTAGGCCAGTTGCTTATTGACTATACTAAGCTTACCCCCGCAAGAATACTGGTGGGATTTGTTGTATCGGGCGTAATATTAAGCGCACTTGGGCTGTTTACTCCTTTGCAACAATTTGCAGGCAGTGGAGCTAGTGTTCCCCTTTTAGGCTTTGGCCACGTGCTTGCACAGGGTGTGCAAAAAGCAGTAGACGAAAACGGATTGCTAGGCGCTATTACGGGCGGCCTTGCCGCAGCATCGGGCGGTGTTACACTTTCTTTGCTTTGTGGGTTTATTGCCTGCCTATTTGCTAAAAGCAAAGACCAAACAAGATAACAACAAATATTAATTACTGCCAAAACACGCCTTTTGCGCACTAATTTGCCTAATACACATTATTGTTATTACCTAAATGTTTTTTACTTTAAAAGCAATTGTATTAAAATAGGCGCAAAAAAAGCAGGCAATGCTTTATGCATTGCCTGTATGAGTTAACTGTAATTAAAAAGTCTATTGTTTTGTTGCAGCTTTTGAAAGCCTTGAAACCTTGCGAGATGCAGTATTTTTATGCAATACGCCCTTAGAGGCCGCTTTGTCTATTGCTGCAATTGTATTTTTAACTTGTGCGTCTTTATCGGCGGAACTTTTAGCGATGGCGGCATCTGCCTTTTTGACGACTGTTTTTAGGTTAGACTTTATAGCTTTATTATGTGCGGTTTCTTTTTTAGTTTGATTAACTCTATCTTTTTGCGATTTAATGTTAGGCATCGTACCACCTCCTTAAATACCAAAACAGTTGCACTTAATAATACCACTTTTTTAAGCTGAGAGCAAGTGTTTTTTAAAAAAAACATAAAAATATTTGAAAGTGAGCATTTTAAATGTCAAATTTATACACAGACATTGCGTGTGAAATATACTCAAAGCGCAAGGGTAAGTTGCCCAATGGCGTAGAAATTTTTAATGCAATAAACGGCGAAATTAAACTTACAAGCGTTGAAATTTTAAAATCGGGTTTGCGCCGAGAGAAGGGAAAGTATATTACACTTGAAACGCCTAATTTACAAAAAATTAACCCCGAAAGAGAAGACTTTGTTAATGCAATAGCACAGCAAATACGCAAACTATTGCCCGAAAACGGCAGTGTACTTGTTGTTGGCATAGGCAACCGCAACATAATAGCCGACTCGTTAGGCCCAAACACAGCCGATAAAATTTTTGTTACTAACAGCAAAACTACTAGCGACATACCTCTTCGCAGCGTTGCCGCTGTAAGCCCGGGCGTTGCCGGAGCAACAGGTGTAGACACTTTAAGCATAATTAAGGGCATTGTTCAGCAGTTAAAGCCCTCCTGCACTTTGGTAATAGACAGCCTTTGTACAAGTGAGCCCACACGTATGGGTTGCAGTGTTCAAATTACAAATACCGGTTTAACCCCCAAAAACGGCAGCAATATTAACTTTAAAAGCCTTGGTATACCGGTAATTGCCCTTGGCGTGCCAACAATGGCACACTGGCCGCAGCAAAAGTATGCACTTGCCGTTACCCCAAAAGACATTGACGCAGTTATTTTAAATGCATCTTGCCTGCTTGCGCTTGCAATTAATAGGGCTTTGCAACCGGCGCTAAGCATTACCGAGTTGTGTTTTTTAACAAATTAGAACGCTATATCACACTATGTTAAAAAAACACAAAAATAGTTGAAATAAAAATATTTTTTATTTATTTTGCCAATTGATTTTTCTTAAATATTATTTATTTAACTCTCTGTTTTGTTGATAACTTTCAACATTCTGTTGAAAAGTAGTACGTATTTTACTATTCAACATGTCTATCACATTGAAAAATAAGCATTTTTCCACACTTTCAACAGAGTTTTCAACATGTTGGATTATAATAGGTTTTTTACAAAATGTATAATTGTTGTTGCAACTAAATAATACATTATGCGCACTAATTTTTATTTTAGTGTGATTATTTTTTTGCAAACTTGTCAAAGCTTTTTTTACAAGTAAAAGTAATAGCAAGGCACTAAAATTAATATTATGGTTGCTAGCTATTTAAAAATATAAAAGAAACGGAGCAATTTATGGCACAAATTAAAGGCGTTAACAGGAAGGTAATAGAAATAACAAACCCACAGCACGAATTTTTTGAAAAAGTGTATGTTGTGCTTAAAGCCGATTGCCCGGGCGTAAAAATATCGGTAAAAAAAAGCCAGGCTGAAAAATACGTGGCAAACCTTGTATGTTACAGGCGCTCGCTTTTACCTTTTAATACAAACAAATTGCCAATAATACCGCTTTGCATAGGTGCGCTGGCCATTTTTGCATTTGTTGTTGTGTTTATATTATAGTTGTAATGTTACAGCTATAATATCTATTGCAGCGCTGTTTTCGTAAGTTTTTCACACACACTGTTCCATGTAAAGTTGTTGCACAACACCTCGTACGTTTTTTGCGTCATAATTTTACGCAGCTCGTTATTCGACAACATTTCATCAAGTGCCTTTTCAATTGTTTGCACATTTGTATCTTCAATTATTATGCCGTGCTCGCTGTTTAAAATCAGCTCGGGGCTACCGCCTGTGTTTGTTGTTATTATAGCGGTTTTAAGTGCCGCTGCCTCCAGTACGGTTGTGCTAAACCCCTCGGAAAAACTTGGTAGACAAAATATATCGGCACTTTTTATAAACGCCAAATTTTCCTCGTAGGTAAGCATGCCTACTATGTATGCATTTTGTGGTAAATTTTGCTGTATTTCACTTTGCTGCGGGCCACCGCCGCCAATTAACAGCACAGCATTTTTGTGCTTATTTTGTATGTTTTTAAATGCCTGTATAAGTGGCATTATTCCTTTTTCGGGTATAAATCTGCCACTAAAAGCTATTGTATTTAGTGGTTGCGTTTCGTTTTCATCTGTAAATTGCTGTGTAGGTAAATTTGTTTGTCCTCTCTCTTGTTTTTTTGCTTTATTTATTAACATATTTATAAACTGTTTTTCATTGCCGTATTTTTGTATTGTTTCGTTTGCTTTTTTACAAAGTTCGTTTGGGTTTACAGCATTGTAAAGCGTGTTATTTGTACTTATATTAAAGTGACAAAGCCAATTTGTTGCTGCTTTGCTAACACCAAAAAACTGCGTATTTCCCCTTTTAACAAGTGCCATAAGGGCATGCTCGTATATACCGCACATTTTGCCCACTATACCACCATTTATAAGGTGTGCTGCACCGTGTTCAACCACTATATGTTTTATTTTATTGTGTTTTGCAAAATTAACACCAAGCAAACTTAATGGGTAAAGCCTTGTTTGCACTGTTATAAAGTTTATGTTAAGTTTTTTAAGGTGTTTTTTTATTTTGTACCATTTAATAAATGGCACAGCAAACGGCAAGCGGCCGCTTAGCAATGGCACCGATGGCACCCTGTACACGTGTACGCCCTCGTATATCTCGTACATTGCTTTGCCTTTTAAGCTGCTTGTTACAACAACTACTTTATGCCCGTTTTGTATTAGCTTTTTTGCAAGGCTCGCTGTATAGCGCTCTACACCGCCTACTGTGGGCAAATACTGCGCCGAAAAAAAACAAAATGTCAAGTTGCGCTCTCCTTTTTAATATATTATGTACTGTTTAATTTTATAAGTATTGCAATTATATCTAACTGTTTCTTTATCTTTATAGTGTCAACAGTTGTTGATATCATCTGTTAATTAATATATTTCATTATACCAAAAAAAATATAAAGTGTACATATAAAAAAGCACCCTGTTCAAATGTATTTTTATACAAATGCAAGGTGCTTAAATTGCTTTATTTAATTTAATTATCTGCAAAAAGTATGCTTATTTCGGTGCCCTTTCCCTGTTCGCTTTGCAAGTTTATTTCTGCTGAGTGAACAGCAACAGCATGCTTTACTATGCTAAGGCCAAGGCCTGTGCCACCTGTTGTGCGAGAATGGCTTTTATCCACCCTATAAAACCTCTCAAATACCCTTGACTGATGATTTTTAGGTATACCGATACCAGTATCGCTTACTGTCAATTTTGTTGCCTTGTTTGTGTTCGAAACATCCACAGTAACTGTTCCGCCATCTATATTGTATGCTATGGCGTTGTCTACTAAATTCGAAACTATCTCGTGTAGCATCGAGGGTATTCCATACACATTTTGGTTATTTCCAGTTACTTTAATTGTAACGTTCTTTTTGGCGGCCTTTTCTTTTAGTTCGCTTTTTACAAGCATTGCCGTACTGTATAAATTTACATTTTCTTTTGCTATTGCGCCTGCGCCCTCGTCAAGGCGAGATAAATTTATAATATCCTGAACAAGCTTTATAAGCCTTTGGCACTCTTTGTAAATATTGTTATAAAAGTTTTGTTTGTCGCCTTCGTTTACAATGTTGTTTTTTAACAGTTCGGCATAACCTAATATCGACTGAAGCGGCGTTTTAAGCTCGTGCGATACATTTGCCGAAAACTCTCTTCTTATCTTTTCAGCCTCGCACTTTTCGGTTTCATCTACAAGCATTAATATGCTGCCGCCCTCTTGTGCTACGCTTAATATTGCCCTGTATATTCTGCCCTCGGCGTTAAGCTTAGTTTGTAAGTTTTCGCCTTTTTCCACTGCGTTTGCAAGCGTTATAAACACATCGTCTCGATGCAATGCTAAAAGTGGTTGCCCCACCGAGCTGTCGCTTTCAATGTTTAAAATTTTACAAGCACTTGGGTTTACACTTAAAACAAGCCCTGAATTATTTAACAATATAAGCCCTTCCGTCATAGTGTTCATAATTGCGGCAATGTCGTTTCTCATGCTTTCAACTTGTATAAGTTGATTGTTAAGCTCTGTGTTTTGGTTATTTATGCGCCTAAGCAAAGGTGTAAATTCGTCGTAAACGTCGTTTTCAAGCGGTTTTATTACGTCAATTGCCTCTATTGGCTTCATAATTTGTTTTGTAAGTGCGCCCGATGCCACACGTGCCAAAATTGCAACGCAAACAATGGCAAGGGCAATAAGCGGCAAAATGTTAAGCACGTGTGCCCAAACACTTTGCGTTGTGGCACTTACCCTAAGCACACTTCCGTCGTTTAATTTTTGTGCATAGTAAAACGTTTCTTGCCTCAAAGTGTCCGATGCTCTTCTCACTTCGCCTGTGCCGCTATTTAGTGCATCTATAAACTCCGGCCTATCTGCGTGGTTTTCGGTTGCCAATGCAGTGTCAAACAATATTTCGCCGTCGCTTGCTATCCATGTAACACGCAAGTCGTCGTTATAGTCTATATTCAAGCTTTGTGCGCTTATATTGTTGTTATTAAAAACTTCCGCTAAAACCTCGCCGCTGCTTCGCACCGAAATTTCCATTTGCCTACTTGCACTTAACTGCAACACAAAAAAAACTATAATACTGCACAAAAATGCAGCGCTCGTTCCTATTAGGGTAAAACCCTTGGTAATGCGTTTTTTCATATTTCGTTTTGCTGTGCTACACTGCTTATTCTGTAACCTATTCCTCTAACGGTTTCAATTTGTGCTCCTGCACTGCCTAGTTTAGTTCTTAAACTGCGCATGTGCACATCTACTGTTCTTGTTTCACCGTCAAAGGTATACCCCCAAATTTGTGTAAGCAATAAATCTCTACTCATAACGTGCTGTGGGTTATTCATAAGAGTTTGTAAAACAGCAAATTCCTTTCTTGTTAATATTATTTCCTGCCCTTTAACGTACACCTTGTGCTGTACAATATTAATGCTAATATCACCCACTGTAAGTGTATCGCTACTATTTGCAGCTATTCTTCTAATAAGCGCTTTTGCCCTAGCAACAAGCTCTAGCATGCCAAACGGCTTGCTTATATAGTCGTCCGCTCCGCTGTCAAGGCCCAGTACTTTGTCGTACTCTGTACCTTTCGCCGATGCCATCAGCACCGGTATTGATGAAGTTTTTGAGTTTTTTCTTAAATTTTGAAGTATGCTAAGTCCATCTTCGTCGGGCAGCATTATATCTAAAATAATAAGTTCGGGTGTGGTGTCGCTAAGTGCTTGCCACAGCGAGGCAGCATCGGCAAAACCTTTTACCTCTAGCCCTGCGCTGTTAAGTGCATATATTTCAAGTTGGCGTATCGACTCGTCGTCTTCAACACAGTAAATCATTTTAGTCTCCAATCTGCACAATGTCACAAATAAAAAAATACAGCTATTATTTATAACCATTTATACAACTTCAGCTATTGGTATGTTTTGTGCTCTCCCGTTATGCTAAACACAACCCACTCGGCTATGTTTGTTGCATGGTCTCCTATTCTTTCAAAATACTTTGCAATCATAAGCATGTCAAGTGCCATTTCTCCGCTTGTCATTTTTTTACCTATTAAGTCAATAACTTCTTCTTTAACCGTGTTAAACAAATTGTCTACAATATCGTCCATCTCTATAACGCGCTCTGCCAGTTCTTTATCTTGTTTTACAAATGCGTCTATGCTGTTTGTTACCATTGTTATTGTTTCGTTTGCCATGTCGTACAAATGTGTAGTGTTTGCATCTATTGCAATGTTTCCAAGGCTAACTATCTCAATTATATCTACCGCTTGATCTCCTATGCGTTCCATGTCTGTAATCATTTTCAGTGCCGCTGATATTTGCCTCAAATCAGAAGCGACGGGTTGTTGTTGCAAAAGCAATTTTATACAAAGAGATTCAATTTCTCTTTCTTTTGTATCTATTTCGTCATCAGCAACATAAATTTCTTCTATTGCAGTGCCATCGTACTCTTTTTTAATAGCCTTTGCCGCTTTTGCAATTGCCGTTTCGCACAATGCGCCAAGGTATGTAAGCTCTTTTTTAAGGTGTAAAAGCTGTTCGTCAAATTTACTTCGCATATTATCCAAACCTCCCCGTTATGTAGTCTTCCGTACGCTTGTCGCCAGGCAAGCTAAACATCGTTTGTGTGTCGTTATATTCTACAACTTCTCCAAGCAAGAAAAATGCCGTATTGTCTGATATGCGCAGTGCTTGCTGCATATTGTGGGTTACTATTACTATTGTATAGTTCTTTTTAAGTTCGGCGGCAAGCTCTTCTATTTTTAGTGTAGATATAGGGTCGAGTGCGCTTGTTGGCTCGTCCATTAACAGCACCTCCGGTTCTACCGCAAGAGCCCTTGCTATGCAAAGCCTTTGCTGCTGGCCGCCCGAAAGCCCCAGTGCACTTTTTTTAAGCCTATCTTTAACTTCTTCCCACAGTGCTGCGCCCTTAAGGCTTTTTTCAACCAGTTCGTCAAGCTGCGCCCTAGAGTGAGTGCCGTGAAGACGTGGGCCGTATGCAACGTTGTCGTAAACACTCATTGGAAATGGATTGGGCTTTTGAAACACCATTCCTATATTTTTTCGCAGCTGTGTTACATCTACCTCTTTTGCATAAATATCTTTTCCGTTATATGTAAGGCTGCCCTCTATTTTAACGCCCGGTATAAGGTCGTTCATTCTGTTTATAGTTTTTAAAAAAGTGCTTTTTCCACAGCCCGATGGCCCTATTAGTGCTGTAATTTGCCCTTTTGGTATATTCATTCCTATTTTTTTTAAGGCTTTGAATTCGCCGTAGTACAAATCAAGATCTTTTGCGCATATTATAGCCTTGTTCTCAGGTGTAATCATATGCATGTACCTCTCTTTAGTAAAATATATAGTACAAATTATGTATATTATACCATTTATTTTATAGTTAATAAACAATATTTATGTAAATATACAAATTGTTAGTGTTTATTTTTGCTTAAAAAGCCTTTGTGTTAACTTAGTGCATATGTTAATACAAAAAACAAGTACAAGCAGTATGCTTGCTATTGCAAAAGCTATGTCAAACTCGGCCCTTTCGTTTGCGTACATGTACAGCGCAACGCTAAGCGTGCCGCCACCTGTTTTGTACGCCTGCACCACATTGTTTGCAATCGCCGTTCCTAGGCCTGCTGTAAACAAAAGTGCGGCACTTTCTCCTACTATGCGCCCTATTGCAAGTATACATCCCGTTACTATGCCGTTAACGCTGCTTGGCACTACTATTGTGCGTATCATATACCATTTTGTTGCTCCAAGCCCCAGTGCGCCCTCTCGGTAGCTTATTGGCACTGTTTTTAGGCTCTCTTGTGTTGTGCGTATTATTGTGGGCAATATTACAATTACCATTGTAAAACATCCCGACAATAAACTTACCTTAAGCCCAAGCATCCTTGCAAAAAACAAAAGACCCACTAGGCCGTATATTATGCTTGGTATGCCTGCAAGTGTTTCGGT
>CAYJLZ010000027.1:0-289 GCA_964371265.1 uncultured Bacteroides sp. | reverse complement strand
CAATAAACCTTTTGTTACTTGCGTATTCGTTTAAATAAATGGCTGCACCAACGCCCAGTGGCAGTGCAATTACAAGCGTAAGCAAAATTACATACAGTGTATTTATAATGTTTGGCAAAATCCCTATCGTATCTTTTGTATAAACGGGTGCTGTGCTAAGTAATTGCCAGGTAATATGCGGTATGCCCCTTGCAAAAATATACCCCAGTAATACAACAAGCAAACCAACTGTTATAAATGCACTTGCGTATATTATTGTTTTAAAAAAGTTTGTATACAGTTTTCGTTT
>CAYJLZ010000026.1:17579-20915 GCA_964371265.1 uncultured Bacteroides sp. | reverse complement strand
GCTAAGTGGATAAAAATAGGCACAATAGCCACAGGCAAAGCCATAGCAAAGGCAAGCGTGTTTACCGCTAAGTGGGTAAAAAAAGGCGCAATAGCCACAGGCAAAGCCATAGCAAAAGCGAGCATGTTTACCGCTAAGTGGATAAAAATTGCCGTTATTGCTACTGCTAAGGGTATAGCAACAGTTGCAAAAACTATTGCTATTGCTACAGTAAAAGCGCTGCATAAAATTTCAGCTACTATAAGTAAACTAATATCCGATAAAAAACTAAATGCGCAGATAAAGGCGAAGGAAAAACAGCGAACAAAAGAAATATTACAAACGGCACAAGTTTCTCAAAACGGAACACCATTTGTAAAGCCAATTAAAGAAAAGTCAGCCTTTGCAGATGCTTTGGCAAATTTATCAGAAACTATCACATCGTTTTTTACAAAGCGCAAGCATAAAACAGCGCGCAAAGCAATTTTTGCTGTGGCAGGTATTGTAATTGTTGTAAGTGCATTAATTATGGCAGTTATTCAATTTTCGCAGCCAAGTCAAATACCTGTATCAGGCACTGCCGAGATTACAAAGCTAACCGCAGGCGTAAAACCCGAGCAATCGGTGCAGCTGAGAATAGGACCAAACGATGCAGATTTATGGTCGCTATTATTTGTAAGCGAAGATAGTAAACTTTCGCGAGAATATAGCGATAGTGTAACTTACGTTACAGGTCCAACATCGGCACAGCAGTGTGACGAACGTGTGCTAGAACCTCTTACACAGCTTTTTAACGCCGCACAAGAGGCAGGGCAACCTTTGTATTTTAGAAGCGGTTACAGAAGCTATGACGAGCAAGAATATTTGTTCGAGATAATGTATCAAGATTACCTTGCAAGTGGAATGAGCGAGCAAGAAGCGTTTGAAGCGACTAAAAAACTAAGGAACGAGGCAGGTACATCCGAACATGAAACAGGCCTTGCAATTGACGTTGTACCGCTATCTACCCCGGCAGCGTCGCTTGTACCACAGCTTGATCAGACGAGTGAAATACAATGGTTACACGAAAACTGTGCTAACTTTGGGTTTATTATTAGGTATCCAGAAGATAAAACTCACATTACAGGCATTAGCTATGAACCGTGGCACTTGCGCTATGGGGGGGTAGAAGATGCAATTAAAATAACCGAAAATGAATTGACACTTGAGGAATATTTAGGTTACTATTAAAAGATAATGTGTTATTTAACTAATTAACATTACTAAAGGAGAAAATAATGGAACGTAAAGAATTGTCGAGCGGCGTTCATTTAACTTATTTTAAGGCAGACAAATTTAAAAGGTGCCGTGTGGCGCTACACTTTATTTGGCCGGCCGAAAGGCAAAGCGCAACGGCACAAGCTTTGTTACCATTTTTAATGGAGCGTGGCCACGCACTTTGCCCCGATTTTACACAGCTTTCAAAGCAACTTGCCAAACTTTACGGTGGGGCACTTTCGGTTGATATTTCCTCATTTGGAGCTAATAAAATTTTAAGCATTGCGGTGTCGGGCATACGAGATATTTATGCGCTGGATAATGAAAAGCTTAGTGAAGAATATGCTAAAACTGCGCTAAATGTTGCATTTAATCCGCACTTTACTAGCGGAGTTTTTGATGAAAACAACGTTACAATAGAAAAAGAACAGCTAAAAGAACTTTTGCAAAGTGAGATTAATGACAAAAGGTCATACTGTGTAAGGCAAGCGAGGAGAAAGTTTTATGGCAATGCACCCGAGGGCATAGAAAAGAACGGATACTTGGAAGAAGTGAGCAAACTAACAGCTGAGCAAGTAACACGTGCATGGCAAGACATGATTAGAACAGCAAATATTGAAATAATGGTTTTGGGTGCAAATGCTACCGACGTGGAAAACAGCGTTATAAAAGCACTTGAAAAAGTGCAAAGAGCACCAAAACAAATTGCACCGCCAAATGCTATGCCAAAGTGCGATGCAGTTCACTATGAAGAGGCTGTAAACACTGTTCAGGGCAAACTTTGCCTAATATATACAATGCAAAAAAGTTTAAGCGGATACGATGCAATAGTGCTGAGAGTAGCATCTGCACTGCTTGGAGGCACTGCAACAAGCAGGCTTTTTGTAAATGTAAGAGAAAAACGCAGCTTATGCTATTACTGCGCTGCATACAGCGATGCTAGAAATGGCACATTATTTATTGACAGTGGTATAGACCACGACAAGGCAAACGATGCCAAACATGCTATAATACAAGAATTTGAAAGCCTGTGCAATGGGCCTGTTACACAAAAAGAGCTTGAGGATACAAAGCGATATATATGCGATAGGCTAAAAAGCATGGAGGACTTGCTAGATGGAGTTGAAGGCTGGTACTTCTCTCAAATACTAAGGCAAGAAAACATGACACCCGAGGAAATGATAGAGAAGATAAACATGGTTACACAAAAGCAAGTAACCGATGTTTTAAGTGAATTTTCACTTTCAACATCTTACCTTATAACTAGCGCAGGGGAGGGCCAAGAAAATGAGTAAACAAGCATTACCTGCGGCAAAAGCCGTGCAGTTTGAAAGCGCTGTGCTTGATAACGGCCTTACAATTTATGTGCATACTAAGCCCGATTACTCAACTACTCATGCAATTTTTGGCACAAAATTTGGAAGTGTAGACAGACTTTTTAACATAAACGAAGAGCAAATAACTTTGCCGGCGGGCATAGCGCATTTTTTAGAGCATAAAATGTTCGAGAGCGAAAACGGCGATGCATTTGAACTTTACGCAAAAACAGGAGCATCGGCAAATGCATACACAAGCTTTGATAAAACGTGCTATATTTTTACTGCAAGTAGTAAAATCGATGAAAATTTAGATATATTGCTGTCGTTTGTATCAAACCCTTACTTTACCGAAAAAACAGTGCAAAAAGAGCAAGGAATTATAGGCCAAGAGATAAAAATGTACGATGACTCGGTAAGCTGGCAGCTATTGGTTGGCGCACTTAGATGTATGTACAAAAACCACTTTATAAAAGATGATATTGCAGGCACAACGCAAAGCATATCTGAAATAACGCCCGAGATGCTTTATAAGTGCACCGATGCATTTTACAGCCCCAAAAATATGGTGCTTGCAATTGCAGGCAACACAACTATGCAACAGGTAAAAGATGCATGCAAAAGAGCGAACATAAAAAATAAAAATGTAACAGTAACGCAGCTTAGTGTTGACGAGCCGCAGGAGGTTGTGCAAAAAGAACTTGTGCTTAACATGGCAGTTAGCAAACCACAAATTTGCATAGGATTTAAAGAGGCGCCACCGGCACAAAATGCTAAAGATATG
>CAYJLZ010000026.1:0-17569 GCA_964371265.1 uncultured Bacteroides sp. | reverse complement strand
ATATGCTTAAGTGTGAGTTAATATGTGACATTATAACAGAAATAATATGTGGAAGTATGACGCCGCTTTATCGAAAATTGTATGATGATAACTTGGTGTCACCAGGGTTTTCGGGCGAGTATTTATGTGTAAACAATGCGCTGTGCATACTTTTTTCAGGCGAGAGCAACGAACCTGAAACGGTAAGAGATATGCTTTTTAATGAAATAGAGAGCGTTAGAAAAAATGGCGTAGATGAAGAACTTTTTACACTGTGTAAAAACTTAATGTACGGAGAGATGGTTTGCGACCTTGAAAACGTAGACGATATAGCAAATAGTCTTGCAGGTGTTTTTTATAAAGGGTACACAAGAGCCGATGCATTTGAAATATTAGCGAGCCTAACTGTAAACGATGTAAATACAGCAATGCAAAATTTATTACACGAGAAAAATAGTGTTAGTGTAAAAATATGCAATAACAAATAAATTTTAGGGGAAGTATTAATGATTAGTAATGTACAGTTTCCGGGCCTTGGATTAGAGCTGGAAGTAAACCGGGTGGCCATGCAAATTTTTGGCATAGACATTTATTGGTATGGCATTTTAATAGCACTTGGAATGTTGCTTGGTTTTATGTTTGCTATATGGAAAAGCCGCAGCTTTGGTGTGGACGATGACAGATTGATAGACGTAATATTTGTATGCGCAATTGCAGGTATAATTGGAGCAAGGGTATTTTACGTAATATTTGCACCGTTTAAATATGATAGCATTTGGCAGATGATTGACTTTAGGGACGGTGGCCTTGCAATTTACGGCACAGTTATTGCGGCGTTTATTACAGCCATATTTATGTGCAAATGGCGCAAAGTACCACTTTTACCGGCGCTGGACATTGCGTCGATGGGTTTTTTAATAGGGCAAAGCATAGGCAGATGGGGAAACTTTGTTAACCAAGAAGCCTTTGGAACAAATACAAACTTACCTTGGGGTATGATAAGCGAAAACACTACAAATTATTTAACGTATACACAGCAAACACTTGCTGATGCGGGAATTACAGTAGACCCTAATTTACCGGTGCATCCAACATTTTTATACGAATCGCTGTGGTGCGCACTGGGCTTTGTTGTGCTGTTTTTATACAGTAAAAAGCGCAAATTTAACGGCGAAATTACACTGCTGTACATAATATGGTACGGAGCAGAGCGAGCAATTGTAGAAGGGCTGAGAACAGACAGCCTAAACACAATTTTCGGTATAAGAATAAGCCAGGCCATAGCAATTGTATCGTGCCTAATAGCATTTGTAATTTGGTTTGCAATGCGAAAAAAATATGCCGGAAAACCGCTTTATGTTAGTTACGATTTTAAAGTGTACCCAAAACAAAAAAATACGCCTATTGTAAACTTAACATGGAAAGCAAGCGATAATATACCCACTACTAAAGAGATTGTAAATGTTTACAAATGGACAAGTTTGCCTGTGGGAGTATGGCATGTAAATGATAACGATGGTGCTGATAAATAAAACAAGGCAAAAAAGTGTTAAACTTAATATAAAAGGGGAATTTACATGGCAAATTTAATTAGCGGCAAAATACTTGCACAGCAAGTTAAAGATGATGTGTCAAAACAGGTAAGTAAACTTAAACAAAAGGGCATAACGCCAAAACTAAGCGTAATAATTGTGGGCGAAAACCCGGCAAGCAAAACATACGTTGCCGGCAAAGCAAAAGATTGCGAGCAGTGCGGCATCGCATCAGACGTAATAGAATTACCCGAGAGCACAACGCAAGAGCAGCTACTTAAAAAGGTGAGCGAGTGCAATGCCGATAAAAATGTACACGGGCTGCTTGTTCAATTGCCTCTTCCAAAACATATAGATGAAAAATCGGTAATAAATGCGATAGACCCTGCAAAAGATGTAGACGGTTTTACTCCCATTAATGTAGGCAAAATGGTAATAGGCGAGCAGTGCTTTTTGCCGTGTACACCTGCAGGTTGTATACAAATGTTAAAGAGTACCGGAGTTGACATTGCAGGCCAAAACGCTGTTGTAATAGGCAGAAGTAATATTGTAGGTAAGCCGGTATCGTTATTATTGTGCGCTGAAAATGCAACAGTTACAATATGCCACAGCAAAACAAAAAACCTAAAGCAAATTTGCGCCAATGCCGACATACTTGTGGCGGCAATAGGTAGGGCAAAATTTGTTACGGGCGATATGGTAAAACAAGGCGCCATAGTAATAGATGTTGGAATTAACCGCGATGAAAACGGCAAATTGTGCGGAGATGTAGACTTTGAAAGCGCAAGTTTAAAGGCAAGTTACATTACACCTGTGCCGGGCGGCGTAGGGCTAATGACAAGAGCTATGCTAATGCAAAATACTGTTATTGCCGCACAAAATTGCTTAAATTAAAATAATTTACAATAAGAAAACATTGCCAATGAAATATTTGGCAATGTTTTTTTTGCATTTTGATAAAATTTTGCCACATACTCTCTTTATAGAAAGTGGGTGCAAAAATGGCATCTTTTCATCAAAAAGTAGAGATATGTGGAGTTAACACAGCAAAATTGCCTGTGTTAAAAGAGAGTGAAAAAGCACAGTTAATTAAAAAGGCACAGGCGGGCGACGTAAAAGCAAGGCACGACATGATATACGGAAATTTGCGACTTGTTTTAAGTGTGGTGCAAAAATTTGCATCAAGAGGCGAGAATATGGACGATTTGTTTCAAGTTGGCTGTATAGGATTAATGAAAGCTATTGACAACTTTAACCTTGATTTAGGCCTAAGGTTTAGCACATATGGCCAGCCTATGATTGTAGGCGAAATACGGCGGTTTTTAAGAGATAACAATTCGGTAAGGGTTAGTCGATCGGTTAGAGATACAGCGTACAAAGCGATGCAAGCGAGAGAACAGCTACAAAAAAATCTTGGAAGAGAACCAACAATACCCGAAATATCGAGCTGTATTGATATACCCGAAAACACCGTTACAATAGCTATGGAATCGGTATCAGAGCCAATTTCGCTGTACGAGTCTGTTTATAACGATACCGGCGGTGGCGACAGCCTGTGCCTTATGGACCAAGTAGGCGAGGGGCACAGCGAAGAGAACTGGATATCGGGTATGCAGCTTAGAGAAACAGTAAAGGCGCTTACGCCAAGAGAAAAGAAAATTATGGCGCTTAGATATTTTGTGGGTAAAACGCAAGTAGAAGTGGCAAACGAAATAGGCATAAGCCAAGCGCAAGTAAGCCGCCTTGAAAAAAACGCACTGGCAAGAATAAAACAGCAGATTTAAGTAAATATAGCTACAAAAATAAGTGCGCATGGCTAACTTTTATTTAGCAAAATAAAATTGAACACCAAAAAATGCATACAACGATTGTTGTATGCATTTAATATTTGTAATTTCACTAATTTTTAAAAACTTTGCTAAACACAGGCTTTGCAATTTCCATTATTGCAAGCGGAGCAATGGCAAGAAGCATTACAACGACAAGGTTTAACGTTGGAAGCATTGTTATGCCAAAAACGTTTGCTAAAAACGGCACATAGTACATAACAGCTTGTAATACTATTCCACCAAGCAGTGCGTATATTAAAAACTTGTTGTTTTTTATGCCTGTTTTAAATAAACTGTAATCGCTTTTCATGTTAAATGCGTGGAACAATTGCCCTAGTGCCAGTGTTAAAAATGCCATTGTCTGTGCTATTTGCGTACCTGTTTGCGGCAACCAGTAAAGCCCCATTAAATAGCTAAGAAGAGTAAGCGATGATATCATTGCGCCCATAAACACTATTTTAACTATAAATGGCTTTGTAAAAAATCCTTGATTTGCAGGCATTGGCGGCATTTTCATTATGTCTTTTTCAACAGGTTCTACGCCTAGGGCCAATGCCGGCAAACTATCGGTAATTAAATTTACCCACAATATTTGTGTAGGTAAAAGTGGTGTGCCTATACCGGCAAGCATTGCTATAAATATTGTTAATACCTCTCCAAGATTACTGCTTAATAAAAAAGATATACACTTTTTAATATTTTGGTATATCGTTCTGCCCTCTTCAATTGCGGCAGGTATTGTTGCAAAATTATCGTCGGTTAATATCATATCGGCGGCGCCTTTGCTAACCTCGGTTCCTGTAATGCCCATTGCACAGCCAATGTCGGCGGCCTTTAGTGCGGGTGCATCGTTAACTCCGTCGCCTGTCATTGCAACAACTTGGTTTTGGCTCTTCCAAGCCTTAACTATGCGTATCTTGTGCGAGGGCGATACCCTGGCATATACCCTGTAATCGGCAATACTTGCACAAAGCTGTTCATCGCTAATTTCGTCAAGCTCGGTGCCTGTTATTACCTTATGCGTATCGCTGTGTAAAATGCCTATTTGCCTTGCTATTGCACTGGCAGTGTCTTTATGGTCACCCGTTATCATAACAGGGGTAATGCCTGCCTGTTTGCACACAGCTACTGCCTGTGCAGCCTCGGGCCTTGGTGGGTCTATCATTCCTATAAGGCCTATAAAGCTTAGGTTGCACTCAAGTGATTTGCTTGTTGTGTCGGTTGGAACTTCGCTATATTGCCTAATTGCCACAGCGAGTACACGCAGTGCGCTATCGGCCATTTGCTTGTTAGCTGCCAATATGTCGTTGGTGTTTGCATTATCACACAGCGCAATAAGCTCGTCGGGTGCGCCCTTTGTTACACTAAAAATTTTATCGCCATTCTTGTGTAGGGTAGTCATCAGCTTTCTGTCCGAATCAAATGGTATTTCGCCTATGCGTTCGTTTTGCTCTTCCAGTTGTTTTTTCTCATATCCAAGGTTGTAAAGCGCACCAACAATGCCTGTTTCGGTTGGGTCGCCTATATGCTTTAGTGTGCCGTCATCATTTGGTACAACGGTACCGTCGGTGCAAAGTACGGCATAGTCCAAAACTTTTTTTGCAAGCTCTTTGTCGTCTTTAAAGGCAAAGCGCTTTCCATCAGTGTAAATATCGGTAACAGTCATTTGGTTTAGCGTAAGTGTGCCTGTTTTGTCGCTACAAACAACGCTGGCACTGCCAAGTGTTTCAACCGCAGGCAATTTGCGCACTATTGCGTTGCGCTTTACAAGCCGCTGAACACCCATTGCAAGTACTATTGTTACAATTGCAGGTAAACCCTCGGGTACTGCGGCAACGGCAAGCGTAACGGCTGTTAAAAATATTTCGGTAAATGGTGTGTTGTTTAACATCCCAAGGCCAAATATTGCCGCGCATATTGCAATTGCCATAAAACCAAGGTATGTGCCAATTTGTGCAAGGCGCTTTTGCAGTGGCGTTAATTCTTCTTTTTCTGCCGAAAGTGCACCGGCTATTTTGCCGTTTTCGGTGCTCATACCTGTGGCTGTAACTACAATTGTTGCGCGCCCATATGTTGCAACAGTGCCCGAGTACACCATGTTTTTTCTATCGCCCAGGGGTATGTTCTCGTTGTTTATAATATCGCTGTGCTTTTCAACGGGTAGGCTCTCACCTGTTAGGGCGCTCTCAACCACTTTTAAGTTGCCACAATCTATTATACGTCCGTCTGCAGGTATTAAATCGCCGGCGTCTATGTTAACAATATCACCCACAACAACATCTTCGCTTGGTATTACGCTTACGTTTCCATTGCGAATAACTTTTGCGTTTGGTGCGCTCATTTTTTTCAGTGCCGCCAAAGATTTTTCAGCCTTGCTCTCTTGCACTACGCCCATAACGGCGTTTAATACAACCACCGACAAAATAACAATACTGTCCACGGCGTGACCGCTAATAATATAAGAAATTACAGCCGCAACAATCAAAATAATTATCATAAAATCTTTAAACTGAGAAAGAAACTTCACAATAATGCCCGGTGGTTTTTTTTCAATAAGTGCGTTTTTACCGTTTTTTATAAGAAGCTGCTTTGCATAATCATCACTTATGCCTGTTTCGGAGTTTGAATTTAACTTTGCAAGCAAAGTTTGTATGCTGATATTGTGCATTTAAATAATCAATCCTTGTCTTAAATTTATATTAAAGTTTTTATTGCATTAATATATTATATCACTCTGCGTAAAAAATACCATATAAAAAACAAAAAAGAGCAGAAATTTCTGCTCTTTTAATTATGTGAAATGCAAATAAATGTTTAACACTAATGTATTGACACTACAATGTGCACTCAATAAATTAAGTGCAATTTGCAAATTTTAAAGCTAGTTGCCCTCGCCGGGTTTTTTAGGTTGAGTAGGTTGCTGATACGGTTGTTGCGGTTGTTGCGGTTGTTGGTATTGTTGCGGTTGTTGGTAGGGTTGTTGTGGTTGCTGATAAGGAGGTTGTTGGTATTGTTGTTGCTGTTGATATCCTTGTTGTTGATATTGTTGATATTGTTGTTGAGGGTTTTGATATTGACGAACAATACCGAATGCTTTTTCAACAAAACCTTTTCCGGGTAAAGCAACATCCTCACCTTTGGCAACCTTGCCCATGCCCAAAACGAATACAAGAATAAGTAAAATAAGCCATATAATTAAATCAATAACCGAGAAAACTGACCCAATGAACGGTATAGACATAAGCGGTATCATAATTGCATCAATTAAACTCCAATAAATTTGAAATATTAACACGTGCAAAACTTGCTTAGTACACCATTCATCTCTTTCAATGGCAATAGCAAAACCTGCTATTAATGCTGTTATTGTTAAATTGCCAACCAATATACTCCAAAGGCCAAGCATTGGGTATATCCATAAAAAAATACCAAGTTTACCTTTTTGCATAAAAAATTCCTCCAAAAAATAATATTAATAAAATAATACAATATAACGAGAATAAAATCAAGAATTTTATTTTATATATTTTTGAAACAGTTGGGTGTAACAAAAAATAAAGTTTAATTAACTATGTTTAGTTTGATTTTGAAAAAATATTGTGATATTATTTATTTGCCGGTTAATTATTTGTATACAAATTGATATTAATGAGGGATATATCTTTATGAAGTCGTTAAATATATTGTACACTAGCTTTGAGCAATTGCTGAGCTGCATTGATAAAGAAGAGATAGATAAAAGCAAACAATGTTTTGTGCGCATTAATGCATCGTGTAATAACGCTGATATGTGCCTTGATTTGGCAAAAAACATAAAAGGGTTAATGCCAAAAGCTGTAATTTCGGGGCAAAGCGTTAGCGGTGTTGTTTTTAACGGAGAAATATTTGAAGATGAAATATTAATCACAATTACGCAGTTTCACAATTCAAAAATTGAAACAAAATTAATAAAACTTGACGATAAGCAGCTTGACCAAACAGTAAACGAGCTTAGTTTGTACGATGACGAAAGCAAAAAAGCAATTGCGTTTATATTTTTTGCTTCGTTTTATTTGCACATAGGCGATATAGTAAAAACACTTGCAAAAAAATACCCTAACGTAACGTTTGTGGGTGGTAACGCCGCTTATATTGACAATGACGAACAAATATCACATTTTGTTTTTAACGATGAAGAACTTTTACACAGCGGAGTTATAATTACTTATGTCAGCTCCGAGCGAATATTAACATATTCTAACACAGTAGTAGGGCACGACCCAATAGGCAAAACATACGAGATAACGGGTGTAAATAATGAATACATAACAGAAATTGAAAATAAACCTGCTGCTCAATGGTACTATGAAAAGCTGAATATGAAAGAAGATACAACAAAGGCAGCATCCGATAAAGAGGAATATATAAGCAGCTTACTGTCGTATCCAATAGTTCTTGAAGACAACGACGGTGCAAGTAGGTTTGTTAGAGGTGTAAAGAATTCAGGCAAACTTAAGCTTTACAACAGTTATACACAAAAAGGGCAAAAGTTTAAAATAGGGTACTTAAGCCCGCTTAAAAGTGCAGAAGAATGGCAAAACATTTTTTTTGACTTACAAAATTTTCCTGCGCAAGACGTTTATTGTTACTCGTGTATAATGCGTAAAAATATTCTTAACAACTTATCGAAGTGGGAGATAAAGTCGTTTGCTAAGGCGCAAATTTGCGGTGCGTTTTTGCACGGAGAAATAGGCCAAAGAAATTTACGAGGAAATTTTTTTGAGGGATCGTGCAGCTTTTTTACAATGGCCGAAGAACAAAGCTATATAAGGCCGGATTATGATAATTTTAACGATATATCTGATTTAAATGAAGTGTCGGACAAGCTGATAAATCAGCTTAGTGAAGATGCGCATGCAATAGACGAAACTCAAACCAAAGAAAAAACTCAATTTGTTGATGCTGTTAAAATAAGAGACAGTGAAATGAAAAACAAGATGATGTTAAGCGATTACCTAAATGTTTTAGGAATGGCGCAGTTTTTTAAAGACCAAACAAAAAGCAAAAACAAAAAGCTTTGCCTTATTAAAATTAGCTGTAACAACGAACAAAACGCTGCAAGCGGCATTGAACAAGCAAAAGCAGTAACAAAACAAGTGCTGGGCAAAATAAAAACTATACTTGAAAACTATGAAATTGACTTGTGCTGTAAATTTTATAGTTACGATTTAACATCGTTTTTCTTTACAAGCGAAAACAATGTTAAACAAGCTCACTTTGTAGATGCAACGCAATACATTTACAAGCAACTAAAAAAAGAAACAGAAGAAAACACCTTTAATAGCTATAATTTAGATATTGCAGTTACTATTTCGGGTGCATATGTTGTACAGCTTTACAATCAAATAAACAAGCAAAGCAAAAATGACGATAGTGTTAACTTTACGGTTTTTCACGATGATGAGGACACAGACGCACTTAAACAAGAGTTTAAAATGGTAGCGTCAATTAACCATGCAATTAAAAATAACTTAATTGTTCCGTATTTTCAGGGAATATACGACAATCGAAAAAATCGTTTTTATTGCTTTGAGTCATTAATGCGTTTAATTGATGAAACGGGAAACATACTATTGCCCAAAGATTTTATGGAAATATCAAAAAAATACAATTTGTACTCGCAATTAAGCCTTTGCATGGTACTTAAAATTTTATCTATGTTTGAAAATCGCTCAGAAGTTATATCTGTTAATATTTCAGCAATAGACGTGTTGTCGCCGGATTTTTGCAACACATTGTTTGAAAAACTAGACAGTATGGAAAATACAGACCATTTTATTTTTGAACTTGTTGAAACTGAGAAATTTGAAAATTATAGCGATTTTAGAGGTTTTATACATAAACTAAAGCAATATGGCGTTAAAATAGCCATTGATGACTTTGGCTCGGGGTACAGCAATTTTATAGAAATAGGCAATTTGCAAATAGATTTTATTAAAATAGACGGAACGCTTACAAGTTTATTGGGTACCGATTCAAGTTACGAGCAAATTTTACAGAGCATACATTTTTTAAGTACAAAACTTGGTGTTCAGCTTATTGCCGAGTATGTTGAAACGGCGGCTATGCAAAAAAGCGTTGTTAAAAATGGCGTAAGGTTTTCACAAGGGTACTTTTTTTCAAAACCAATGCCCATAGAAGAGCTCAATATTGTATCAAGAGATAACCCACAAGATACATTGGGCGACAAAAACGAGCAAGACGAAGAGATAAGACGAGTTTTAAAAGAGAGCAAAGGCGCAAAAAATAAAAGTCGGCTTGTATTTTTTGGCGGTGCTATTGTTACATGTTTAGTTAGTATAGCTATTATTTTGTTTGCAAATTACAGCAGGCGAGAAGTTCAAAATATTAACGATTCGTTCCTTACAGAAATTGCAACAAATATGTCGGATAAAGTTTCCACTGTGATGGATGACTCTGCAGTTTTACTTACAACTGTTAAAAATGCCGTAACAGCACACTCGTACCAAAAAGAAGAAATTGCAGCAGAGTTGCAAACGTTTGATAATCAGCTTAGTTTTGATGATATTTTTATTCAAGATGAAGATGGTGTTATTATTGATAGCTACGGCAAAGAACTTGATATTGATTTGCAGTTTAACAGCGTAGAAACAAAAAACAATGAAGTTATAATATTATCGCCAATGACAGATGGCGCAACAGACAAAGAGTTTTTTTTAATTGCAACTTCCATTTACGATGGCAATAAAAAGGTAGCAAATTTGTACGGCAAATACAACCTCGACAGCTTTTCGCAGTTGTTAAATATAAGAAGTTTTGGCGGGCAGGCGTTTTTTCACCTTTGCGAAGTTGGAGGCCAGCCACTAATACTTAGCGGAAATACAAATAACCTTTTTACCGGTGGCGATATGTATGATTTTATAGGTTCGCTCGACATTAAAAACGGACATACACAAAGCTCTTTGCGAGAGAACATGGAGAAAGGTGAAACAACGCTTTTAAAATATATAGTAAATAACGAAGAGCGCACGGCTGTAATGGCAAGGGTGCCAAATACACCCTGGGTAATTGTAAGCATAGTGCAAAACCAAGTTGCAATAAACATGCTACAAGATATACAAGAGGCAACGATAATATTTTCTCTTGTGCTAGCTGTAATATTTTTAATTTATTTTACAAGCATGAACTTTATTGCTAACAATATTCAAAATGATTTGGTTAAAGCACTTGAAAACAGCAAGTTACTCTCGAACAGTTTGCAAACAAGCGTAGAAACCGATATCCTTACAAGAACGTACTCGAGGGCGACAATAACCGAAAAAATAACCGATGAAATTAATAGGGCCAAGCAATTAAACTTAGTTCATGCGATGCTTATAATAGATGTTGACAACTTTAAGGCGATAAACGATACATACGGACACCAAACAGGAGATTTATACTTGCAAGAACTTGTAAGCGCTGTTAAAAGCAGTTTGCGTGCCGGAGATATTATAGGCCGCCTTGGCGGAGATGAGTTTGCCGTAATGCTTTGCAACGTTGGCAGCATACAAAACACAAAAAATGCTCTTGAAAGAATATTTGATAAAGTTAAAAGTATAACGATAAAGGAAGTTGAGCTTGATAATGTTGGCCTTAGTGCCGGAGTAGTTATGGTGCCAAGCCATGGTGATACTTATCAAGATCTTAACCTAAAAGCAGATAAAGCGCTTTACAAAGCAAAAAATGCAGGTAAAAACAGGTGGATGATTCACGAAGAAAAATAGTGAATATAAGCATAATAAAAATAACACATAAACATAAAAAACACACAGGCATGTAAGCCTGTGTGTTTTTTGTTTTATACAATTTGTTATTTTAAAATTTAAAATCATCCATAAGTGATTGCAACAAGTTTGCCTGTGAAGAAAGCTCCTCGCTTGCAGCAGCACTCTCTTCGCTGGTGGCAGAGTTTGTATGAACGATGGAAGATATTTGTTCAATTTCACCGGTTGTTTTCTCAATACTCTCCGATTGTTCCTTACAAGCTGCAGATATATCGGAAATTACAGTTATCATACTTTGCACCTTTTGTGCTAAATCTTCAAACGACTCGCTCGTTTTTGTAGCAATGTCTACACCGCTATTAACCATTGCTACGCTTTGCTCTATTAACTGTGTTGTGTTTTGCGCGGCATCGGCACTTCTCTGTGCAAGGTTGCGTACTTCGTCGGCAACTACTGCAAACCCACTTCCTGCAGAACCTGCACGTGCAGCCTCTACTGCTGCATTAAGTGCAAGTATATTTGTTTGAAACGCAATGTCGTCGATAACTTTTATTATATTAGCAATATTTTGCGAAGTACCTGAAATATCGTGCATTGCCTTTTTCATTAACTCCATATCGGCAAGAGTGATTTCGGTAACTTCCTCGGACTGTGTGGCAAGCTGTGAGGCCTTTTGAGCACTCTCAAAGTTTAACTTAACGTTACCGGATATGTCTGATATAGAGGATGATAAATGTTCAATGCCCGAGCTCTGTTCCATAGCGCCGCTTGCAAGCCTTTGTGCGCCCTGAGAAACTTGCTGTGAACCTGCCGATATTTGGCTTGAAGATACAGCCACTTGGTTTAAAGCTCCACTTACAGAGGCAACCATTTTATCAATTGAAACACAAAGTGTTTGCCAGTCGCCTTTATATATAGAAGTATCTTGCACCTTTACGCTCCAGTTTCCCTTTGCCATATTTGCAAGCATGTCAACCATGTCGTTGTTCATTTCGGTAAGGTTTGTTTGCATTTCCAAAAACGAGTCGGCTAGTTTTCCAATTTCATCATTACTTGTCTTTTTAAGGCTAAATTGCAAATTTCCGTCGGCAGTACTTTGGGCTGCGTTAACAACGTTTGCAAGCCGTTTTGTAACGTATTTTTTTATATACATACGGCTAAACAAAAGTGCGGCAATTAATAATGCAATTGCAATAAACAAAACATAAAGCCCGCTTGTAATAAGCGTTGGCAACACATCGCTTATTGAAACACCAGCAAAAAGTATACCTATAATTTCGCCCGAAGAATTTTTAAACGGAGCATATGAAGCAAGGTGCTCTTGCCCTAATATATTTGCGCTGCCAATATATGTTTTGCCTTCTTTTAAAACAATATCAGCTATATTTGCATCAAGTGTGGTTCCAACCGCACGCTGACCGTCAATTTCAATTGTGGTAAATACCCTTGTGTCACCCTCAAATATTGTAAATTCCATGTCTAAAGATTCTTTTAAGCTATCTAGTGTTACTGTGCGATCTTCTTGTGTTAGGTCGTCAACACCCCTTAGCACATACGCCAATAAATCGGTGCCATTATTTGCCTGTTGCTCGTACGATGAATACATTACATTTTGCGTTTGATAAAAGTTTGTAACAAGTAAGGCAGCTATAACAATTACAACCATTGTGGCAATTAATACCATCATTCTTGTTGACAGAGAAAAAAATTTTTCCTTTTTATTGTTATTACTCAATTTTAACATCCCCCATTGATCCTTCATTAAAGTTAAAAAATACATGTCTTATACTAATAATATACCATTTTTGTATAAAAGTAAACAAATAAGCACATAAATAATAGATATATAAATAATATTGCAAAGATTATACAAAAATTGAGGAAATGGCACTATGCAAAACGATTCTATTAAAAAATTAAGGCTAGGCGATTTGCTTATATATAAGGGCGTAATATCGCAAGAGCAATTAAAGCAAGCGCTGGACTTGCAAAAAAAAATGCACCGCTGGCTTGGAGACTGCCTTATAGAGCTTGGAATGGTTACCGACGACGACATAGCCAATGTTTTGGAGCTACAACTGGGAATACCACGTATAACTTTGCGTGGTATAAACATAAAGCCCGAGGTAATTAGCCTTGTGAGCGGAACAATACTTCGCAAGCACAATGTGTTGCCTATAAAATTGAGAAAAGACAACCCAAATGTGCTTGTGCTTGCAATGTCTAACCCGCTTGATATGGCAGCACAGGACGATATAGCGATAATAACAAACAAGATTGTTGAGCCGGCAATTGCAACAATAGGCGAGATAAACTCGATACTGGACAAACACTTTGGCAGCGGCGAGGCTATGTCGGCGGCACAGCAATATGTTAAGCAGCGCCAAGAACAATTAGAGCAACTTGAAGACAAGGAAGCTGCAAACGAACAAGAACTTGAAAATGCACCGATAGTTCAGCTTGTGCGAAGTATAATTGAACAGGCAGTTCGCAAACGTGCCAGTGATATTCACTTTGACGCACTTGAAAAGCAAGTGAGAATAAGATACAGGGTAGACGGAGTTTTAAGCGAGGTAATGCTTTATGATATAAACCTATTGCCGGCACTTACAACAAGGGTAAAAATAATGGGAGACATGGATATATCGGAGCGCAGAAAACCACAGGACGGCAGGTTTACCCTTAATATTGACCGTGCAGACTACGATGTTCGCGTTGCAATTATACCAACGGCCTACGGCGAAAAAATTGTAATGCGCATTTCGTCTTCGGTGGGTGTACTAAGAGATAAATCTCAACTGGGTATGCAAAGCAGAGAACTTGAGATTTTTGGAAATGTTTTGGAAAAACCAAGTGGAATGATACTTGTTACAGGCCCTACGGGAAGCGGTAAAAGCACCACACTGTACGCTGCAATATCTCAGCTTAATAAAGAGTTTAGCAATATAATTACAATAGAAGACCCGATAGAGGCAAACATAACAGGAGTTAACCAGGTACAGGTAAACAATAAGGCAGAACTTACCTTTGCAAATTCTCTGCGCAGTATTTTAAGGCAAGACCCCGACATAATAATGGTGGGCGAAATACGCGACAAAGAAACAGCTGCAATTGCCGTGCAAGCAAGCATAACCGGCCACCTTGTAGTTAGCACTCTTCATACAAATTCTTCGGCGGCAACAGTTACAAGACTAATGGAAATGGGCGTTAAATCGTATCTGCTTGCAGACTCTTTAGTGGGTATAATTGCGCAAAGGCTGGTACGGCGCCTTTGCACTACGTGCAAAAAGCAAAGGCAGGCAACACAGCAGGAAAAGCAAATGATGAATATTGTACCCGACAAACAAGTTGCAATATATAGTGCTGTTGGCTGCCCACTTTGCAATAATACCGGATACTACGACAGGATAGGTGTGTACGAAATAATGGAGATGACACCTGAAATAAGGCGAGCAATACTTGCTCACTCCTCCACCGAAGAAATAAAGGATATAGCTGTAAAAAGCGGCATGAACACACTGTTTTTAAGTGCGGTTAACCTTGTTTTACAAGGCCTTACAACATATGAAGAAATAATAAAAATTTCTTTTGAAACATAGACAGCTTATGCTTTTAAAATATTAAAAAGCAAATAAAGTAATATATTAAAAAGTAGGCAATAACAATGACAACTATGCAAGAATATTTAAAACAGGCAATATTGCAAAAAGCATCGGATTTACACATTAGTGCCGGTATACCGCCGACACTGCGCATAAACGGTGCACTTGTGCCAATGCAGCACCCGCCGCTTGGGGCGCTTGCAACACACGAGCTGGTAAATAGCATAACATCTAAAAACTTGCTTAATTTGCTTAAAGAACGCAAAGAAATAGACTTTGCCCACTCGATTGAAGGAACAGGGCGTTTTAGAATAAATGTGTTTATGCAAAAGGGAGCATACGCTATTGCCGCACGTGTTTTAAGCAGCAGTATACCAACGCCCACACAACTTTGTTTGCCAAGCGCAATAGTAAATATGTGCAACAAAAAAAGAGGCCTTGTTCTTGTTACCGGGGTAACCGGCAGCGGTAAAAGCACAACCCTGGCAAGCCTTATTAACCAAATAAATAAAACGCAAAAAAAGCACATTATTACACTTGAAGACCCTATTGAGTACTTGCATACGCATGAAAAAAGCATTGTTAATCAAAGGGAAATAAATATAGATACACACAGTTTTCCAAACGCATTACGGCGGCCCTTAGGCAAGACCCCGATGTAATTTTAGTAGGTGAAATGCGTGACCTTGAAACTATATCTATAGCTATAACGGCCGCCGAAACAGGTCATCTTGTGTTTTCCACACTTCACACAATTAGCGCACAGGGAACAGTTGAGAGAATTATTGATGTCTTTCCCTCACATCAACAGCAACAAATACGCACACAGCTTGCGCATGTTTTAGAGTGTGTAATTTCTCAACAATTACTGCCAACCACAAACAATGCCGGTAGGGTTGGTGCATTTGAAATTATGGTTACAAATAGCGCTATAAAAAGCAATATACGCGATGCAAAAACACATCAAATACACTCGGCAATGCAAACCGGTGCAAATTTGGGTATGAAAACTATGGACGATGCAATTTTTGATTTGTACCAAATAGGGCAAATTACAAGTAAGACAGCTTTAGAATTTGCCCACGATACATTAGCACTTGAAAAGAGAATATTATAAATTTTCAATTTACTAATTTAACTTACATTACAGCACAATAAACGGAAAGGGTTAATATATGCCAAATTTTTCGTACAGCGCAATAGATGCAAAGGGAAAAAGCAAAAAGGGGATAATACAGGCGGAAGATTTAAAGCATGCTTTTGCCGATTTAAAAGAACAAGGGAAAACAATTGTTAATATAAAACAGGCGGCAAGCTTTAACCAAAATATTAACATAGAGCTTTTTGATAGAAAACCAAGTGCAAGGCAGCTTGCCGTATTTTGCAGGCAGTTTGTTAGCATACAAGCGGCAGGTGTACCTGTAATTACTGCTTTGGAAATGCTTGCTGCTCAAACAGACAACAATATGCTTAAAAAAGCAATTCAGCAGTGTAGGGTAGAAATAAGCTCAGGAATGTCGCTATCTTATGCTATGGAAAAGCATGCTAAAGTTTTTCCAAAGCTGCTTGTTACAATGGTTGCGGCCGGAGAGGTATCGGGCAAACTCGACATCTCTTTTACAAGAATGGCAACGCAGTTTGAAAAAGACGCTAAATTGCAAGCACTTATAAAGAGAACATCGGCGTACCCCACAGTTGTATTGTTTGTGGCTATTGCAATAGTAATTATGATGCTAACATTTGTTGTGCCGAATTTTGAAGAGATATTGACAGATTTGCAAGTGGAAATGCCGGCATTTTCAAAAGCTGTAATTGGTGCCGGTAAATTTATGCAAGCTAACTGGATTTTTGTGCTTATAGCAATATCAATTTTGGTTTTTGCAGTTGTAAGGTTTAGCGCTACGCAGCAAGGTAAAAATTTTTTTAGTGCTTTACAATTAAAAATACCTCTTATAAAAACACTTGCAACAAAAACTGCAAGCGCAAGAATGTGCCGCACATTGGCGACTCTTATTTCTGCAGGTGTGCCGTTAATACAGGCAATAGAAATATCGGCAAATATAATGACTAACGTGAAATTTAAGCAATGCTTAATTAGGGCAAAAGAAGAGGTTGAAATAGGCACACCTTTGTCCGAACCACTATTCAACTCGGGCTTATTTCCAAACATGGTTTGTCAAATGATGAGAATAGGAGAACAATCCGGAGATGTTGAGGGTATGCTTACAAAACTAGCCGATTACTACGACGAAGAAGTCAGCGATACAACCGCCAGTGTAATGTCGGCGCTGGAACCGCTTATAATTGTGTTTTTAGCGGCAATAATAATAACAATAGTGCTTGCCGTTATGCTGCCGATGACCTCAATATATGAAGGACTGGATAATTTATAAACGAAAGGATTTTAAAAATGGAACAAAAATACGCAGTTAGTACCAAAAAAAATGAAAATAGGGGATTTACACTTGTAGAGCTTATTATAGTTGTGGCAATTATAGCTGTGCTCGCAGCAGTTTTGGCGCCGCAGTATTTGCGCTATGTCGAGCGCTCACGTCAGAGTAACGACTTGCAAATAGCCACATCTATAATGCGTGCATCTACCGTTGCAGTGTCGGACCCTATGGTGGGTGCACCAAGCAACCAAACGTATACAATTAGCTGGATTACAAACGGTACTGAAGAATCGCTTACAGTTACTGATGCTGCAGGAAGTGCAACAGGTGCCGCGCAAGAAATTAGGGACTCGATAGCGAGTGTTATGGGGTGGGTTACCGTGGCAGGTGCGTACGATGCCACTGCTGTGTCGGACGCTAGCAGTGAAGCGGGAAATGCGCAGAGCTTTATTTTTACGCTTAACGTTG
>CAYJLZ010000025.1:21205-21538 GCA_964371265.1 uncultured Bacteroides sp. | reverse complement strand
ATCGTGAACGGCACCTATCATAGGCACAACAAAATCTTGTGTGGGTTCATATTCATTCATATCTTTTACAACGGCCTTTTCAACAACCTCAGGCGCACCATCAAGAGGTTTTATATGCTTAATTGTGCCATCTTCGTTATACTGCACATCGTACATGCTCGGAACATATACACCCTTAATTTCAGCTAAGCTTTTTATTATTTGTTTTTTTGTATATCCTATTTTTTTTAAGGCTATAATTTTATTGCAAACATCTAAAAGTTGCTGTTCTCCCTCACCCAAAAACATAACATCAAAAAAATCCGCACCGGGCTCGGCGTTGCAAACGCATGG
>CAYJLZ010000025.1:20567-21195 GCA_964371265.1 uncultured Bacteroides sp. | reverse complement strand
AAGGTATTTTTGCCATTTTAAGCATTGCAAGTATATTTGTATACGAAAGCTCGTACTGCAGTGTAAATCCCACTACATCAAACTTTGCAAGTTCATCTTTGCTTTCAAGTGCATATAAATTTACATCGTGTATTTCCATTTGCTCTATCATGTCGGGCAATGGTAAAAATGCACGTTCGCACCATATGTTATCCTGTCTATTTAATATCTCGTACAGTATTTTCATACCTAGGTACGACATGCCTATTTCATAAGTGTCCGGAAAACAAAACGCAAACCTAAGGTCAACGTCTTCTTTATTTTTATAAACACAGCCGGGTTCTCCACCTGTGTATCTTGCCGGTTTTTGCACCTGTGCTAGTGCATACTTTAATTTCTTGTCCACAAAATCCTCCGATATGTTATATGGCTTTTTAAAATATAAGTAATACTTATAATAAATATAGATACTATTATATCACAAAAACACAAATTGTTACAAAGAATTTTGGTAAAGCAAGTAGGCAGGCGCTATGCATGCTGTAATTTGGGCGCTTAACGGCCAATTAAAATATATTGCAAAAATAGGCAATAAAGCGGCACAAAATACTAATATAATATTTTGAACTCTATGCCATATCATGTAAAT
>CAYJLZ010000025.1:20136-20557 GCA_964371265.1 uncultured Bacteroides sp. | reverse complement strand
CATCCAATACTCCTATGGGTAATAAATTGTAAATTGCCACGCATAAACTGCATGCGGCTATTATATATGCACTGTAAGTTGCATTAAATTGCGCACCTATGTAAAAATATAAAAATGTGCCTATATTGGCAATTGGGCCGCTTATAAGCACTATAAATTTATTTTTTTTACTTAACATTTCGGTTTTTGCAAGGCTAACTCCTCCAACAAAAAAATTAATTTTAGGCAGTTTACGAGTGCATAAAGCATATGCAAATATATGGCCAAGTTCATGCAAAGCACAGCACAGCAATATATACCTAAACAGCAATGCTCCATTTAAAAGCAGCCCTAATGCAACAAAGGCATAAAAACTCATCATTCGCATTTTAATTTATTTCCTCTTGTGTTTTTTCAAGTGCTGGAAATTGTGGCAATGCAT
>CAYJLZ010000025.1:9090-20126 GCA_964371265.1 uncultured Bacteroides sp. | reverse complement strand
CAATGCATCCACACACATTCTGTTAATTATCAGCTCAAAGTGCAGGTGCGGCCCTGTAGAAACTCCCGTACTGCCAACTGAGCCTATTAGTTGACCTGTTTGCACATTTTGCCCTATGCTTACAAAGCTGCTTTGTAAATGTTGATAAAGTGTTTGCAAACCCTGTTCGTGGTGTATAATTATATAATTACCCCTTTGATTTGTATAGCCTATGTTAATTACTTGGCCACTGAGTGCTGCTTTTACCTGCGAGCCCTCCGGCGCAGCTATATCTATGCCTGCATGAAATTCTTGCTTGCCGTTTAAGGGGTTTTCTCTTTGGCCAAAGCCCGATGTAAGAACACCGTATGTTGGTTGTAGTAATGTTTTGGATATATTATAAGGCTCTGTACTCACATCAAAAGATACACCCTGAGTATCTTCACTTTCAAATCCACCCATTGCATTTATTCCTACTTGTTCAATTTTGGGTTGTAAGTTTTCATTTTGTTGTACGTTTGCACTTTGCACTAAGTTTTCATTTTGTACAGCAGTATTATTTGTTTGCTCACTTTCTTGTTTTACACTTTGCTGCTGTATTAAAC
Source organism: uncultured Bacteroides sp. (assembly GCA_964371265.1). Taxonomy (GTDB): domain Bacteria; phylum Bacillota; class Clostridia; order Oscillospirales; family Ruminococcaceae; genus Ruthenibacterium. The sequence goes on along the minus strand of CAYJLZ010000025.1, from coordinate 19,542 downwards.
TTTGTTGCTCCGCTCTGTTTTCATTGCTATCAGTTTGAACATTTGTATTTTTGGTGTATCCTTCAAGCTCGTTTGCAAAACGCGCTGCAGATATTCTTATATTGTCTACCGTATTATTTACAAAGCGCAAAATAGGAGTTTGCTCGCTAAAATTTAAGCCACTGCTAATTGCAGTTTCAAAATTTAAGCTAAGTGTGTTGTAGGCCGAGTTTCCTACTAACTTTAAGCAAAAAACGACACACAAAATTACTGCGCATATTATGCATTGTACTGTCAAAACACTATCTTTTTTACATTGCTTAGTTTTATTTGCCTTATAAATAACTTTTCCTGTTTTATCGTTTTGTTCATATTCATTATTCGTAATAGTCTTATCCCACAAAAAAATCACGTCCTTCCCATATTAAAAATATGGAACCGAACGTAAAAAAATACCAAATATTGTTTTGTTTTTTATTAATTTTAAATATATATTTTTGTATGAATATATATGCAATTACATCCTAGAAAGGTAAGTGACACTTTGTTTTTGAGATTTTTTGCATTTATGGTGTGTTTTTATTTTTTTGCTGCTACCAATTATAAATAATTTGCAAATTTTTTGCCTGCATTATTAGAGGTACTACCTTAATGCACACGCATTTAAAAGTACAGGCTAAAATCAACGATTATATACTATAAATACTTTATTTGTATTATGTTGACATTACTATTCCAAATTGATACAATTATGTATATGTGTATAAAAAGTAGGAGTTATTATGAGCAGCAAAAATTATATTGTTACAATACTAATGGGTATATTAATTTTTATTGTTATTATGTATAGCACAATTCTATTTAGTAATACAGTAAATCAAGAGCTTGAACATTCGGTTAGAAGCAACCTTTCCGATATGGCCGACCAGCAGCAGCTTGCGCTTAACCGTCAGCTTGATAGCATGATTTTTAGCGTGACAAGTATTGCCGAAACCTTGCCAATTATAGGTGTTCAAGAAACTAATATTTTAGAATATATAGCAGAGAAGCAGCTTGCGCTGAATATTGATACTGCTTTGGTTATTGATGTAGACGGTCTGGCTTTTTTACCCAATCAAAAATTTGCAGACGTATCTCAAACCGATTATTTTAAGGCTTCTATTGACGGAGAGATTTATGCATCGAAGCCGCATACTTCATTGTACTCGGGCAACGAGGTAATAACTGTTTCGGCGCCAATTTATGTAAACGATATAGTAGACGGCGTTTTAGCTGTGGAATATACAACAGCGTATCTCGAAACTTTGTTGACCTCTTTTACCGACGAGAGAGGGCTTAATCTTGTAGTAGACAGCGGCAGCGAGATAATGTTAAGCACAGCAAATTTTGATTTGAGCTTTGATGCTTTTAAGAATGCAGATTTTGAAGAAGGTGCAACTTTCGAAAGCATTCTTGAAGATTTTTCAAATACCGGTTCAGGTAGTTTAAAATACACATTATTTGGCCAAACAAAGTTTGCCGAATACAGATCGCTCAATGTAAACGATTGGTCGCTATTTTTTGAAATTTCGGAAGAAAGTTTAACACAGAGTGTTGATAATATATCAAGAAGAATGTTAATGCTAAGTGCATCAATTATTTTAGCTGCGCTTATAACAATAATTTACATTATAACAAGTAAAAACAATGCCGCAAAACTTTTAGAGCAAGCTGCATATTACGATGAATTGACAGGCTTGCCCAATATGATTAAACTTAAAATGCTTATAAATCAAACTATTAACAAATATCCCAAAAAAAGTTTTTCTATTGTAAAATTTGACATTGTTAATTTTAAGGCTATTAACGAGTTGTTTGGTTATGACAGCGGAAATAAAGTTATTAATGCCATTGCACAAACGGGTAAAACTGTTTTGCACAAACATTTTATCCAAAGTCGAGTTAACGCCGAAGAATTTATACTGTTTTGTGAGAGTGATTTTTTCAAAGACCTACATGAGAGTTCGCTTAATTACGAGAGTTTATTTACAACACTTTTACCGGAAATGGAAGATCATAAATTTGCATTTAGGTATGGTAGGTACAAAATTAAACCCGGGGAAACTGATGTTAACGATATTATAAACAAGGTGACTATGGCACACTCATTTGCAAAAAATAACACTACCAGCAATATATGGGATTATGACGCCAACTTTACTAAAAAAATATTGCGCGATACAGAAATTGCAAATAAAATGCATAAGGCTTTAGATAACAAAGAGTTCAAGGTTTATCTTCAACCAAAATATGGCATTGAAAACGGAAAAATCATCGGTGCTGAAGCTCTTGTAAGGTGGGTTCAACCCGATGGTACATTAATATACCCCGGCGAGTTTATACCTCTTTTTGAGCAAAATGGTTTTATTGCGCAACTGGATAAATACATGTTAAAATCTGTGTGTGAAATACTAAAATCTTGGAAAGATGCTGGCGAAAAATGTTTAACAATATCAGTTAATTTTTCACGTATACACATAAATAATAAAAACTTTGTGCAGGAAATTTCAAATATTGTAAAGTCGTATGGAGTAGATTTAAAATACATTGAAATTGAATTGACCGAAAGCACAATTATAGAAAATGAAAAAGAATTAAAGGGTTTGCTTAAAGACTTGCACAACGAAGGTTTTCTTTTGTCAATCGATGACTTTGGCTCAGGATATTCCTCTTTGGGCATGTTAAAAAACTTTAAGGTTGATACACTAAAGCTTGACCGAAGCTTTTTTATTGAAACTGAAAATGAAGACGAACATAGCCGCGGTAATATAGTAGTAGAAAATATAATTAACCTAGCAAGTAATTTAGGCATGTATACTGTTGCCGAGGGAATTGAAGACAAAAATCAAGAAGAATTTTTAAGAAAAATAAAATGCGATGCAGCTCAAGGCTATTTCTTTTCTCGTCCTGTGCCTGTTAATGAATTTGAAAAAATCTATTTTTCACAGTAATAAAATTTTTTAAGTCGCTTGATTTTCTTTTATAAGTAAAGTTTTTATTTGTTTAATATGTTGCGCAGTACTACCGCAGCAACCACCCAAAAGCAAGTTGTCAAACATCCTTGTAGCAGGATAAACCTCTTTTGCAAAATCATTTTGCCCTTTGTATTCAATGCCTTGTTGCGTAGTTTCAGGCAGGCCTGCATTAGGCTTAAAAATTATTGGTAAGTCTGTGTTATTTTTAAACATTTGCGCTACTTTAAGCGATTGTTCAGGTTGCATGCTGCAGTTTAGCCCAATTGCATCAATTTTAAATGGCGTAAGTTGCTCAATCATATCCAGTACCGATTGCCCCATTATAGTTTTACCCACAGGAGTAAAGCTCATGCTACAAAAAATAGGTAATCCATCTGCATATTTTTTTGCTTGTTGCAGTGCAATTTTCATCATTTCTAAGTCAATAAATGTTTCAAAAAATATAATTTGAGCTCCTGCATTTACACCTGCAACTACTATTTCTTTATATAGTTGCTCGCATTTTTGCTGGGTTAAATCTCCATATGGTTCCAATAGCTCTGTAAGTGGGCCAATATCTAATGCCACTAATACATCGCTTTTTTGTTTTGCAGCACATAATGCTATTTCCACGCCTGCTTTTATAACCTCAGTAGTTGTAAATTCATCACTGCTTTTTATTACAAGGCTATTTGCGCTAAATGTGTTAGCGCAAATAATTTTGCTACCTGCATTAATATATTGTACATGCAAATTTTCCACTATATCTCGGCAATTAAAATTACATGTATAAACATTTTCACCGTTACTTATTTCTAATAAATTACTTCCTATTGCACCATCTAACAAAGTTATTTTTTTCATGTTTGCACCACCTAAAATTATTTTGTTTTTTTATAATTTAACATAATATTTAGTAAAAAGCAATTTTAACAGTTATTATGGCGCCGGCAATGCATTTACTCCTATTTCGTTTACCCACACATTTACATCACCATCTTGGCTATACCCTGCAAGGGCAATTTCACCTGTGGATGTGTGAATATGAAACGAAAAGCTAGCACTGTTTCCAGCAGCCGATTGCGCATCTTCCATCTCGCCCACTGTACCGGTGCCTGTAAAATCATCCTGCGTTGCCTCAACTCCCATTATACCGTAAATCATTTCTTGTAGGTGCGACAAGGTCGAAATATCATCTATTCCGGTTGCACCATTTTGTGATAGTACCGACACCCTTGAAAGCGTTTGTGGCGAGCGAATATAAAGTTTACCACCATATAAATCTTGTTCATTTACCCTTACATCACCTGTTGCCCACAGTACCTCTAGTACGCACCCGGCAGGTAAATTACTGTTTGGGTCGGCTACGGCAACGCTTGCTGCGCGCATTAAACTTGTAGCAACTTGTAAATCGTTACTCTGCCTTGTGCGCTCTACATATTGCAAGTAATTTGGTACTAATACTGCTGCCAAAACAGCTATAATGGCAATAACTATTATTAGCTCTACCAAAGTAAAACCCTTATAATTATGTTTTCTTATTCTCATATTTTTCTCCATTCAATTTTTCACAGTATTTAACTATTTTTTTAATAATTGTACTTATTATTGTTTGTACACATTTAAAAAATATTCAGCTTAAAACAAATAGTATGGTAATAACAAATAAAAAAGAATTGACACATATTGTGTCAATTCTTTTTTTGTTTTATATTACTAATTTATTTATTTGAAGATGCAAGAAATATAGAAACCATTTTTACAATATATTGTATCGTGTTCATTTCTTTTTCACTCCATACACGATTTTTATTACTGTCCTCGATACCTAAAATAAGTCTTGCATGCCCTTTGCTTTTTGTTTGAACTAGCAAATACGAAAATGTGTTGTTTGAGTCCGTCATTTCAATTAAGTTGCCCATTTTTTCTATGGTAGCATTGTTGCTATGCATCATGCCACTGTCTTCAAGCTCTCCAAAAAAAGTTTTTAGATTGCCAACATCGACATTTTGAAAAATTTCTTTTTTTACATAATCGTCATTTGTCGCCCATTCATGAGTAATACTATAACTGGCGCCTAAATCAAAAGTTTGTGCCACATAACTTCTACTCGCATTTAAATGTGTTACAAGCACCCTCATTACTGTATTTAATGCTTTTTCTGTATTAGTTGCCTCGTACATTATCTCAAACACTACCGTGGCGAGTTCATTATCATAATTCATAGCTAAAGTTTTATTTGCATTGTCAACTAAAGTAAGCGTCTTCGTGTTTAAATCCGACATGTTTTGCGAGTATACCGTATACCTGTCCTTTCCTGCCATCTTGGACGAATACAACGCTTTATCAGCACATTTATACAAATCCTCGTATGTTTTTGCATGTTTTGGATACAGCGAAACGCCAATACTACCCGATATTTTGTAGTCTTTGTTTTCTCCTGCATAAGTGTTTTGAAATGCTAAGGCTACTGATGCAGCTTTACTTTTTATTACTTTTTCATCACTTATATTCTTCACAAAAACAAGAAATTCATCGCCACCTATTCTACCAATAATATCAGCGCCTCTAAAATTAGCGTGTAAATTTTTAGCAATATCACACAGCACTATGTCCCCAAAATAGTGTCCAAGCTTGTCATTAACAGATTTAAAATCATCTATATCAATAATAAAAAGTGCATGAGATGCTTCCCTTTCTATATTTATAACATCCTTAACAATATTTTCGGTTGTTATTTTATTAAGGCAGTTTGTAAGCAAATCAGTTTTCGACATTACCTCGAGCCTTTTTTGTCTATCTATATCGTATGTTTTTCCTATTGAAAAAATTGCTTTGCCACTTTTATCATAAACAGTTTTATAAGTTATGCGGTAATATCTATGCACACCGCTTGGCAATACAAACCTAACCTCAACAGGGCTAACAACGCCTTTTTTTAAGTTATTGTCAAACACTAAAAATGCATCTAAATCTTTAGGGTAAACCATGCCGCTATCTACAACATAGCTCGGAAACGGCATTTTTTCGGCAGCAAGGCCTAATATTTCTCGACCCTTGCCAAAAAATTGTATTGTTGCCATATTTACGTCGTATATCCAAAACCATTCTTCAGTCAATTCAGCCACTGTGGTAAACAGTTCTTTATATGTAATTTGGTTGTAATAATAGTCATTAAACTTTTCATGTTGCTCAAAACCTGCAAGTTGAGGGCGCATATCGCGCATTGTACTTACCAAAAGTTCTTGGCCTTTTTCATTTTGTGTGTTAAGTTTATATATGCTTATAAACAATGGCAACTCTTCACCATTTAGTTTTATGTCTAACCAGTTAAAGTGATCTTCTCCCTTTTCAAGTGCTGTTAAAACATGTTCACTAAAAGCTAGCTTTGAATTTTTACCGTCCGGCTGAATTTCACATGTTAAATCATAAAATAACTCTATATAATCTTGTTTCGCCTTTAACCCATACAAATCTACAGTGTATGCATTGCAATATACGCTATCAGCATTTTCATCAAGTACATTAATACAAAGCGGTATGTTATCAATAATTTTTAAAAATTGTTCTATTGTGAACCCAACATTATCACCCCCGCTTGTTTTTTTTAAGCTACTATCGTTATTTTTCATAAAGTATCCCCCGTTAGTTAAGGTTACAGGTGTTTGTCGTATTGATAACATTATTTAATTAATTTTGTAAAACAAAATATTTATTTTCAAAATCTTTTATACTTATTGGTTTGCTAAAAAAGTAACCTTGACCCTTTTCACAATTTAAATCTTTTAAAACATTAAATTGCTCTATTGTTTCAATGCCCTCAGCAACCGATACCATATCCTTAAATTCGGTGCAAAGATTAAGCGCAACTTTTGTAAGAATTTTAGACGTTTCGTCTCTATGCACATCTTTTGTAATGCCCATATCTATTTTTATTTCGTCAAAATCCGATACTAATAATGAAGATAAGTTAGCATATCCACTGCCAAAATCATCAAGTGAAACGCAAAATCCTGCATTTTTTAACGATGCAATTAACATCGAAAAAACTTTATCGTTAGTGTGACTAATCGTTTCCGTTATCTCAACAATAAATCTCGATTTGTCGGTATTGTATTTTTGGCAAATATTATTCAACTTATTTATTAGATTTTTTTCCATTACTGTTGCACGAGAAAAATTTACCGAAAACTTAATATTTGTCCCCAAATCGCGTTTATTCCAGCCCTGTAAAATTTCGCACATTTTTTCAAAAACAAAAAAATCTATTTGTGAAATCATTCCCTCTTTTTCATAAAATGGAACAAACGAAATCGGCGATTGAGCATTGCCGCTAGCGTCTATTCTTCTAATCAACGCCTCTGCACCATCCAGTTTATTTGTTTTTAGGTTAATTTGAGGCTGTAAATACACCTCAAATTTACCCCCTTTAATTTCATACTCAAGGTTTTTTCTAAGCATAGTTGTGTAGTTTTTACTGCCCCTAAAAGATGTTGTCTCATCACTTCCATCGTTCATTGAGCTATCAACGTTTGTGTTCCATGTAAAACCGATGGATGCATTAATCTCTGAATGCGCACTAATAATATCTTTCAAAAATTTAATTTTGCTTTCAAATGCAATTTCATCTACATTTTTGTCTAGCACAACAAACTCGTCGCCGCCTACACGAAAAAAATTATCCTCAAATGTTTTGTTTAATATTGACGCCATAGTTTTTATTATTTTATCACCATATAACGTTCCTTTTTCTTCATTAATTTTAGATAGTCCGGCAATATCCACATACGCAACACCCAAGGATGACAAATTTGCTTCGTCCATTTCTTTTAACTCTTTACGATAGCTGTGGCGATTTTTCGCACCTGTAAGTGTATCGTAATAGCTAAGGTTATTAAGCGATGTCACCAATTTGTTTTTGCCCAAAAAATCTGACACAAAGCCCGAAAGAGATCCAACAAGCCAGTACTTATCAGTATTTCTTTTTGGATTATCAACACTGAACATACCTATAAAAATGCCATTATCATCAAGAATCGGTGCGCAAATTATGTTTTTTACACTTTGTGCATACAGTATATCTTTTAATCGTTCTTCTTTCTCAAATTTCTCAATAACGTTTTCAACATGCATTGCATTTGTTTTCAAAAATTTATCAAAAAATGGTTTTATTGTTTCTATTGGCATATTTTGCAACATTTGTTTGCGCGGTTTTGTAAATTTATCTGTCCATTCGTGGGTGTTGCTAACAATATCTCCACTTTGAGATATTTGCAAAACAACTCCCCTGCTTGCCATAAAAAACTCACACATATTTTCTAATATTTTTTCAATACAAGCATCTGGAGCCTGGCTTGAGTGCAATATTTTTATGCATTCAAGCAGGAGCGTTTGCTCATCAAGCTTATCTTTTAGTTCAATTTCTAAATTTACAAGGTTACTTATATCTGTAGCAACTTGAAGTTTAACAAGTTTATCATTAAGCGACACCAATTTATCTTTAAACAAATAAGTTCTGTTAAACCTTGGATTAAAGTAACGCCATTCGTAAAACTCATCTTCTTTTGTTTTATCATTAGTACAAAACTCGCACGGCTGTGTTTTATTGTGCAATAATTCGTAGCACTTTTTATTTTCAACTTCACTTTTGCTAGGGTTATTGTACATAGCAAGTGCTTTTTTATTCATGTGAATGATATCATATGTGTCCGGATCAACTATATAAATAAAATTGTCGGTATTCTCCGCAACAAAGGCTGATACTTTATTGTAATTACTAAGCCGTTTTATCTCTTCTACCATATTTTGGTTATGCAAAATTGTATATAAAATTCTTGAAACGTACTGAATTATATTTATTTGAGATTCAGTCCATTTTTGCCTTTTGTCGTTATCTTCAACCGTGATATAAAATGCAACAATATCGTCTTTTTTAACTTGCGAATGCATAAAAGCCTTTGCTTGCTTTGTAAAAAACACATCCGATACATCACTTTTTAAATTAAAACTGTCTGTATTTTCGCAAGCATAAGTGCCGTGTTCATTTGCAAGTGTAAAAAGCGGCTGCAAATTATGTGATTGCACTTCTATTTGCTTATCAATATAAGCCCTCAACCCGTCTTTATACCACTCATCTGTGCAAATATATGTATTACCGTTGTTAAAAGATTGCATAATCCAGCATCTGCTAACATTTAAGTGCAAGCACAAATGCATAAGCACTGAATTTACAGCCAAACGATCACCATTTCGCTCATACAATATTTTAAGTATAGATGATGTGAGTTCAATATCTTGTAAACAATTCGATAGTTTGTTATTTTTTGTTTTATTTAATTGGTAATTCACACTAGTCCCTTTCAATAATACTGCAAATAATAATACTTTCTTGTTATATTTTATCACATTCTTTAAAATTTTCAAGATATGCGTATTTATAGTAAAATACCGTATGCTTTTTGCTTTATCACTTCAATATATTTTTTACTTTTTAATTTTTCAGTGGAAAAAAATATTTTATTATTTAAAATACAATGTTATAATGTAAAATATATTTTTTAATATAATTGTTTTCGTCCATATTGTTCTTTTTTTCGGGTTTACATAATTGGTTTTTATGTCATGTTTTGTTACAAAGCAAGTTTGTTAAGATTGTATTTTCACAATACTCATAAAAAATGCCTAAAATATTTGTTTATTTTTTCAGGTGATTTTTATAACTATTTTTATTTAAATTAAAGTAAATACAAAAAAAGACTTCTCAAAACAAGAGAAGTCTTTTTATATTTGGCAAAATTAAAATTAATCTACATTGTAAAAACAAGATTTACCTTGGTATTCAGCAACTTCGGCAAGCTCATCTTCAATTCGGATTAGTTGATTGTATTTAGCAATACGGTCTGTACGACTCATAGAACCTGTTTTAATTTGTCCTGCATTAAAACCAACTGCAATATCAGCAATAGTTGTATCTTCTGTTTCGCCCGAGCGATGTGAAACAACACATGTATAGCCGGCTTTTTTAGCCATTTCCATAGCGTCAAAAGTTTCGGTTAAAGAGCCAACTTGGTTAACTTTAATAAGAATTGAGTTAGCAATACCTTTTTCTATACCTTCTTTTAAAATGCTTGGGTTTGTAACAAACAAGTCGTCTCCAACAAGCTGAAGTTTACTTCCCAAACGGTCTGTAAGTTTTTTCCAGCCATCCCAGTCGCTCTCACCAAGTCCATCTTCAATAGAAACGATAGGATATTTTTCTACCCATCCAGCGTACATATCAATTAACTCATCAGTAGTTTTAACGCCACCGCCTGATTTTTTAAGCTCATACATACCTGTATCTTTGTTGTGGAATTCCGATGCCGCAACGTCCATAGCAATGCAAATATCTTTGCCCGGCTCGTATCCGGCTGCTTTTATAGCCTCAACAATAAGTTGTAGCGGCTCTTCGTTGCCATCGTTACAACTAGGTGCAAAACCA
>CAYJLZ010000025.1:2131-9080 GCA_964371265.1 uncultured Bacteroides sp. | reverse complement strand
TGCGCAAATTGTGAAAAGTTTCAGCACCCATGCGCAAGGCTTCTTTAATATTTGTTGCACCAACAGGCATAATCATAAATTCTTGGAAGTCAACAGTTGAGTCTGCATGGCTACCACCGTTAACTACGTTCATCATAGGAACAGGCAATGTTTTGCCGTTAAATCCACCTAAATATTTATAAAGAGGCATACCGTAAAAATCGGCAGCTGCGTGTGCGCAAGCCATAGAAACGCCCAAAATAGCGTTTGCTCCCAATTTCGATTTAAAATCTGTACCGTCAAGGTCAAGCATAACTTTATCAATTGCATTTTGATTTGTTACGTCCATGCCAAGTATAGCCTCGGAAATAGTATTATTAACGTTATCTACTGCTTTTGCAACGCCTTTTCCCATGTAACGAGATTTGTCTCCGTCACGAAGTTCTAATGCTTCTCTTTCGCCTGTAGATGCACCCGAGGGTACCATTGCACGGCCGAAAGCGCCTATTTGTGTTGACACTTCTACTTCAATAGTGGGGTTACCGCGAGAATCGATAACTTCGCGAGCGTAAACTTTGCTAATGTTGGGCATATTATAATCCTCCAAATAAGTTGATTTATTTGTGCCGTAACTAAACTTACGATACAAAAATATTATAGCATATACTATTTGTTAAGTAAATAGCAAACTCACTTTATTCGTGCTGTATTTACAAAAAATTCATCTTCGGTTATTATTTTATTTTTTTGTTTACTTTACAATAATTGCAGTGCTTTTTGCTTGCATCTATTTTTTTAACATATTTACATTAATAATGTTTAATCTTCCGCAGTGGGATAAAACGGTATGTCCTCCCATTCAAAGCTTTCTAATATTTCATTAGTAATTCCATCGTGATACTCCTCGTGTGTAAAAGTTGTTTGTTCAACTACCACAAACATTCCATCGCCCATTACATAATATTGTTTTGATAACGATTCAAAAGGTTCTTTAATCTCTACTTTGTAAATTACATGTTTTTCATTTGGGTATTTCTCTACACTTACAAGCTCTACATCTGTTCTGTTACCTATTTGCTCTGCAATATCTTGTTTTAGGTCTAGCAAAAATTCTTCCTCATCAAATACATTATATTCGTAATATGCAATTCCAACTTCTATATCATTTTTTAGTCCATTTACTCTGTCGTCTATGTAACTTGGCGAATACTGTGAGTTGTAATATGTTATACCCGAGTCTATGTTATCAAAAGGGCTTATCGTAAAATTTTCAGGAGTGTCATATGTCATATATCTTTTTCTTACTAAATATTGGCCATTGTAAATTTCAGTGCCCTCGTGTTCATTTTCCCAATTTGTGTAGGCGTCACGGCGATAAATTATATTTAGGTTAGAATATTTTGTTGTAACGTAATAACACGATGTTATGTACGAAAGTAATTCATCATCCGTATAAGTCATATTATTGCCAAAAGGTATTCTTAAAATTGCATCACTTACACTCCTAATATGCTGTTCTAAATGCAAATCTATGTAAATATTCGACATTTCAGATAAAGTGTAAAAATTAATTTCTCCTGTGGAAAACCCTGTGCTATCGCCTATAAAATTATACGTTGGCACGTATATATCAAGGGCATTTATCTCCTTTACCACTGTTAAAATATCCTCGGGCGTAGCGGCGTAATCGGTGATGTTTATTGTAAAAGATAAGTGCCTGTTTTCCTCACTAAAGTCCATTTCGTAGCCGTATTTGTCAAGTATTGTTTGAACTTTTTTCAAAACATCTTGTGCCATTAGTGTTTCATACATGTAGTCATCGTACATTCCAATTTGATACGATGCGAGGCTATATATACTGTCAACCTCAAATTCCAGCCCATTTTCATCGGCATATATTCCACAGTCGGTAAAATTTTCGGCCGGGGTTACAGCGGTAAATGTGTGCCCGGGGTATGACTCGTGCAAAATATAAAGCACCTTTTCATTTTTATCCATTCCTGCAAGCGGGTTGCTTTCCATAGCGGTTTCATTTTCTTCATACCTTTCAAGCGCAAAGCTTGCCATGTCTAATAAATTTTGTGCACTCGAGCATGCTGTAAAGCACAACATTAATATAATAATTATAACAACCTTTAATTTCTTCATAATTAACCTCGCTTAATTTTATTAAACTCGAGTTCAAATTTTCTTCAATTATACTTTAATTTTTAGTATTTTTAAAGTGTAATTGTTATTATTTTGCAAAAAATATAAGGCAATATACTAAAATTAAAAATCGTAAGATCAATTTAATCTTACGATTTTTTTACAATTTATCGATTATCTGTAATATCTATAACAAAATCATACGGTGGCACATCATAAATTTTGTTATTTATCGTTGTTGTTATAAAACTGCCTGTTCTGTTAAAACAAATGCTAGCAGTTGCCTCTTTGCTAACTCTGTCATAACTTAAAACACCGCTGTGTGCGCTTTTAATTATTATATCTCCGTTTTTAAATGCACTGCACTCTCTTCTGTACTTAGCAAGTTTTAATAGGCAATCTTTAACACGCTGCTCGCTATTGTTCCAGTTATAGTATGCCCTGTTAAACGGATCCTTATAACCTTGCATGGCTATTTCATCTCCGTAATAAACGCACGGTATTCCCGGCAGTGTATATATCATTGCGTAGGCAAGACAAAGTTTTTTTATGCCCATCTCGTAGTCGCAGTGAGACAGCAATTTGCCGCTTTGCCAGTATCTATCTTTTCCCTCGCAACTCTCGCCCATAAGCGCGGTAATTGCCCTTACTGTGTCGTGCGTTGACATAAAATTCATTAAAACATCCAGTGCAGGCTTTGGGTAATTTTCGCATATTGTCATAATTCTCTCGGCTGTTTCCTGTGCTTTTTCCCCCTTACAAAACGCAAGTGCAGCCTCTTTAAACGGGTAATTCATTGTGGCGTCAAGCCCTTTGCCCCACAAATATGTGCGCCTTTTGCCGTAACTTATCTTGTCAGTGGCATCTTCCCAAACTTCACCAAGCAAATATTTATCTTCGCCGTGTTTTTTTATCGCTATTCTTATGTCTTCAATAAAATCATCGGGCAACTCGTCTGCAACATCAAGCCTAAATCCACCTGCACCTAGTTTCATCCACGTATCTATAACACCTTTTTCATCGCATATAAATTTGCGGTAGGAAATATCATTTTCGTTAACTTCGGGCAATGTGTCAAAACCCCACCAGCTTCTGTATCCGCTTTTATATTTGTCACTAAAGTCAAACCACTGCCTAAATGTGCTGTTCAAATCGTTGTATGCTCCACCTTCACCGTATCGTCTCTCTTTATTAAAGTAAACCGAGTCGGAACCCGTGTGACTGAACACACCATCGATAATAATTGTTATGTTATATTTTTTTGCCTGTGAACACAACTGTGCAAACTCTTCGTTTGTACCCAGCATAGGGTCGGCTTTCAAATAATTTGCTGTGTTATATCTGTGGTTAGCGTGCGCTTCAAAAATTGGGTTTAAGTAAATAATTGTAACTCCCAAGTTTTGTAAATAGGGTAATTTTTCTTGTATTCCCGCAAAATCTCCACCAAAATAGTCCATATTCAAATAGCCACCGCTCTCCGTCGGCCAAAAATATGGTTCTCCGTTTTTATTTTTTCTCAAAATTCTGTCTTCAAACGGTACTGTATCGTTTTCTTTTGCACTAAAAAACCTATCGGGGAAAATTTGGTACATAATTCCGCCCTTAATATTATCAGGCGTAGTAAAGTTTTTATCGTACACCGTAAGTTGCCATTTTAGACCCTCGTTTTTTGATATATACGAAGCTCCCGCCTTAGAGCGAAAAACCTTATTGAAATCGCTGTATAAATCAAAATAATAAAAGTAAATACCTACTTGATCTGGAACAAAGGTACACTTAAAAACTTGTGCATTTTTAGTGCTATCAATTTTTTCCATTTCAAACAAGCTCGGCTCACTGCCATCTTTGCAAAATACAACGTGTGGCGTCTCGCATGTAATTTCAAGCGGAATTTGCATTGTTAAGGTAACACTTTCGCCGTGTTTTACTGCACCAAAAGGTGATTTGTATTTTAAACTTCTGCTATTAAATATAGTGTGCATATATCCCCTCCACTTTGCAATAAAAACACGGCGAAAAAACTGTAATTAACGGTAATTATTTTACAGGTGCAATTTTCCAAATGTTGTTTGCATAATCACTAACCGATCTATCTGCTGAAAACACACCGCTGTTTGCAATATTCATTAGGCTCATTTTATTCCATACATTTATATCGGCATAAAGCTCGCTTATTTTATGCTGTGCTTTTCTGTAATCGGCAAAATCGGCCATAACCATGTATGGATCGCTTGTTTTTAAATTGTCCACTATCTGATGGAAGTCCTCGCCGCCCCATCCCTTTTCTAACAGCGATAGAACACTTTTTGCCTCTTCGTTTTCGTTTACAAATGTCATTGGGTGGTACCCAAAACGTTTTAAATTGTTTACTTCGTGCGTTTTCATACCAAAAATAATTTCATTCTCTTTGCCTGCCGCCTCGGCTATTTCAACGTTTGCACCATCGAGAGTACCTATCGTAAGTGCACCGTTAAGCATAAACTTCATGTTGCCCGTTCCGCTAGCCTCTGTGCCCGCAAGGCTAATTTGCTCGCTAACCTCGCTTGCCGGCATTAATAATTCACTCGTCGTAACGCAGTAATCCTCTAGGTATAAAATTGCCAATTTGTCTTTTACCGCATCATCTTGCTTAATTAACTTGCCCAAATGGCAAATAAGCCGTATCATCTGCTTTGCCATGTAGTAGCCCGGCGCAGCCTTTGCACCAAAAATATATGTTTTAGGTATAAAATTAGCATTTGGGTTGTTTTTAAGGTACAAGTACTGCGCAACAATATTTAGCGCATTTAAATGTTGGCGTTTATACTCGTGCATACGCTTTGCCTGAACATCAAAAATACTGTCGGGGTTAATTACTTCTCCCGTTTTGCTAAAAATGTGTTTTGCCAAATTGTCCTTGTTTATGCGCTTAACTCTTGCAAGTTCTTGAAAAACGTTTGTATCGTTTTTAAATTGTTCAAACTTTTTAAGCTCAGATGCATCTGTTTTAAAGCCATCACCTATTGTTTTGCTAAGCAAATTTGTAAGCTCGGGGTTTGATGCCAAAAGCCAGCGCCTGTATGCTATACCATTTGTAACATTTGTAAACTTTTCAGGTGCAAACAAGTAGTAATCGTTAAAAACGCTCTGCTTTATTATTTCGATGTGAAGTTTTGACACACCATTAATACTGTGGCAAACGTAACAACAAATGTTAGCCATTCGCACTTGGTTGTCACCGAGAATTGCCATGTAGTTAATTTTTCCTGTGTCTCCTGGAAATTTTTTCTCTAAGTCCTGCCTACAACGTCTGTCAAGTTCTACACAAATTTGATAAATCCTCGGCAATGTACGCTTAAAAATATCTACATTCCATTTTTCAAGCGCCTCGCTCATAACGGTGTGGTTTGTATATGCAAATGTGTTTTTCGCTACATAAAATGCATCTTCCCAAGAGTAACCGCAATCATCCAGTAAAATGCGCAACATTTCAGGTATAGCAAGTGTTGGATGTGTGTCGTTAAGTTGTATGGCAACCTTATCGGGCAAGCTGTCCAGTGAATCGTACTGCGCAAGGTGATTTTTGAATATGTCTCCTATACTTGCTGCCGATAAAAAATACTGTTGCTTTAAGCGCAATATTTTACCCTCGGTGTGGTTATCGTTAGGATAAAGAACTTTACTTATAAGCTCTGCATTCGCATTTTTTGTCATAGCATCGCTGTAATCGCCTGCATTAAAGCTCTCCATATCAAATCCCGGTGCCTTTGCCTTCCAAAGGCGCAGTTTACTTACGCTCTCGTTGCCATATCCCGCAATGTACATGTCGCTGGGTGCCGCTATAACACTCGACGCCTTTTTATGCTCTATCTGGTGGTGATCGTTGTTCCATGTTTCATTTATTTCTCCATCAAACATAACGTTAACCGATTGATCGGGATGATTTTTAAGCCAAATAGCTCCGCCCGGTAGCCAGTTATCAGCATGTTCTTCCTGCCAGCCATCTACTATTTTTTGTTTAAAAATACCGTACTCGTATAAAATAGAATATCCTGTTCCCGGTATACAATCTGTTGCCATACCGTCTAAATAGCATGCAGCAAGCCTGCCAAGGCCGCCGTTTCCAAGGCCTGCATCCGGCTCACAATCGTAAACACTGTTTATTTTAATATCATTTTTTTGCAGCACTTCACTTGCAAATTCATCTAACCCTAGGTTAAATAAAGTTGATTTTAAACTGCGTCCCATTAAAAATTCCATACACAAATAATAAACTTGCTTGCCGTTGTTTCCGTAAGTTTTTGCCATAAATTTTTTACGGCGCTCGCTCATAATTGAGCGACAAATTAACACAAGGGCACGATATATTTGATCATCGGTTGCTGTTAAATAATCCACCGCAAATTCGGTGAACAATTTGTCTTTTAATAAATTTTCAAATTCTTGTTTGGTTAAATTCACCATAATAAAGTAACCTCCGATTAATAAAATGCTATGCACTTTATCAGTTTTCAACTTGTAAAAATACTTCTTATAATTCCATTATACGCTGATTTTTATATCTTTCAACAAAAATTACAAATTATTTTAAATTTTAACCAATAATTTACTTTTAATAATTGCTATATTTAACAATATTTAGTATAATAATAAAAACTGTATTTAAGAAAGGAGCTTAAAAAAATGCCTTCCAATAAAGTTCGTTTTGAAATTTTTGGCTCTGCCTACGTTATTTCTACACAAGACGATAACAAGTATGTAGTTGATTTGGCGCAAAAGCTTGAGAGTGATATTAAAAGTTTAATGGAGGTATCACCGGGTGCCTCTACTTTAACAGCTACAA
>CAYJLZ010000025.1:0-2121 GCA_964371265.1 uncultured Bacteroides sp. | reverse complement strand
TGACGATGCAAAAAAAGCTACCGACAGCCTTGACAACATGCGTGAGCAGGTTAAAGAGTACTTGCAAGAGTCTGCACAGGCAAAAGATGCCGCTGACGAAACCCAGCGTGAACTTGACCGTTTGCGCAAAGAAGTTGAGTACTTAACAGCTAACAGGCCAAAGCTTGTTTAAGGTTTTAACATGGAAATATTAGCACCTGCCGGTAATATACATATGCTTAACGCTTCGGTTTTTTCCGGTGCAAATGCGGTTTATTTTGGGCTTGAACAATTTAATGCACGAAAAAACGCCGACAATTTTACGCCATATGCCTTAGAAAAGACAGTGGCGTTTTGTCATGCCCGAAATGTGAAATGCTATGTTGCACTGAACATTTTAATTTATCCAAACGAAATAGCGCAGGTAGTTAATTTAATAAATCAAATAGCCAAAAGCGGAGCAGATGCTGTTATTGTGCAAGATCTTGCATGTGCTTTTTTAGTAAAAAAAATTGCACCAGGTTTACCACTTCATGCATCTACCCAAATGAGCATACACAGTGTTTGCGGCGCAGAAAAATTACAGCAACTTGGGTTTTCACGCGTTATTTTATCACGAGAGTTGTCGCTTGAGCAAATAAGGCACATAACACAAAACAGTAATATAGAAACAGAGGTTTTTGTTCACGGCGCGCTTTGCATGAGTGTATCGGGCTAATGTTACATGAGCGCATTTTTTGGTGGGCGCAGCGGTAACAGGGGCAACTGTGCAGGGCCTTGCCGTTTGCCGTTCGACAGTGATTGCACAAAAAACAAAGCATCGGATTGCTATCATTTATCGTTAAAAGATATGAGCCACATTGACATGTTATGCGAGCTTGAAAAAGCCGGTGTTACAAGTGTAAAAATAGAGGGCCGGCTAAAAACACCTGAATATGCTGCCGCAAGTGTAAATGCATGCAGGCTATCTATTAACGGCGATACATACGACAAACAACTTTTGCAAGATGTATTTTCACGCAGCGGCTTTACAAATGCCTATTTAACCGATAATTTGAACGACGATATGTTTGGCACAAGGACACAAGAAAACACAGGTGCTGCAAAAAAAGCCTTACCTAAAATTAGAGAGCTTTTTAGGAGAGAGTATAGCGGCGTGCCCGTTAACATGAAATGGACAGCTACCATTAGCGGTGCACAGCTTATTGTAACCGATGAAAACAAAAATACAGTTACCGAAAAAAGTGATGTTGCTTGCGAGCTTGCAACCGGCAACAGATCCGATAGCATTCACGCTAGCCTAATAAAAACGGGCGGCACTCCTTTTTATGTTAAAGAGCCAATTGAAATAAGCGGCGGTGAATATTTTTTACCATCATCTCAAATTAATTTAATGCGAAAAAACGCACTTACAAAACTGCTTGAAATGCGCAGCATTATAAATGGATATGAAATTAACACTAAAAACTTGCACGATATTGAAAATTTAAACAATATGCAAGTAACTATTGAGCCGACGAGTGAGCCTACTATCAGTTTGCATCAAAAAAAGTATTTTGTAATGCTAAATAACACACAGCAAATACCTGATAATTGGATTGATAATAGCGATGAATTGCCAGACGCACTAATTGTACCCATAGAGCAATACAACAATGTGCCAAACGAATTGAAGGAAATTACATGGCTTTCACTTCCTAGGTTTTTCAGTGCAAAAAACAGCGAGGCTAATATTGAACAGCTTGTTGAGAATACCCGTAGCGAAACCGGTGGCAACAATTTTGCAGGATATTTTGTGCAAAATTTGGCGCACATTCAAATTTGCAAAGGCAGTAAAATGATAGGCGGCTTTGGCCTTAACGTAACAAATGCGTACTCGGCAGCAATGTTTGCGACAATGGGTGTAAATATTATTTCGCTTAGCGTTGAAGTGAGTGTAGATAATATGAAACATTGCCTACCCTCTTTACAACTTGTTGATTGTGCAAAAGATTTGGTACAGCCTACAAATAACACAGAGTACACACAAAAAGTAATCAACAAAAGCGACAACAATAATAATATTCCCGAGCTGGCAGTTGTTGTATACGGGCATATGCCGCTTATGATTACAAAGGCATGTCCCTTGCACAATGTGCACAG
>CAYJLZ010000024.1:20571-22128 GCA_964371265.1 uncultured Bacteroides sp. | reverse complement strand
ATTTGTTGAAAATGTTGTTTTGGGCAGAGCTCTTGGTATTTCTCGGCTTGTAAAGCTTGTAGACGACAAACAAGTAAACTCTATTACATTTTGCGTACTTCTTTGCATAGTACAAGTTACAAGTATTCCACTTGCATGGCTTGTAAACAGAACGTGGCTTGCAAATTATGAATACGCAAGCTACGTACGCCCTCTTGCATACGTTATTTGCATGATAGTAGCATTTGTAATAATACTTGTATTGATTGCTGTAATATTCCCTTCCGATTTTAGCAAACGTGCAATTGCAGTTTTGCCAATGGCAACGTTTAACTGTTGTATTGCGGGCACACTTTTACTTACAACCATAAGGGGTTTTAATATAATTCAAACAATGGGTTTTGCTATTGGCACAGGCCTTGGCTACACTGCAGTAGTTTTTGTTTTAACCGAGGGCGATAGGCGCCTAAACGATGTATACGTACCCGAATCATTAAGGGGCCTGCCCATTAACCTTTTGTATCTCGCCATACTTTCTATGGCAGTTTACGGTATGACAGGACATATGCTGTCTTTTTAAAATTACAGCATATGTTTTATTGCTTTGTACGCCTCACTATCCAATATAGCTTTTGCTTCGGGGCTGTTTTCATCAAGATTGTTCAATATTAATTTTATTTTTTCAGCAAGTTGTATTAATTCATTAGATACTGCAACATCGTTATATTGCTTTTTAGTGATATCTAAGTTTTCTGTAAGCATTTTTACTGTTGCATACATCATTTTATCTGCCTGTAATAATTTTTTTAGTTGCCTTACAAATTTCAGCTTGTCGCCTTTTTCATGTGCGGCAAAAACGCTTATTAATATAAGCGCTGTGTAATGTTCGGTAGGCAGTGTTACATGCTCGTCTTCTCTTTGCAAAAAATCTTTGTTATAAACTTTGCCAAAATATGTAATAGCCATGTTTTTATAAAGCATGGCTATTTTAAATGCCTCTTTATAAAAATTTGTATTGCTTTGCTGTGAATTTTGCGCTGTTTTAGCTCTTACCCAATTTGCCTGCCTTAATATTTCGCGGCAAATGCTTATATAAAATACAAGCTTTTTAATGCTTGAAAAAGCATCTTCACTTTCTAATTGCGCAATTTTAATAAACACTTCTTCATTTAACGCCAGGTTTTCAATTAAGTTGTTTTTATTTAAATAGTAAGTTTCATAAAAACTACTTGGCATCTCACAGTTATTTATCAATAACTTTGCGACTACTTCGTTTGGTATATATTCAAAACTTTGCACCTGCTTTAAAAGTTTTGACATTCTCTGCGCATTTGCCTGCATAATATTTGCAAATACACCTATATCATTGTCGCAAAGCGTATAAACTTGCCACGCTGTGCTGTTTTTATCTTCAAACGCATACTTAAATGCACCAATACAAGTTGATCGCATAGATTTTAGCCTTGTGCCTTCTTGTTCATCTGCCGTTAAAAACAACTCTGTCAATTTTGCGGCAAGGCTTTTTGCACTTTCGTTTTCAGGCATATACTGTAAGCACAATATGTAATTTTGTAATGT
>CAYJLZ010000024.1:15119-20561 GCA_964371265.1 uncultured Bacteroides sp. | reverse complement strand
CGCGTTATTAATTTCACTTATATTTATACCTTCAAGCAAAGTAATCGCTTGCTGCTCGCTGTTAAGTTTTGCACAGCAGGCAGCCTTTACAACACACATCAAATTATACGAGTGCGTGTTACAGTGCACTATTGCACCCTCGTGTGCAAATTGCAAATTTTGCTTATCGCTTTTAAACTCATCATATGCATTTAAAAATATATCCGCCCAGTGCTTTGCCTCTTTGTAATCTTCGCTTTCAAAGTAATATGTGGCACCGCTTACTGAAACATCGAGTTTAAAATAATATGAATTTTTAAAGTTATCAAGCCCAAATTCCTCCCACTTTTTTACGTTCGGACTTTTTGTTTTATAAGCTGTGCGCTGTGCATGTTTATATATTGTTACAGCGCCTTTTTCATCACATCTTTTTTTGTCGTTTAGTAATAATTTCATTCCTTCATTAATATAAAACATATGCTCTTGTTCTGTCAATGTTTGAGAAGATTCTATGCACTGCAATATCGTAATTATGCTGTTCGGTTCACTGTAATATTTTTGCCTAAGCAGTTTCATGTTGCGTTCGTCTTTTAGTTTTTTATCATTGCTACCAATGTCGTGTGCATACCCGTCGTGGTGAAAAACCACACTTGTAAGTGCCATAAATTTATCATTTTCATCAGATTTGTATGATTCGTGAATTTTATTTGCAAATATATTTTTACCGTTGTTTTTAACAATTCTCGTCGCTAAAAAATCTCCGTATTCGCTGTATTCAATATCAGCCTTAAAATAATTTCTTATTATAACATCTGCAAATGTATACTTCGAGTTTGTGTTTTCATCTTCTAAAAATTTAACAAGCTCCTCTATGTCTTCATCCAAGTACTCATCAGCATCAATATAAACATGCCACTTTCCTGTGCATTTTTCAAGTACAGCATTTCTTGCCGCTGCAAAATCGTTTATCCACTTAAAGTCTAGGCAAATATCGGCATATTGCTGTACAATTTGTCGTGTGCCGTCGCTCGAGCCTGTGTCGGCTATAACAAGCTGGCAACTTACAGCATTGCGCAAAATCGACAGCGACTTAAGACAGCGCTCAATACACCTTATTTCATTTTTAACTATCATACCAATCGACAATGTGTATTTATTATTTTCTGCTTTAATAGTTTGTTTTTTTCGTTTCATATGCCTTGCCTCTCCTGTTAATTATGGTAGGTTATTTTTATTATTATATTTTACATTTATCACAATATTTAATACATGGTTGTACTATTACTATATACAATAAAATTATATCTAACATTATATCATATATAAAAATTATAAAAAAGGTCGCAAGAAATATTCTTACGACCTTTTTACTATTTTTTTTTATGCCGCCGGAGCTGAATGGTTTACAACACATGTACCAAGTACGGTGTCTTTTTTATAATATCCGGTAGATGTGGGGCAACCTGCGCCCGCCGCTTGCCCTGATGTTGTGCAAAAACTTCTCATTACAACATCACCGCTCTCTATGGCATTTTGTGGGAAATCTATAACAGGGTATTTCTCAACGTCGGCTTGTTCTGTATTCATAATTTCTTGCCACGCTTTAATGCCCGGGTGTCTCGATGCGCCCGCAACATAATATCCAAGCATAGGTGCGTTTTCATCGTATCCAAACCAAAATGCACCAGCATAATACGGTGTCATGCCAACAAACCAAATATCCTTGTCTTCGTTTGTTGTACCCGTTTTACCTATACTCTCCATACCTGCATCAGACGCCGACATGCCGGCACCTGTACCTGTTACCATAACATCTCTCAATAGCCTGCTCATAATATACGATGTGTCCTCACTAATAGCTTGAACACGGTTAATATCAGGTGTGAGCACAACATTTCCGTATGCATCCTCAACGCTTGTATATGAGTGCGGAGAGTAGAACTGTCCGCCGTTGCCGTTCATCATATAAGCCGCTGCAAGTTGGTACGGCGACATTCCCGTAGACAGAGCTCCGAGCGACATTGGCGAGTGGTTTCTGTCGTCGGGATCGCTAAGCGTGTCTATCTCAAGTGTCGAGCTTAAAAATGTAAACATCTCGTTTACACCAACGTCCGAGCCTATCCATACAGCAATTGTGTTTCGAGAATCTCTAAAAGCATCTTGAACAGTATTTGGTCCATAGGTGTATGTGCCCTCGTAGTTTCGCGGCCAGCCTGTTGCTTTGCCGTCCTCAGTAGTTCCTGTTGGGTCAAATGGGGTGTCTATTCTTGTAGACGAGTAATGTATAATATCGTACTCTAACCCTAGCGGATAAACCGTAACACCTTTTATTGTAGAACCTATTGCGCGCTCCATATCGGCGCCCCTGTTTAGTGTTCTATCGGCAGTTTTTTGCCCAAGGCCACCAACAATTGCCGCAAGTTCGCCCTCGTAGTTTACAAAAGCGCCTGCTGCTTGTGTTGTTATCATATTCGGCTCGGCCTCTTCTCCGGGCTCAAGCTCTGGGGCTACGTACCCCGCAGGGTAATACTCTCTTGTATATTCAGGCCAATGCTCACGCCTGTAAAAAACATCTTCCATTGTTGTTTGCAAACTAGGCACAACTGTTGAATATATGCGCACACCGCCACTGTATAGCCAGTTATAAGCTTCGTCCAGTGTAACACCTTTTTGCTCTTGATAATCCTCTACAACTTCATCTATAAGCGTATCGGTAAAGTAGCTGTTTTTACTTTGAGTTGCAGCGTCTTCATCAATAATTTGCTCAAACATAACAAGCGGAGCATCAATAGCCTCATCATACTCACTCTCGCTTATATATCCTTGTACATACATATTGTAAATAACGTGGTTTCTTCTTGCAATATGCTGTTCGGGGTTAGTAATTGGGCTGTATGCTGTTGGGTTTTTTGTAATTGCTGCTATTGTTGCAACCTCAGCTATTGTAAGTGGCTCTGTGCCGTTTGTAATATTGTCTTGGGTGCCTACGTACTTGTTAAAGTACCTGTTAGCACCGGCTTGTACACCGCCTATGTTACCTGTTAGGCTCATTGTGTTAAGATAAGCCTCAAAAATAGTATCCCTCGAGTACCTGTTGCTTAGTGCAAGGGCACGGAAAATTTCGCGAATTTTACGAAGATAACCTGCTGTTCCCTCGTCCTCATCGTCGTCGGTAATATTTTTTATAAGCTGCTGTGTAATTGTAGAGGCGCCCTCTTGACCACCGCGCAAATAGCTGCCTGTTGTAGAGTACGAAATCTCGTTTAACACAGCATAAATTGTACGCCTAATATTAATGCCGCTGTGTTCCCAAAACGTTTCGTCCTCTATTGCAACAACTGCGTTTTTAAGGTTGTCGTCTATATTATGCCAGTCAACCCAAACACGGTTTTCCTCAGGGCTGTCAAGAGATTGATATAACACCCATTCCTCTTGTCCTTGTTCGTTCGCATCTTTATAATAAATAAAACTCGTATATGCAAGTTTTATATTTTCCAAATCAAGCAAGGCATCGTCGCTCGCTGTTGCCTCTACAATATAAAGGCTAAGCATAACGGCAATTGTGGAAAAAGCTATTACGCCAAGACATATACATACTGCAATGAATTTTAAAAAACCTATAAAAATTCTAAGTGCAAGGTTTTTCTTTTTCTTTTTGCGCTTACCGTTTGTTTGTTGCTCGCCATTAACAAGCGGCTTACCGTTTGTATTTTGTGCGGCTCGTTTGTTATTGTTGGGTTCTATTTTAATCTCCTCCTAAGTTTAAGTGGTGTTAATGTTAATATATAAATGTTGGTGTATTTGATTATTAAGACTACCTTTTTTGCTAATATTCGCATATCTCAAATATGTATTATACCACAAATATTTAAAAATGAACATAGCTAAATTTAATTATTAATATTATGTACTAAAATTTGTATAAAACTACTAAACTTACTTATATTTTTTAACAAAAAAAATATTTGTATTTTGCAAATCTTTAATAATAAATTTACTTAGTAAATGTTTACATAAAAATTATAATAGTTTTCACAATTTATTACAAGACAAAAAAGTTTACAAAAAGGTATTAATTTATTCAAAATTGTGTTAAAATAAATTGTTAGTTTATATATTAGCAGCAAATTAAAATTAATTTATCTTGGAGGATATACCGTGCAAGAGTTAAGTTACCCTTTTGATGGTGCATACATTTTACGCAAAAAAAGAAGTTTAAAGCGCGCTTTGCTTGAAAACGACAATTTTACACCAAAAAAAATTGCAATAATGAGCGGAAGTACCATAGGCGACATTGAAAATATAATGGAACTTTTTTTACTTGACAGCGGCATAAAACCTACTTTTTATGTGGGAGAGTACAGCCTATTTTACGAAAATATTGTGTTTGATGATGGCTCGCTTTTTAATTTTAAACCCGACATTATTTATATACACACATCGCTTTTTAATCTTATACAGCGCCCACACCCCACAAGCAGCCCCGAAGAAGTACAACAAATGCTTGATGCGGCATTTAATTACTACGAAAGTATGTGGCAGGCGGCAAAAAAATTTAACTGCCCTGTAATACAAAATAATTTCGAGCTACCAAGCTACCGCCTAATGGGCAATTACGACGGCGTAGCGCATGCCGGCATGGTTAATTTTGTAAATAAAATAAATGCAAGGTTTGCACAGTATGCAGCCGAAAATAAAAATTTTTATATTAATGATATAAACTATTTAAGTGCAAGTGTGGGCATAGATAACTGGTATAGCAAAACAACATGGTATGCATACAAATACTGTGTTGATACACAGCACATAGCCACACTTTGCCATAGCGTTACAAACATAATAAAAAGTATATTTGGCAAAAATAAAAAGTGTGTAGTACTGGATTTAGACAACACTCTTTGGGGTGGAATTATAGGTGACGACGGCCCCGAAGGCATTTACCTTGGCAGCGAATCGCCTGTTGGAATGGCTTACAGCGAGTTCCAGCAATATTTGAAAGATCTATCCTCGCTTGGTGTGATGCTTAGCGTGTGCAGTAAAAACGAGGAAAAAAATGCCCTTGAGGGTTTTGAGCGAGATGACTCGACGCTTAAAAGAGACGATTTTATTAGCTTTAAAGCTAACTGGCAACCAAAACACCTTAACATAGCACAAATTGCAAGCGAAATAAATATAGGTGCGGATTCTCTTGTTTTTATAGACGATAACCCTGCGGAAAGAGAAATTGTTCGAGGTGAACTGCCTTTTGTAAGCGTACCCGAGGTTAACGCTGTTGAAATGTATATAAGTGCTATTGATAAATCAGGTTTTTTCGAGGTTACGTCACTTTCTGCCGACGACATGCGCCGAAACGATATGTATAAAGAAAACGCTCAGAGAACACAGCTTGAGCAGTCTTTTGGCAATTACACCGATTATTTGCACAGCCTTAGCCAAACCGCAGACATATGTGCATTTAACGAT
>CAYJLZ010000024.1:0-15109 GCA_964371265.1 uncultured Bacteroides sp. | reverse complement strand
TAACTCAGCTTATAAACAAAACAAACCAATTTAACCTAACAACAAAAAGATATACCGAGAGCGATGTTCTGCAAATTACAAACAGTAATAATTATATTACAATTTACGGAAAGTTAATCGATAAATTTGGCGACAACGGCATTGTAACGTCATTAATAGCAAAAAAAGATGGTAATTGTGCAAATATAGATCTTTGGGTAATGAGTTGCCGCACATTTAAGCGCCACTTAGAATTTGCAATGTTTGATGAACTTGTAAGCACATGTAAAAAAGCTGATATAAATAAAATTACAGCAACATATTTGCCAACGGCAAAAAATTTGATTGTGAGTGATTTTTATGATAAAATCGGTTTTAAACTAATAAGCGAAGATGAAAACGGCAGTAAATTTTACGAGTTTGATAGTTTTGACAGCTATAAAAACATGAATGAAGTAATTGAAGTAAACAAAGGTTAATTTTTGTAATAGCATTACACATTAAAGGCATATTAAAAAATTGATACTAGAGAAAAAATAAATAATTTATTGTTTAAAAGAAATATATTAAAATTGCAAAATTTATGAAAATAATATTTTAAAAAGGAGTTTTACAAATGACACGCAGCGAAATATTTGCAGAAATACAGGAAATTTTTAGGGATAACTTTGACGATGAAAGCCTTGTAATTGTTGATGCAACATGTGCCGACGACATTGAGGATTGGGACAGCTTAGAGCAAATTAACTTACTAACCGCCATGGAGAAAAAATTTAGCCTAAAATTTAAGCTTGAAGATGTGCGTGGCCTTGAAAACGTTGGTGGTCTTGTTGATTTAATAGAGCGCCTAAAGGCTTAAGGAGTGTTTTTTATTAACAACTATAAATTTAATCAGCTTTCACTTGGCATGAGCGAAACTTTTGAAACCCGAGTAACAAAAGAAAAGATGGAGTTGTTTTTTAACCTAAGCGGCGATTGCAGCCCAATACACATGAGTGACAACTATGCACAAAAGCGAGGATACAGTGGCAGAGTTGTTTACGGTATGCTAGGCGGCAGTTTGTTTAGCACTTTGGCCGGCGTATATTTACCCGGCGAGCACTGCCTTTTGCACAGCGTTGAATGCAAATTTGCAAAGCCCGTTTTTATAGACGATACACTTACCGTTAGCGGAAAAATTGCCGAAATTAACGAGACGTTTAAAACAATAAAAATAAAGGCAACCATTAAAAACCAAAATGGGCAAACAGTTACAAGGGGTGTTATTGTTGCAGGAATTAGCGAATAGAGATTAATTTTTGTGTTTCTAAAATTTATTAAGCACCGTATTGTTTTATTTAAAAACTGTTGTAATAAGGCTTAAACTATAAAAAACATATTCGCAACGCATTTTTTTGCACAGGTGCTTTTATTTGATAAAAGGCAACTTTAACTTATAAAGGAGTTTTATAAAATGCCAAACACGTATTTAATAACAGGTGCAAGTAGCGACATAGGCATTGCACTTATAAATCGCCTTTACAAAGATGGCGATACTTTTGTATTGCAGGGTTCGAGCAACATGCAAGGGCTTGCACCGCTTTGCCAAAAGTATAAAGATAGCATTTACACATATAGTGTAGACATGACAAATTTAGACAACGTGCGTATATTTGCCAAAACTGTGGCAGAAAACCACGCTGTGCCAACACATATAATACACTTGCCTGCGCTAAAAGTTATAAATACCAAATTTAAAAAATTTGATGAAGAGCGTTTTGCACTTGATATGAATGTTCAGGTTAACAGTGCAATAATTATTTGCAAAGAATTTTTGCCGCAAATGGCAAAAAATAAATATGGCAGAGTTTTATTTATGCTTACAAGTTATATTTTGGGTATGCCTCCTAAAAATACATCATCGTACATTGCAGTTAAAAGCGCACTTGAAGGCCTTGCAAAAAGCCTTGCTGCCGACTATGCCGCTTTTGGTATAACGGTAAACTGCGTAATGCCAAGCATGATAGAAACTAAATTTTTGAGCGAAACGAGCGATTTAATAGTTCAAGCGGCTGCCGAGGCACACCCCATGAAACGCAACGCAACAGTTGAAGATGTTGTGCCCGCTATGGCATTTTTACTAAGCGATGATGCATCGTACATAACCGGTGTATCGCTGCCAATTACAGGCGGGAGCGCCACTGTATGAGCGAGTACGAGTTTAGGCTTTGCACATATGCCGACAAGGAAGATATTGTTGCATTTATGGACGACAACTGGGGTAGCGCTCATCCACTAGTTCACAATAATCAATTTTTTACGCATTATTACGACAGTGCCGCCGATACTTACGGCGATAATAGCAACAGACCTTTGCAATTTGCACTTGCGCTGGAAAACGGTGTAATAGTTGCGCTTGCAGGGTATATATACACAAGCCGAAAAAAACCTGTTGATATATGGGTCTCTATATGGTGTGCGCTCAAAGGCAAAAACGGTGTGGGTTTAGAGCTTATGGCTAATTTGCCAAAACTTGTAGGTGCAAGGGTAATGGCATGCAATAACATTCGGCCAAAAACCATGCCCTTTTACACGTTTTTGGGGTATATTGCACAAGGTTTGCCGCATTATTACCGTCTGGCAAACAAAAACACTTACAGTGTAGCAAAGGTTTTTAATAAAAAAATATTACCTTTAAGTGGCGATAGCGGTTTAAAATTAGAACTTGTAAAAACATTTAAACAATTGCAAAGTAATTTTACACCCGATGAAACCCTGCGCCCAAATAAAGATATGTGGTACATTGAGAGGCGATATTTTAATTACCCATATAAAACTTACGAAATATATGGCGTTGCGAACAACAGTGCAACTTGTGGCAACATTAACAATATTTGCACCGGAAATGATAATGGCAGCAACAGCATTAGTAGTGCAAGCACCAACACAAGCAAAGCTAACAAGCAACCAAGCGGAAGTTTAAACAATAAATATAAAGCACTGCTTGTTTGTTATACCGTAAATGTTAGCGGTACAAATGTACTGCGCATAGTAGACTTTATAGGCGAGCACACAATTTTTGGCAATTTGGCGCACTGTATTAACAGCTTAATGCAAAGCAAAAATGCCGAATATGCCGATTGTTACTGCTATGGTATTAGCGAGCAAACGTTTAACAATGCCGGTTTTATTTTGCGCACAAGCGAAGACACTAATATAATACCAAATTATTTAAACCCGCCGCTTTATGAAAACACCGACTATTACTTTTTTACAAGCGATAGCAATAACTTTACAATGTTTAAGGCCGACGGCGACCAAGACAGGCCCAATATATAGTTTTACCGCTTTATCTAGCAGAGCGCAATGTTAGCAGCTTATTAATTTAACAAAAAAATAAAATTGTGCAATGCAAATTAAAGCACAACAAAAAACAGTGTGATTTCTCACACTGTTTTTGTTTATTTATACGCTAATTATTTATACTGCTAATTTAAATAGTGTAGTATTGTTTAATAATCGTTGCGTTTTTTGCGCCTTAACCTAAACAGGAATGTAAGCACTAAAAATGCCACTATTACAACTATAAGCACTATAACTACCCAGCCACTACCGCCTTCTTCATAACTTCTAACGTCGCTCCAAGCAGCGTCCATCGCACTGTTTAAATCGTCCGGTAGTACATCAAAAGTTTCGCAGTTTGCAAGCACTTCATCGCTTGGGTACATAAGCTCATTGTTTCTTGTTTCCTCGTCAAGCAATTCGTACACGCCTGTGTGCGGTGTAGAATACCATATGTACTCTGTATTAGCAAGTGCAATCTCTGTTTCGCACATAAAGTTGATAAACATCTCTGCGGCCTCTTGGTTTTTGCTTGTTGCCGGTATGCACATTGCATCTATGTACATGTTACTGCCCTGGTGCGGCACAAACATTGCAAGGTCTTCGTTAACTTCCATCATTGTAATTCCATCGCCCGCATAGTATGCCGCAACAGCTGCCTCACCGCCTTGCATTTTGTCAAAAATCTCATCCATTACATAGGCTTGAACAACACCTTTTTGCTCTTTTAATTTTTCTGCTGCTGCGTCAATCTCTTCGGTGCTAGTAGGGTTTAACGAATTGCCAAGTATTTTGCTCGATATTGCAAAAGCATCACGGCTGTTGTTAAACATAAGTATGTTATCGCTGTATTTTTCATCCCACATAAGCTCCCAGCCCTGTGCAATATCTGCCTCGTCTACCATTGTTGTGTTGTAAATTAGCCCTACAACACCCCACATATACGCAACAGAGTATTTATTTTCAGGGTCGTAGCTTTGGTTTTTGTAATTGTCGTCAATAAACTGTGCGTTTGGAATATTGTCGAAGTTAAGCTCAGCTAGCATACCCTCGTTTGCCATGCGGCCTATCATGTAATCGCTTGGAATTATAACGTCGTAATTGCCGCCGCCACCGCTAATTTTTGCGTACATGCTCTCGTTTGTGTCGTAGTTTGTATACTCTACATCAATGCCCGTAAGCGCTTCAAATGCCTCAATAACATCTAGAGAATCGTCCTCTCCGTCAGATATATATTCGCCCCAGTTGTAAACGTTAAGTGTAATGTCCTGTCCCTCAAAACGAGTGTAATATTCTATATCGGTGTCCAGTTCATATTCAATATCGCTTGCAAAAGCCATCGGTGTTACCATACTTGCACAAAGTGCAATTGCCATTATCAGTGTTAAAATTCTTTTCATTTCTTTCTCCTATATATTATAATTTATAGTTTAATTTTCGGCTTGTGCCATAATTATGGCCCGCTGAATTTTTTTCTCTTTATTTGATTCTATTGCATTAGTTATTAAAATAATTGATAAAATTACAACAAACATTATTGTTGAAAGCGCATTTATTTCGGGGCTAACTTTCTTTTTTGTCATGCTATAAATTGCAATTGGCAATGTTTGCACAGTGCCGCTTGTAAAATAAGATATTACAAAATCGTCTATTGAATATGTGAGGCAAATTAAAAAACTTGAAAAAATTGCCGGCATAATTTCGGGCAAAATTACTTTAAAAAATGCCTGCTTATGATTGCACCCAAGGTCTAGCGCTGCCTCGTAAACCCTAATGTCCATTTGGCGCAATTTAGGCGATACCGTAAATATTACATACGGCACACAAAAAGTTATATGCGCAATTAAAAGTGTAAACATACCAAAGCCGTTGTAAGAAACCTCGGTATTTAATATACCCGACAAAATGCTTGAAACTTGCTCGTTAAACACAACAAACAAAAGCATCATTGAAACACCGGTTACTATTTCGGGGTTTATAACAGGCACATAGCTTACCGATAGCACAACAGAGCGCGAACGACTTTTCATATTGTTTATTCCCAGCGATGCCATTGTACCTAAAATTGTAGCAAGTACAGCCGACGCCGCCGCAAGCAGCAGCGAAACTACCAAACTCTGCAGTATTGCCTCGTTTTCAAATAGGTTTGCATACCATTTAACAGAAAAACTTGTAAATACTCCCCTGCTTTTATTTTCGTTAAAACTGTACGCTATCATTACAGCTATGGGCAAGTACATAAAACTGAAAAACGCAACAAGATATGCTTTTTTATACCACTGCAACTTCTTCATACAACGCCCTCCATGTTTTCTGTATCAACGTTAGTAAAGCTCATGCATAATAATACAATAAGCATTAAAAAAAGGCTCATGGCACTGCCAAGGTTGTAGTTGTAGCTGTTACCTAAAAATTGCAGCTCAATTAAATCGCCTATTAGCAAGTTCGAGCCACCGCCCAGCATTCTGCTTATAATAAAAGTAGATATGCTAGGTACAAAAACCATTGTTATGCCTGTTGTAATGCCGTCTTTCGAAAGTGGCAAAAGTACACTTAACAATATTTGAAACGGATTTCCACCCAAATCTTGCGCCGCTTCTATAACGCTACCATCTATTTTTAACATTATTGTATAAAGAGGCAAAATCATATACGGCACATAGTTGTAAACCATACCTAAAACAACTGCGCCCGAGGTATTAATCATTTCAAATGGCCCAATACCAAATATTCCAAAAAATCGGTTTATAAGTCCGTTGTTTTCAAGCAAGCTCATCCATGCGTATGTTCTCAGCAAAAAGTTCATCCACATAGGTAGCATAACAAGCATAAGCATCATTCCCTGGCGTGATGCCCTCATGCGTGATAACATAAAGCTTATTGGAAAAGATATAACCAAACATATAACAGTTGCAATTACCGCAAGCAATATGCTGCGAACAAAAACTGTTGTGTACTGCGATAGTTCCATAATATTTGCAAGTGTAAAACTTCCGCTTTTAGTAGTGAAAGCAAAGTACAAAACTATGCACAAAGGCACAACTATAAATACTGTCATCCACACTAAATACGGCGATGCAAGATAGCGACGTTTACTCATAATCGCCAGCCTCCTGCGTTTTTTTCATAATGTGAATTTCGTCAGGGCCTATGTTCATGCCTACAAGTTCGCCCATTGCCGATGCCTGTGTAGAGTGAACAATCCACTGTGTTCCACCGCTTTTTATATGCATTTCGTAATGCACGCCCTTAAATATTACGTTCTCAACTATTCCTGTAAGTTTTCCCTGTATTGCAGGCACTATTTGTATATCCTCGGGCCGTACAACAACTTGTATTATTTCGTTTTTGGCAAAGCCGCTGTCAACACAGTCAAACTCTTGCCCGGCAAATTCTACGTAAAAATCGCGTATCATTATGCCATCTATTATGTTCGACTCACCAATAAAATCGGCGACAAACGCACTTTCGGGCTCGTTGTAAATATCTTGCGGAGAGCCTATTTGCAGTATTTGCCCCTTTTCCATAACAACCACAGTGTCGGACATTGTGAGGGCCTCTTCTTGGTCGTGCGTAACGTAAATAAACGTTATGTTAAGGCTTTGCTGTATGCGCTTAAGCTCTATTTGCATATCTTTTCGCAGTTTTAAGTCAAGCGCACCAAGTGGCTCGTCAAGCAAAAGCACCTTAGGGTGGTTAACAAGCGCACGTGCTATTGCAACGCGCTGTTGCTGCCCTCCCGAGAGCGTTATAGTATTGCGCCTCTCAAATCCTTTCAGTCCTACAAGCTCAAGCATTTCCAGCACTCTTCGCTTTATTTCTTTTTCATCGGTTTTTTTAATGCGTAGGCCAAAGGCAACGTTTTCGTACACATTTAAGTGCGGAAACAACGCGTACTTTTGAAAAACCGTGTTTACCTGCCGTTTGTACGGCGGCAAATTAGTGATGTCTTTTCCTCCAAAAAAAATATTGCCCGACTTCGGCTGAATAAAGCCACCAATAACACGAAGTGTAGTAGTTTTGCCACAGCCCGACGGGCCTAAAAAAGTGACAAACTCTTTATCGTGAATATCAAGGCTTAAACCGGATAAAACCGGCCTTTCATCGAAATCGACAACAATGTCTTTTAAGGAAACTATAATATTATTCAAATTTTGCATCCCCCTTTGCGGTAATTGTCTTTGAGCAAAACGCTCAAAGCAGATGCCAATTATGTCACCCCGCAAAAGGTTTGTTACACCAAAACGTTAAGTTTTAGCTACAGTGGCACATACGGTCATCAGTTTGAATAAGATGTAGCACGATTAACATGCATATGATACTATAATTGTTATTATGTAAAATGTCAATAGTTTTTTCAATATTATTGCTTTTTTTAACAAATTTCTATTATTTTTTTTACAAATAAAATTTTTCACACTTACTTTTACGGTATTTTTTTACAAGTATCATATGCTAAACCAAAGCGCCTGTAATTTTATAACAACTATTACAAATTTTTTTATGTTTTTACTTTTCTATTGACGTTTAATGTAAAAAACAATATAATATTATACAGTATATTTTTACATAAAATAATTGCATTTTTAAAAGCAATTTAATTTGCTGGATTAGCTCACTTGGTAGAGCGCATCACTCGTAATGATGAGGTAACGAGTTCGACTCTCGTATCCAGCTCCATAAAGGCAGCATACAAAAATATCTCGCTAAGTGCTTAGCAAAAGATATTAATGTATGCTGTTTGTTTTTACGCCAATACAATAAGTTTTTACGTATAAAAATCAATTGTAGCAAAAATTAATTTATACTAATTCAGGTAAAAATCACACACCTTTCCATTGACTTTTTCGACAAATTTTGCTAACATTACAACAGTCAATTGTATTTTATGTGAGCAAATAATTATTATATTTTAAGTGCTATTTGGTGAGCAAAACCCAAATTTACTCGCTATTATTATATAATAATACAAAAATAATAAGGGGTAACGTATAATGAAAAAATTTGCAAATATTATAACAATAATTTTTACATTATCGTTATTTTTTATTTGTTACACGGCATATGCCACACAAAATAATATTGCACAAAGCGAAGAATACAGTGAAGCTTATAATGAAGACACTACTGCATTTGATTTTAGCAAGCCTATAAAGGTTGGCTATTATTCGAGCTTTACCAGTTTTGCAAATGAAATAAACAGCTTAAATAACCAGGGATATGGCGTTGAGATTTTTAATAAAATTGAAGAAGTAAGTGATTTAGAATTTGAGTACATTGCTATTGAGTCGGACGGCCTAGCTGCGCTGAACAACGGCAGTGTAGATTTAATGGCTTTTTACCCAAAAACCGAGCAAAGAGCCGAAAAAGCGTTGTTTTCGCAATCACCTTTTAGCAAAACGTATGTTTCACTTTTAAGTAAAGATATGAGTATTATGTACGGTGATTTTGACGCATTGGATGGAAAAACAGTTGCCACCTTTGAGGGCAATGTTGCAAACGAGCGATTGAGTACTCTTAGCAAAAGCTTAAATTTTTCAATAGAATATGTTTACGGTCAGCCACATAACTATACAGAGCTTGAAGCTGACTTTTTTTTGGTATATTCCGACCACAAAGATGCTCAGCAATTAAACAATGTACTTGATATAGGTGTGTACAATTACTTTCTTAACACTACATTTGAAAACAAGGAGTTACTTGATAAAATTGAAGTAATTTTTTATGATATTGTGACCACAGAGGGTAACTTTTTTTTAGAATTGGAAGAAAAATATTTAGCTGAAAATGTGGAGATAAACCACCGCGGTTTAATGCCATATGAAGTTGAAATTTTGCAACAACGCCCACTTGAAGTTGGCTACATAGCAGATTATGCACCTATTTCTTTTACAAATGAAAGCGGTGAGCCTGACGGCGCTATGGTGGAGACACTCAACTACTTTTCACAGCGATATAATTTTGAAGTAAACTACCACCCATACAGTATAAACTCCGACCCTAATGGGCGTGAAAACTACGATATTTTAGTTACACTTTACGGCAGCGGAAATTATGATTTTGAACACTTTCAACTGACAGAGGCTTATTACATAATGCCATTATATTTGCAGGTTCATCGTGATATATATGAGCAATCTAGCACGCAGTGGGACATTTTCAATTCTCACAGGAAAGTGGGGTTATTGCCTTATCAAACTACTGATTTTACAACTTTGTTTGAAGATTATCCATTAACCGAATTTGTTTATTTTAACGATTGGGATACGATGTTAAATGCGTTTGCGGCAAGAGAAATCGACATGTTTTATTCAACTGAAAGTGCGTCCACATACGCTTCTATTTATTTAAAAAGCACCGATAGTATTTCGCTTCGATCTAATTTTGATGTCCCCATGCAATTTTTTATAAATAATAAAATTTCGGATGAGTACATTCCTATATTTAACGTTATGCTTGACCGTTTGCACGAAAGTTCGTATGAACTTATTATTCAAACAAACGCAAACGATTTTTTACCGGAACAGGATATGACTTTATTGGAGGCCTTTACAAATTATTGGTATTTAATTGTTATATTTATATTAGCAATATTAATGTTTTTTATTTCATATGAAGCAAAAAAAGGTAGAGAAAAACAAAAAGCTTTAGAAATTGCATACACAACAGATTCTTTAACAGGTTTTTTAACCGCTCAAAAATTTAGAGAAGTTGTTGACGAAAAATTGACAAATGCCAAACCGGGCGAATACGAAATCATATCTTTTGATATTGATATGTTTAAAACCATTAACACCCACTTTAGCGCCGAAAAAGGCACAACTATTATTGTTGCAATAGCCAATGCGCTTAAAAATGCTTTTGAAAACACTCAAACAATTATAAGCAGAAGAACGGCTGATCAGTTTTTAATATTCAGACGTGTAGGTATTGGTGGTACAATTCAGCAAATATACAAACAAAATATATTGCATGCAATTGAGAACAATATTAATGAAAAATATAAGGTTTCTCTATCGTTTGGAAATGTAGTTATTGATAATATTGAAGTAAAATGCACCGAAATTATTGGGCAAGCCGATAATGCACGAACTGCCGGAAAAAGCACACATAAAACTACATTTATTACGTTTGAAAACAAAATGCGAAAAGATTACGAAAATAAAATTAACATCACTTTTCGCATGGAGCAAGCTCTTAAAGACAGGGAGTTTGTTGTTGAATATCAACCCAAAATTGATTTTAATACGTTAAGAGTCGGTGGCGCCGAAGCACTTGTGCGCTGGGTTCCTAAAACAGGCAAAAAAATATACCCCGATGAGTTTATCCCTGTTTTTGAGAAAAACGGCTTTATTTCGTACCTCGATTTATATGTGCTTGATGAAGTTTGCAAGTACATAAAGCAAAATAGTAATATCATGGATATACCGCGAATTTCTGTGAATTTATCTGCACATACCGTACTCGCCGATAATATAGATACTCGAATATCCGACGTTCTTACACTATATAAAATAAGCCCGGACATGATAGAACTTGAGCTAACCGAAAGCGCTGTTGAAGCTAATACCGAAAAATTTCTTTCAACTGTAAAAAAATTCAAAAAACTCGGTTTAGCCATTTCGATAGATGACTTCGGCGCAGGCGTATCTTCGCTTAATAGGTTGTCGGCAGTCGAAGCTGACATTTTAAAGCTCGACAAAGCATTTTTCGGGCTTAAAGGCCAAGAATCTAAAAGCAACGTAGTAGTAACAGATGTAATAAACATGGCAAAGCATCTTAATATGAAAGTAGTTGCAGAAGGCGTGGAGACCTCCACTCAAGCAATTTGGCTAAAAGGTATTGGCTGCGATTACGCACAAGGCTACTACTTTGCAAAACCTATGAGCAGCGAGGACTTTAAGCAGTTGTTAATAGAAAAAAAGCTACATGTTATAGATTTTAATTAGAACTTTGCAACTTTTAGGCCAATAAAAACATAACACCCTTGGCATTTTAAAGCAGCCTCAGGTGTTTATTGCATTTAAAATTTTAAAACTGTTTTACCCTTGTATGCACAACAGCAAAAATAAATTGGGTGGTAAATATGATTAATGAAGAAAATATAAAAGTAATTGATTGCCTTGGTGATATATGCCCTATCCCAATTATGAAACTAAAAAAAGAGTTTGATAAAATTAACCGCGGAGAGGTGTACATGTTGGTAACCGACCATAGTTGCGCACTAACTTCCGTAGCTGATTTTTGCAAAAAGCAAGGCCTTACTTATACTTCAACCGAAGTGATAAACGGCGTTTGGGAAATAGTTATCAGCAAATAGTTTGATTTAGTATTTTTTCTATATACTGAATAATTTTGTCCCTACCCGCAAATAAATTTATACTTTCACGTAGCCTTATGGAATAGTAGTTGCCTACCAATTTTAAATCGCTGCATTTTACTACACGGAGCTGTTTATGGTACAGCTCCTTTTTTATTGCCATATAAGGTAAAAAAGCTATACCAAATCCGTTTACAACCGAAAGTTTCATCGATTCGGCTGTATCTACTGTGTAAAGACGATTAAGTCTTTCGGTGTCTATTCCGCTCTCGAGTAATTGATTTGCCAGAATTTGTTGAGTTCTGTGTTTATTAGTTAATATTACAAATGGAAAATTGTATATTTCTTCCTTTGTAATGTTCTCTGGGATGTCAAAAGAGCGGCTGCAAACAAGGAAAAATTCATCGGTAAAAACTTTTTCGTAGTGCAATCTCTTATCTTTTGGCTTTCCTATTACAATGCCCAAATCTCCCTGCTCTTTAATAATTTTTTCCTCAATATCATTGCTAAGTGCCGTTTCAATTTCTAGCGAATATTGCGGATATTTGTTTTTAAAGTGGTAAAAAGTGCAAGGTAGTGCATATGCACACGCAAATGCTGTGGATATAACTTTTATAGCATCTAATGGATGGTTTAGCCTGTCAATTTCTTGAACAATACCGTTATAAGAGTCTAGTATAGAGATGAAGTGCTTAAACACTATGCTTCCGGCCTGTGTTGGTACAATTCCTCGGTGGCTTCTAACAAGCAGTTTTGCATTAAATATTTTTTCCAAAGCCTTTATTTGTTGGCTTAAAGCAGATTGGCTAAGATTGCACTTCTGTGCCGCTGCAGATATGCTTTCAAGCTTAATTGTCTCAATATAAGATATAACATGCTCTATATTCATATTGCACCTCTCTTAACACTATATATTATTTATGCTCAATTATAACATAAATGCGCGATAATACTATAAGATTTTCTTATAGTTCATAAAAAATTCATATAACTGCATTGCTAAAAACTATGATATAATCTTAACAAAGTTTATGAAAGGCGGGGATTACTATTTCAGAGATTAATCAAAACGAGCAAACTTCTACAATCAAAAGAGCTCGCACACCAAGGAAACCAAAGAAAAGTCAAATTCCTTTTGCGTTAGTTTTACTTGTAGCAATAATAGCAATTGGTTTTTTTCTTTCAAGTAGCAGTAGCAAGCTGCCTGTGTACTGGGCGTTCGGAATTGCGTTTGGCTATATTTTACAGCGCTCGCGCTTTTGTTTTACAGCCGCATTTAGAGACCCTTGTATAACAGGTAGTACTTCTGTAACAAGAGCTGTGCTTGTAGCCCTTTCGCTTGGAAGCGTTGGATTTATGGCACTTAAGCTTGGGCCAATATTGTCCGGCGGTGAAAGCATCAGTATGAAAAGTGTTTCTCCCATAGGCATACCGCTAATAATTGGTGCTATTATGTTTGGCATAGGCATGGTAATTGCAGGCGGTTGTGCTTCAGGTACTGTTATGCGTGTAGGCGAAGGTTTTACTATGCAAATGTTATCATTAGTATTTTTTGTTGCAGGTTCACTTTGGGGAGCGCACGATATGGGAGCATTTTGGAGTTCTTTAAACGAGGGCGCACCTAAAATATTTTTACCGGACGTATTCGGTTGGTTTGGCGCAATTGTTGTACAGGCGGCAATAATAGTTTTGCTATACATTGCAGCAGTTAAGTGGCAAACTAAAAAAATGGGAAGTTCAGAATAAAAATTATATTTATAAAGGAGAAAATTATTATGGCAGAATTTAATTTAGATTGTTTGGGCGAGGCTTGCCCGGTACCACTTATGAAAACAGAGAAAAAATTGGAAGAATTATCTATTGGCGATCTTCTTATAGTAGCTATCGACCACAGCTGTGCAATGAAAAACGTGCCTGAATGGGCCCGTAAACAAGGCCACAACGTTGAAATTGAAGAAGTAGATGACGGCGAATGGGAAATAGTAATAGAAAAAACTAAATAAGATGGAGGCTTTGCTTTGAAAAATTTCTTTGTTAATCTTGGCAAAAACCCAATATACAAAAAACTAGTTTCGGAGCCACTTACATATGTAGCGGGAGCTGTACTACTTGCAGCTTTTCAAATTGCTCATATTGCCTCGCTTGGTAGCGCTTGGGGCGTTACCAGTACTTTTGCCAACTGGGGCGCGTGGGTATTTGAACTTTTTGGCGGAGATGTTAGCACATGGGCATATTTTGCTTCAGAGAGTTCTCAAAACACGCTTGCAAACGGGTTTTTATCTGATGGCGGATCTATAAGAAATGTCGGAATAATTTTTGGCGCTCTGCTGTCAACACTATTGGCATCACAGTTTAAGTTTAAAAAAATTAAATCTATTAAACAGGTTGTTGCTGCGGTATTAGGCGGATTACTTATGGGCTATGGAGCAAGGCTTGCTCTGGGTTGCAATATTGGTGCATTTTTCTCCGCAATATCGGCATTTTCTCTTTCCGGATGGGTATTTGCAATATTTTTATTGATTGGTGCCTTTTTTGGAAGCAAATTACTGGCAAAATATTTTATGTAGGTATACCGGAAAGGATTGCACATGGAAAAGAAAGTTGAGCAATATGATGTAGTAATTATAGGCGGCGGAGCCGCAGGAATGACTGCCGGAATTTATTGTGGCCGTGCAAAATTAAAAACACTTTTAATCGAAAAGTCTTTAGTTGGAGGGCTGGCAACTTATACCGCAGAGATTGAGAATTATCCCGGCTTTCCGGAGGGTTCTACCGGGATAGACCTTATGAACACATTCCAAAAACAAGCAAAAAAATTTGATGTTAAATTTAAATTAACCGATGTTAAATCGGTAGATTTAACAGGCGAAATAAAAAAAGTAGAAACTTTTAGAACTACTTACGAGGCAAAAGTTGTAATTGTAGCAAGTGGTGGCAAGCCCCGATTAACAGGTGCTGCAAACGAGGATAAGTACCTTTACGATAAAGGAATATCTTTTTGCGCTACTTGTGATGCCGCTGCAAACACCGATAAAACGGTAATGGTTATAGGAAGCGGCGACGCTGCAATAGAAGAAGGAATGTTTTTAACAAAATTTGCAAAAAAAGTTATTGTTTCCGTTATGCACGACGAAGGCAAAATGGACTGTAATGAAATTGCAAAGGCGCAGGCACTTGCCAACCCTAAAATGGAATTTGTATGGAATACGGTTGTTGACAGCTTTGAGGGCGAGAAGCAGCTTGACACGGTTGTGCTAAAGAATTTAAAAACGAACGAAAAAATACCGGTAAGTGTAGACAGTTGTTTCTTGTTTATCGGTTACATTCCAAACACTGAGATATTTAAAGATGTTTTAAATATGGACCGCAGCGGCCAGCTAATTACAAATGAGAAGATGGAAACAAACGTACCCGGTGTTTTTGCAGCAGGAGATGTAAGAGCGAATTTTTAAAACAAATTGCAACAGCCGTGGGCGATGGAGCAATTGC
>CAYJLZ010000023.1:21344-22370 GCA_964371265.1 uncultured Bacteroides sp. | reverse complement strand
GCTCAATTATTATATCAACTTTTCTCTCGCTTGTCAATACTTTTTTTGAGGTTTTTTTGCATTTTTTGCTACTCTTTTTTCTTTTTCGCAATCGCTATGCATTAGACAGCTTTGTAATAATACCATAATTTAACTTTAATTGTCAACACTTTTTTTAAAATAATTTGCACTTTTTTTAAATTCTTTTTACATTAAGCACTATTCTCGCTAGCTTTTAACTGTATATCGTAATTTTTGTAAAAAATCAAGCCGCTTTGCACCTGTAATGTAAAGCGGCTGTAAAGTGGGCTGTTTTTATTTGCCCTTATAATACTATATAATATAAAGCAAAAGTGTACTATAAACTAGCACAATGTTTTGCCAAAAAACGCAGTTGTTGTTTTCACCTTTTGCATAAGCACATCAAATTGCATGGGCGTTAGGCTTTGCGCACCGTCGCACAGTGCACGGGCAGGGTCGTTGTGTACTTCTATCATAAGGCCGTGTGCGCCAACGGCTATTGCTGCCATTGCAAGCGGCTCTACCATCCACGATATGCCCGTTGCATGGCTTGGGTCTATCACTATTGGCAAGTGTGTTTTAGATTTTAGCATAGGCACACAAGATAAATCGAGCGTGTTTCTTGTGCTTGTTTCAAAAGTGCGAATCCCTCTTTCGCATAATATAACGTTTTCGTTGCCGCCTGCCATAATGTACTCAGCACTCATAAGCCACTCTTCTATTGTGTTAGAAAGGCCTCTTTTTAGCAGTATCGGAGTTTTTAACTTACCCAATTCTTTTAAAAGCTCAAAGTTTTGCATGTTTCTTGCGCCAACTTGAATAATATCTACATCGCCGAACATTTCTATGTGGCTTGTATCCATAATTTCGGTTACTATGGGCATATCTGTTTTACTGCGTGCCACTTGCAAAAGTTCAAGGCCCTC
The DNA here is from genome assembly GCA_964371265.1 of uncultured Bacteroides sp. Classification (GTDB taxonomy): domain Bacteria; phylum Bacillota; class Clostridia; order Oscillospirales; family Ruminococcaceae; genus Ruthenibacterium. The sequence continues at coordinate 21,444 of CAYJLZ010000023.1, read as the reverse complement.
TGCCCTCATTCCTTGAAAAGCATAAGGAGATGTACGAGGTTTGAATGCTCCGCCACGCAAAAAGGATGCCCCACTTTGCTTTACGCTATTTGCACCGCGT
>CAYJLZ010000023.1:2766-21334 GCA_964371265.1 uncultured Bacteroides sp. | reverse complement strand
TTACGCAAAAATTGTTTGCGCCTATTTTTTTGCCCTTTACCTCTACTACTGTGTCTTGTGGGTGAAACTTTATGTTAGCCTTTTTGTACGGCTCGCTAACGCGCTTTACCTCTGCAACAAGCTCGTTTGCACGCACAAGGTCAATGTCTACGCTCGATGTATCGCCTATTAGGCCAACCAAATGCGTATGTTCGCCCTTAGAGTTATGAATTTTTAGCCCCTTTTGCTCAAATTCTCTGCACAGCATTTCAATGCCGCTCTCACTTGCACTTTGCTTAAAAATAATAATCATAAATTTTCCTCCATATATAATGTACAATATATAACAACTAAATAAGCAATATAAAAACAAAAAACACGCAAGCCCTTTTATAAGGCCTGCGTGTTGTAACGTTTAGTGTTTTGTTTTATATTTTTTGCAACTAACACTTTTGCGCACAAGCGGCAGAGCCATTGTTTAAATAACAATAGCCGTAATAATAATATGTATTTGTAAATTTAAAACTCAACATACTTGTTCGCTTTCATGTTTTTATTAATTGCTTTTTTATCTACAATATATATAATACACCATTTTATTCAAAAAATCAACAATTATTATTTTACTTAAATTTTACTTGTGCCAGCTATTGCATTTTACAAAAAATGTTATACACTATAATTATATGCTGCTGCGTAAAATTTTTATGCATATAAAAAGTATGCCGTTTGTACTAAGCGGCGAAACGAGGTTTATTATGGATACTAACACTCAAGCTAAGAAGTTTACAAAGTCCGAAAAATCTTGGATTTTGTACGACTGGGCATGTTCGGCGTATGCAACAATTATGGTTGCTGCTATATTTCCCATTTACTTTACAGGCATTGTGGGCGAGGGCGGCGATACTTGGTTTGGCATAGGTACGTCCATAGCAACGGCATGTGTTGCCATACTTGCACCAATACTGGGTTCGGTGGGCGACTACAAGGGCATGAAAAAGCGCCTACTTGCAACATTTTTATTTGTGGGCCTTTTTGGCACAGTGTTTTGCGCAGTTACCGAAAACTGGCAAATGCTACTTATTGCATACATATTATCGTCGATAGGCTTTAGCGGCGCAAACGTATTTTACGACAGCTTTTTAACCGACGTAACAACAACTCAGCGCATGGACCGTGTTAGTAGCTGGGGCTACGGCCTTGGATACATTGGCGGCAGCACTATACCCTTTTTGGTGTGTATTGCGCTAATAACTTTTGGCGAAAGTTTTGGTGTAGATGGCGTTTTAGCAGTAAAAATATCTGTTATAATATGCGCTTTGTGGTGGGGTTTGTTTTCAATACCATTGTTAAAAAACTGCACCCAACAATATGGCGGCGAAATGCCCAAAACAAATTTGGTAGGTACAACGTTCAAAAAATTATTTGCCACACTTAAAAAAATGACACAAAATAAGGCACTTTTAATTTTTATGCTTGCATACTTTTTTTATATCGATGGTGTGCACACTGTTATATCAATGTCTACCGCATACGGTGCCTCGCTTGGGCTAGACAGCACCGGCATGATTTTAGCTTTGCTTGTTACACAAGTTGTGGCTTTTCCATGTGCAATTATATTTGGCAACCTAACTAAAAAATTTGGTAGCATAAACATGCTTATAGGCAGTGTATTTATTTATTTTGTTATTTGTATTCTCGGATTTATTATGGGTTACGGCCTGGAAGAAGGCTTTTTAACCCAAAGCCAAAGCCTAATGATATTTTGGGTGTTAGCTGTAAGCGTCGGCCTTGTTCAGGGCGGCATACAGGCACTTTCTCGCTCTTACTTTGGCAAAATTATACCGCCCGAAAACTCTAACGAATACTTTGGTGTTTTTGATATTTTTGGCAAGGTGAGCACTGTTATGGGCCCGGCAATTTATGCTTTTGTGCGCACAGCAACAGGCCGCAGTTCTTATGCTATATTTAGTATAATTGTTTTGTTTATTTTAGGTGCAGCACTTCTTATTTTGGGCAAAAAAACTTTACAAAGCGCTTTTGGAGAAAAATAATTGTTTATTTTTTGGCAGTGAAATTTTGCACTTTTTAGCCCACACTGTTTAGCACAATGATAAAAATAATTTTGTGTGTATTTTTTTAATTTTTTACTATGTTAAATATTTGACTTTGTATATATTATTAATTATAATGTAAGTATAGCTATTATAGTTAATCGCATTTATTTCATGCTTAGGCACTCGTTAATGAGAGGAGTTAAATATGCAAAGCGAAAATAATAACCACAAAAGTTTAATGAAAATAAACATAATTGTACTGCTAATAGGCGGCGTTCTTTATTCTTTGTTATATTTTTTAAGTAGTAATTTTGTTATAGGCGGTACTATAATTTTAAGCCTTTTAATTTTGCTTGGCGTAACCAGTTTCACTCAAAAAAAGTTTGCTCTTAGCGTTACGGTTTATATTATGAATTTTACACAGTATGCATTGATTTTGCTTTTTGGCCTTATCAGCGGCGAGTTTGTGGGTGGGTTTTCTCTTATAATTGCCGTAATTGCATTTAACTGTATTTATTTTATTAAAAAAATTCTTGTTATTCAGGCAATTATTACCGATGTTTTTATTTTGGGCTCTTTATTTTTTAAAGATATAGTTTATGAAGGCATAGGCACATCTTTTTTAGTACGCAGTATTTTGGGTATTAATTTTTGCTTTGTTTTTTTATATATATTGGTTCACTGGATATTAAAATTTCAAGCAGATGCCGCCGAAAAAGAACTAACGTCTCAGGATTTGTTTAAAAAACTTGAGGTTAAAATGGCAGAGCAAAAACAGCGCAGCCAAAGCATACATGAGATATTTAACGAAATTAAACACCGAAGCGACAATTTAAAAACTACATCTGATCAAATGCTAACAATTGCAAACGATTTATATACTACTGCCGGAGATCAAACTTTTATTATTGAAAGCATAGCCTCAAAAAGCAGTAATATATCGCACGAAATAAAAGCCACACAAAAAATCGCACTGGATTCGAGCAAAATTGTTAACGACAACACAAAAGCCCTTGAACTAAGCAACGAGAATATGAACGAGGCCGTTAGTGTTATTTCCAGTATGGAAGAGTCGAACAAAAAGATTATTGATATTATTAAACAAATAGAAGACATTGCATTTCAAACAAATATACTTGCGCTTAATGCCGCAGTCGAGGCCGCAAGAGCAGGCGGAACAGCAGGTAAAGGTTTTGCTGTTGTTGCCGACGAGGTGCAAAGCCTTGCGTCTAAAAGTTCCGAGGCCGCAAGTGTTAGCAGCAAGTTAGTTGCCGATAGCGTAAACAATATACAGTCGGGCTCGAACTTTATAAAAGAAGCTGCAAAAAATATGGACGGCGTTATTTTAAGCAGTAAGGCAACCGCCGAAAAAGTTAGCAACATAAACGAGATTATAGAAGTGCAAGTTCAAGCGGTAGACGATATACTTGCTAGCATTAACAGCCTAATGGCCGATATTAACCAAACAAGCAAAACCGCCGAGGACAGCAACGAGATTGCTAACGAAGTATCGTTACAAATAGGTTTTATTAACTCGGCAATTACCAAGGGCGAAGATTGATTTATTTTTACTTGTTAGTACCCTAAAATAATATTTTGCACAAAATTGCAAACTTTTTATAGACATTTTAACTAAAATTTGATACAATGTCTTAAGTTAAAATTTTTAACACAATAATCTATTTAAGGAGAAACCAATGAAAAAATTATTAGTATTAGTTATGTCGCTTGTTTTGCTGTTCACATTAGTAGCTTGCTCAAGCGGCGATGATGTAGGTGCGGCATCTTCTATGGCAAACGAGGAGGCATCATCAGTAGCACAGGCAGAATCACAAGCTGTTGCTGAGAGCACACCACAAGCAGAGGAAGCTGTTCCCATGACTTTGGAAGAGTATGTAGTAATTATAAACGAAGAAAACGCACAGCAATTTGCCGATCTTGAAGAGCAAGGCATTATTGCCGACGTACTTGCAAGAGATAACTCTATGGTGTTTACATACAAATTTAGCATAGATGTTGGCGATATTGATACCGCAAAAACAACAATTGAAGCAGATTTAGAGAGTAACGCATCATTTTTTGAATCTTCTTACAGCATGATGAAAACAGAAATTAGTGAACTTGAAGCTGTTGTAGTTGAATATTACACAATGGATGACGAGCTAATTATTAGCAGAGACTTTAACTAGCATTTACAAATTACTAAGCAGGCGGCATAAGCATTTTGTTTATGCCGCTTTAATTTTTACATTATATTTAAAAAACAAAGTGCCACACTTTTAGCTTTACTAAGCGCTGCGCTGTTTTTCGCCCTTTTTTATTTATGGACAGTGCATTATTACATCGACACTTTAAGTATGTTTTTAAGCTTTTGGGAAACAAAGCCAAAATACCTAATTAATTTTTTGCCTATGGTTGTTTTACTATCTGTTGCCGACGCTGTTTATTTAGAGAAACTTATACCTAAAAATAAAATAAAAGCCTTGTAATATGCGCATTTGCATAATACAAGGCTTTTTATTTAATATTATATGCTTTTTTATAATTTTTTTGGTTTTTTTGCAGCGTTTATAAAAAATGCTCCTATAATGGCAAAAATGCCAAGATAGCCAAACACAACCACAAAATTGTTGCTTGTTGCCCCAAGTATGATGCCTGACAACGCCGGGCCTATAAAGCTTGCAACAAAACCATACGCTGTAAATGTAATTCCAAATATAACGCCAAAGTTTTTTAGCCCAAATAAATCGGACACAAGCGGTGCCGACACAGAAAACAGCGTGCCAAAGCCGTAACCCACCATCGCCATAAGAAGTGCCACAACCACTTGACTACTTGTAAACGGCAAAATAATGTATGCCGCTCCGGCAATTATAAACGCACTGCTTGCCGCTGTGTTTCTTCCAATTTTGTCGGACAATGTACCCGAGATAATACGACCAAATCCATTTGTAAAATTAAATGCGGTAACTGCCACAACGCTGTTTATACCTATTTCTCGCGAGTACTCGCCGGTAAGAGAAAGCATCGATGAACCTGCAGCACCCATAAAGACCCACGAAAGCCATATCATCCAAAACTGCTTTGTTTTTATTGCTTGCTGTAATGTATATTCTTTCCCCGGAGTTTTTGCACCTGAGGCAGCGCAGCTGCATGCTGCATTAAATTCATCCGTTTGGCTTTGTGTCATGTTTGATTTTGAAGGAACCTCGGTTATAAAAGAGGCTGCTAGCAAACTTGTAACAGTGCACACTCCTACTATAATATTTGTGCCTGTTATGCCTATATTGTTTATCATTATAGTTAATATAGGCGAAAAAATTGCCGAAGATAGCCCCCATGTTAAAAACAAAATACCGGAAACAAACCCTCGTTTGTTAGGAAACCACGCCTGAACTGTTGTGATAGCCGGGTTGTATATAAAACAGCTTGCAACACCAGCCAATGCTGCAAACAGCCACACCATTTGTATGCTTGTTGCAAAAATAAGTGTAGTAAGGCTAATTGCTTGAAACATAGCGCCAATTATAAAAGCTTTTTTTGTACCAATGCTTGTATGAGCTTTGCCTGCAAAAAACATTAGGCCGCCTTGTGCAAATAATATAGCCGTTACAACAACACCAGTTGCGCTTGCACCCACATTAAATTGTTGCTGCCAATGCACCGACATTATGCCAGGATACGCAAACGCCAAAACACCGCACCAAAAAAGGCTTAACACACTGCCAACTATTGATTTTATTCCTTTAAGTTTATATGTTGCCATTTTCCCTCCCTAATTGCAAGTAAAAAATAACTTTTAAAAATTATTTTCAATAAAAAGCCCTATGAAATTTTTAAAGTGTTTAAACTGCTCAAATTTCATAGGGGTGCTATGTATTTAAATAATTTATTAATATATTTTATTAGTAGCCTGTGCCGTCTTTTTTCGCTCCCTCTTTTTGAGGCTGACCGTACGATTTAAATTCCTCGGCTACATTTGCAATTTCTTTATCGTCAATAATAACTGGCGAGCCAATGCATCTTCCACGCCATAATATTTCTGCTGTAAACTCTAAGTTAGATGCCAAATTAAATGCCTTTGCCAAAGATGGTCCACTTGTTACAAGCCCGTGATTTTGAAGCAATACTGCTTTGCTAGCGCTGTCTTTTAATGTATTTTCAACGTTTGTTGCAAGCTCTTGTGTGCCAAAAGTTGCATAAGGTGCAACAGGTATTGTTGCAACGCCACTGCCTGCAATAATATAGTGAACAGCCTTTATTGGTTCGTTTAAGCATGCAAAAGTTGTGCAATATGTGCTGTGAGTATGTACAACGCCTCTTGCCTCGGGTTTAACTTTGTACATTACACTGTGTAGGCCGTATTCACTGGAGGGCTTGCGGTTGCCTTCTATAACTTTTCCGTCTAAGTCCATAACAACTACGTCTTCGGGTTGTGTTTCAAAATATCCAACACCGGATGGGCTAATTGCCATGTATCCCGTCTCTGGGTCGTATATACTTATATTGCCGCTTGTTCCTTTAGACAATCCTGCGCTGCTCATTTTTCTGCCTAGTTCTGCAATTTCTTTGCGTGCTGCTTCCATAATCATAATTGTATTCTCCTTTTAGTTTAATTGTTTATAATGTAATTTTATTTAAAAGGCAAAATCTAAGTTGTTTATGCCTTTTTTCATCGTTAGCCATGCATCAAATTTCTCGCTCATTTTTATGTCATCTTGACATATATACTCTTTTAAAATTTCATTTCCATCGTCTTGTTCTTTAAAATAATCTAAACAATAGTTTACACAGCCCATAATTGTAGATTGCTCATAATCTTTTTTAATAATTATGCGCTTGTTAGTTAAATTAGCTATAAGTTGCGGTAAAAGCGGCGATTTCATTGTGCCTCCGCAGGCATACAAATAGTCGTTTTCGTTTTTTGTTACCTCGTTAAGCATTTTTACTTGATGCGAAATTGAAAACGCCATATCAAGCATTATAGAGTAAGCTAAGTCGAACCTGTCAAGGTTTTGTGGAAACGGTGTTGGTGTAATAAATCCGCCAACTTTTAAAGACTTTGCACTCTCAAATAAAATTGTACCAAAGCTTGCAAAAACTTTTAGCTCATTCATTTCGCTAAGTTTTTCATCTAAAGTTTTAAAATCTACATCTGGCAAAAAGTTGTCTTTATATCTTTGAAAATTAAGGCCGGTAGATCCTGCATTTGTTTCTATTAAATACCCCTCGCCTCTACAAAAACTATCTGTCCAACATCTTTTTTTCTCGTCAATTAATATATTTTCCACTCTTTTTACAACAGGCGTAGTTGTGCCCGAAACTATTACGCACTCATCGTAATTAACTTTTGCACCGTATGCCCCCATTTGTGTGTCGGCACCGCCAACAATAAATGGTATGTTTCCCTCAAGCCCTGTTAATTTTAACGCATTTTGTGTTAAGTTTCCAAGCACCATGCCGCTTTTTATTGTCTGTGGTAATATATTATAATCTATTCCAAACATTTTGCAAAGCTCGTTTGAAAACTCTTGTTTGTGTATATCAAAAAGTTGCGTTTCACACGCATGTGATATTTCAATTTTTATCTCGCCTGTAAGCTCTGCACCCACCCAATCACTAAGGCTTGTAATTTTATGCATTTTGTCGTATATATCTTTGTGTACTTTTTTTAAGCCAAGCAATTTACCTGCCGAGAAAAGCGATGTTACCCATTTGCCTGTTTTGTTGTAAATTTCGTCATGGTTTGGCACTTCATTCATCCACTTTTCGCCGCGTCTGTCTATATTAGGTATGCCGTAATAGGCTTTGCCGTCCTTGTCAAAAAGTATTATTGTTTCCCTTGCACTTGTTGATATAACAGCCGAAATTTTGTTTTCATATCCGCCTTTTACAACCTCTTTTATAGCGCTTACAATTTTAGAGTACATTTCTTCAGGCATAAAATACTGCCCGTTTGCATATGCACTATCTATTGTATAACTATTTGTAAAGCGAGATATTTTAACTATATTTTTGTTGCTGTCTACTATTGCGGCCCTTGTGTTGCCTGTTCCTATGTCTATAACAAGAAAATAACTCATACCTTTTACACTCACTCTTTGTTAAAATTTTATCAATATATTGCAAAAAACCGTACTAGCCGGTTTTTTGCAATATACGCTGGCAATTATTTTAATACATCTTTGTTAAATACATATTTTTCGTATCCGTCATTATAAAGCCATGCCATTAAGCTGTTTATAATAATTCTGGACTGATGGTTTGTAACCTCGTATGTAGCGCCAAAAATATGTGGTGTTGTAATAAGATTGTCTAGTTCTATCAGTTTTTTCTCATTTTCACCTATTGGTTCTGTGTCGTAAACATCTGTAACTGCGCCCCATATTTTTTTGCTTTCAAGCACTTCAACAAGGTCTTTTGTTACAACAACCGCACTTCTTGCTGCGTTAACAAGTACCGCGTCTTTTTTCATTAAGTTCAGCAAGTCTTTGTTTATAAGGCCTTTTGTTTGCGGTGTTACCGGCAAGTGCAATGTAACAATGTCACTTTGTTTGAAAAGCTCTTCAAGCTCCATTTTTTCATATCCGCAAAGCGAGTCTTGCACAAATGGGTCGTAAAAACAAATGTCGCAGCCAAAGCCTTCAAATATTTTTGCTGTTGCCTTGCCCACTGCACCAAGTGCCACTATACCCACTTTTTTGCCCATTAGCTCATGGCCCATAAACAGCCTATATGGCTTTTCTTTGCCGGGTTGCCATTTTCCTTGTTCTAAATAATCTATTGCAGGCAAAACGTTGCGATAACTTAAGCATGTCCCATCTTTGGGTATCTGTCATAATAAAAATTACTTTTTTATTTTCCATTTTTTACCTTCCTTTATATAAACTAATTTCTTAAACACCTATTTCTATTTACTTGCATTTGCCGCAATGTGAATTGCATCCCACACCGAGGTGTACGGCGGCGCATAGCCCATGTCTAAAAATCCCAGTTCCTCTGTTGTCATCTCATTGTCTATTGCGCAGGCAAGCACATTTATTCTCCATACGGTGTTTTTTTCTCCTGCTATTTGTGCGCCAAGTATAACTTTTGTTTTTTCATCGTAGCATAGTTTTAATGTAACCGGAGTTGGTACCGGGTAATATCTTGCGTGTGTTTTGCCAACTATTGTTGTGCATTTTATCGCAATATTTGCCTCTTTTGCCTCTTTTTCGCCTATGCCTGTTTTTGCAAGTTCAATGTCTTCAAAGCGTATCATGCTTGTGCCAAGTGCTCTGTTAAAGTTAACCTCTTTGCCCAAAATTGCATCTCCTGCAAGGCGGCCTTGCTTGTTGGCATTTGTGCCAAGCGGTATGTACATGTCTTTTTTCAATATTTTATGCACAACGCTTGCGCAATCTCCTGCCGCATACACATCTTTTACCGATGTTTCCATTGCAGCATTTGTTACAACTGCACCGTTTTTTAGCATGTTTATATTTTGCAAAAAGCCTGTGTTCGGCCTTACACCTATTGCCATTATTACTAGTTCGGCGTCGTAGCTCTGCTTGTCGGTTACCACTTTTTTAACTGTTGTGTCGCCCTCAAAGCTCGTTACTTTTTCTTCTAGCTTTAAGCTAACGCCCTTTGCAATCATTTCTTTTGCCGCCATTTCGCTAAATTCTGTATCGAATGTAGACAAGATATTGCTTTGAGCCTCTATAAGCGTTACGTTTTTGTTTTGCAATATGCATGCCTCGGCTACTTCTATACCTATGTATCCGCCGCCTATTACAACAACGTTTTTCACATCGGTTTTTTCAATTTCCTTTTTTACTCTCTCGCCGTCATCTAGCGTTTTTAGTGTAAATATATTGCCCAGCTGTATTCCGCTAAGGTTTGGTACAATTGCCGATGATCCCGTAGAAATTAACAGCTTATCGTATTTTTCTGTATAACATTCGTTTGTATTTGTGTTTTGCACGGTAACTTGCTTTTTATCAAAGTTTACCTCGGTTGCTTGCACAAGCGTTTTTAAATTTATGCCTGCTTTAATAAAATCTTCTTTGGCACGTATTTGCATAAGCGATAAATCATCGTTTATTCCTGCCACATAGTACGGCAATCCACACGCCCCATACGATACAACATCGCTTTTTTCAATTACAGTAACGTTGCTGTTTGGATTTTTGCGCTTTATTCTCGATGCAGCGCTCATTCCCGCAGCGTTACCTCCCAGTATAAGTACATTCATAAGTTGTTATTCCCCTAATTCAAATTGCAGCTTTGTGTAGTTCTCTTGCGGCTCATATATTCCGCTCACTCTCATTGCGCATTTTACATCTGTCGGCTCGCAGTTAATAATATTTGCCAGTATTCTAACGCCGCAGTCAAGGTCTATTGTTGCAACTACATACGGCACTTTATCTTCAAAACTTTTATGAAAAGGTTTGTGAAACACAACAAAAGAGTATATTGTGCCCTTAGGTTCTACCTCGTTTAATTTGTAATCATCGCTAAGGCAATCGGGGCAAAATTTTCTGTCGGCACGTGTAATTTTACCGCATTTGTTGCACTGCCTTACAAGTAGTTTGTTTTGTTTTAAGCCGTCCCAATACTCTTTATCGTCGCTGCTTATTCTCGGCTCGAAAAAAGTTGCACTCACTTTAGCCCCTCCTTTGCAATATCAGTGTACAATGGCTTTGAAATACTGCGCCGTTGTCGCTACAAAGCATAAACTGTGGCTTTTTACCGCCTACTTCGCCGCCAAGTTGCCTTTTACCTGCATTGCCCCTAAGTTGCAAAACTGCCTCGGTTATTGGCGTTAAGCCCATAAAATACGCTTCACTTAGCATACCGCCCGATGTATTTACCGGCATTTCTCCGCCGGGGCCTATGCGCTGCCTTGTAAGCCACTGTTTTGCATCGTGTGCATTAAAAAATCCGTACGCCCTAAGTGTCGCTTCTACTGTATATGTAAAGCAGTCATATAGCTGGCACGCATCAATATCTTTAAGCGATATGCCTGCCATTTTAAATGCATCGTCCGCTGCTTTTTTTACTACTTCATCTTGTGTATCCACGTTTATCCTGTAAGGAGATAATGTATTGTTTGCGCTGCCAAACCCTGTAATAGTTACAAGAGGTGCGGTTTTATCGGCAACATTGTCTGCCAGTGTAAGTAGCATTGCCCTGCCGCCATCTGTTATTGGCGTTGCATCAAGCATTCTAAACGGCTCTACAACAAACTCGTTTGCCAAATAGTCTTCGGTTGTAAGTGGTTTATTGTACATGCCTGCTATTTCGTTTAGGCATGCCCACTGCCTTTGTGCTATGCTAATTTCTTTCCACACATCAGGGCCTGTACCGTACTCGTACATGGCACGCTGTGCAAGCATTGCGTATTTGCTTAGTGTGCTTAAATCGCCAAACGTTGCAAGTTCGTCTTCTGCCTTATTGTTTTTTACCTCTTTGGCAAAACTGCGCCTTGCACTTCGTGCGTTGTCTCCATACGATATAAGCACATTTTTGCACACACCACTTGTTAATAGTGCTACGGCATTACAAAGCCAACTTCTTGTACAGTATGTTTCTTGGCTAATAACTTTTGGGTTAATTCCAAGTTGTTCGCTAACTGTAAAAGCAGTAACGTCAAGGTCGTTTCCTATTGCATCGAAGTGTCGGTAAATAAACAGTGCATCTACTTGTGATTTGTCAATTTTCGCATCGTTTATAGCATTTCTACACGCCTCTACATGAAAGCTTACCGCTGTTCTTCCGGCTACTTTACCTTGCTGTGTGTAGCCAAGTCCCGATATTGCAACTTTATCTTTTAATAAGCCGTCCATCAATTTGGCAATTCCTTTCGTTTAGCCGTTAGGTGTAATTTAAACCAGCCTGTTCGGCAAAAATAATATTTTGTTTAGTAAATTTTACTATGTAACTGTAAGGCAGTTTGCCCCACAGTTACATAGTTTTATTTTTATGCAATTGTAATTTTAAATTATTCGCCAAAAATTTCTTCCGGCGATGGCATTTCCATATTTGGTACGCTGTATGCAACTTTTGTAAAGTTCATTAGGTGTTTAAATGTTAAGTTTTCGCTAATGCTGTTGTTGCCCCAGCTGCCGCAACCAAGCGAAATTGTAGGTGCCAGGCCGTTTGTAAAGCTTGCGCCCGATGCCGCCGAGCAAGGTTGATTTACAACTACCCTGCCAACCGGTAACTCTTCGCCAACATATTTTGCAACTTCGTCGTCGTTTGTATAAACGCCCGATGTATGGCCTGCGCCCTCCATAAGTAGGTTCTTTTTAGCGTTTTGTACAGCCTCTTCAAATGTATTGTAGCCATATAGCGTTAATACAGGGCAAAGTTTTTCTTTTGCAAATAAATCGTCTTTTGCATAGCCCTCGCCTTTTACAAACAGTGTTTTTGTATCTTCAGGCACATCTACACCAATGCTTTTTGCAATTTTAACTGCCGGCATACCAACGCATTTTACGTTTAATTTTCCGTCTTCTGTAAATAAAAGGTCTTTTAGTGCTTGGCGTTTTTCGCCTTGTATAAAGTATCCGCCCTCTTTTTCAAGCGCCTTTATTAACTTATCCTCGTTTTGCGCTGGGTAGAATATCGACTGCTCGCATGTACAAGGAATTCCGTTGTCGTAGCATCTGTTGTTAGCAATTTTAGCTGTTGCAAATTCGTAATCGGTGTAATCGGGTGCTATAAGAACTTGTACGTTGCCTTGACCCACGCCAAACGACGGTTTGCCGCTTGCGTAAGCAGCTTTTACAACTCCGCCACCGCCTGTTGCTACTACAACGTCTACCTTCGTCATAAGCTCTTGAGAAAGCGGTAATGTCGGTTCTTCTATTACTTGAATTAAGTTATCGGGTGCGCCCGCTTTTTTAATTGCATCGCACATAATTTGTACAGCGTGTATTGTGCAATTTTTTGCCTTTGGGTGTGGCGCTACTATTACTGCGTTACGGCATTTTAAAATGCTCATTGCGTTACTTGCCGGTGTGGAAGTTGGGTTTGTGCTAGGTGTTATGCATGCAACTACTCCTACGGGTTTTGCATATGTAACTACACAATTAATTTTATCGTCATCTATTATTCCAACAGATTTTTTATCTTTCATGTATGCCCAGTTTGCAAGGCAAGATTTGCGATGTTTAAATATTTTGCTGTCTACCCTACCAAAACCTGTTTCTGCCACTGCCTCCTCGGATAATTGCTCGGCTGCATCGTATATAGCCTTGCCAATTGCAATAACAACTTTATCCACTTGCTCTTGTGTAAAATTTTCAAACTCTTTTTGCGCCAATCTTGCTTTTTCCAACATATTATCGATAGTATTCATAAATAAACCTGTTCCTCTCTTTTAATTAATTGTTATGTTTAAAATAGTTTTTACCAATTTTTCAAGGTATTTTTTACGATATTAACACAAATCCACATCAAAAACAACACCAAATGTTGAATTTTGTTGATTTTCACAAACATACACAGCATTTTATGGCGTTTTGCATGGTATTAATTGGTTTTATATCGTTAATTTATTAACAACGCCACATAAATATCACTTCGTGTGTGGTATTATGTGGTATTGTGTGGTTAAAGCCAAAAAACAATAATATTTATGTTGATTATATGTAATTTATGTGCTAAAATATTCGTACAAACTATAATTTTTAACTTTAGTTATTGAAAAGGATTGATATAACATGTTATTTGTTAATAGAAGAGAGCAAATTAAACAACAACTATTAGAGCATAAAACAGTTGCAGTTAACGACTTGACAGAGCTTTTTAATGTATCAAGCGAAACCATTAGGCGCGATTTTGCCGTGCTTGAGAAAGAAGGATTTTTGCAAAAAACCCACGGTGGTGCGGTAATAAGGTCACGTTCTACACCGTTAATTGATTCTAATAAGTCGATGTCGCTGTTTGTGCAAGAGAAAAGACGCATTGCCAGCCAAGCAGTTTCTTTATTAAAAAACAACGATTGCATTTTTTTAGATCACTCAACTACATGCTACTATATAAGTGAGGCATTGCGCGATTTAACGCTTACAGTTGTTACAAATTCGCTTTTTATACAAAGCAAACTTATGGATAAGCCAAACATTAACCTAGTTGCAACAGGCGGCACATTTGGCCGAAATGACAGTGCTTTTTTTGGTATTAATGCAATAAACAGCTTAAAAAATTATAGGCTGGACAAAACATTTATGTCGGCCAGAGCATTAGATATAAGCGCCGGCATGAGCGATTTTTCCGATAACGAATCGGAACTTCATCGCACAGCTATAAGCGTTGCGCGTGAGGTTATTTTAGTTGCCGACCACACAAAGTTTGACAAAAGCGCATTTGTTTATGTTGCCGAATTTGATGAAATTGACTTTGTTATTACCGATGCCGTTTTATCGGATGAATGGAAACGTAATTTTGAATCGTATAATATTACATTTTTTGAGTGCCTTTAGGGTTTGTTATTTTAATTTCACTGTAATTATATAAACTGCTAAAATTATTTCAGATTGGAACACTTACATGAAAAGTGATAAAATTATAAATGAGTATACAGTTGCTTGCGTAAACAGCGATATTGTGTTTAAAAACAAGCAATTAAATATTGAAAATATGCTTTGCTGCATAAAACAGGCAGCGCAAAATGGTGCAAAGCTTATTGTTTTTCCTGAAATGTGCACAACGGGGTACTGCTTTTTAAACCGGCAAGAGATAGCTTCTTTTGTTGAACCTATTAGCGGCGACACAACCAAAATATTTATAAATGCTGCAAAACAATACAGTTGTTACATTGTTTTTGGCATGGGCGAAGTTGATGAAGACACCGACTTATACTATAACTCAGCTGTTTTTGTTGGCCCTGAGGGTTTTATAGGTGTGTACCGCAAAACGCATTTGTATATTGCCGATGCCAGATGGGCCTCGCACAGCACCATAAAACCTCAGGTGTATAAAACCGAAATAGGCAATATTGGTTTGCAAATTTGTATGGACTTTAATTTTTTCGAACCATCACGCATTTGTGCTGTTAACGGTGCAGATGTTATTGTGCACATAAGTAATTGGTGTAACGACAAGGCGCCGTGCAATGCCTGGATAACACGAGCTTATGAAAATGGCTGTTATGTTGCCGAGGCAAACAGGTGCGGCACCGAACGAGGCGTAATTTTTTCATCGGGAAGTTGTGTTATAAGCCCAAACGCACAAGTTGAGGGCATTGTATACGGAGAAAACGAAATTTGCTATGCGCATATTGATATTGATAAAGCACGGGCAAAAAAATTTGATGACGACAGCAATAAAATAGATAGCCGACTACCAAAACAGTATAAGGATATTTGTTTACACCCTTATCACTTTAACCCATATGCGTTTTTTGAGCTATATAACCTAAGCAAGTTGCCAATTGGCAAGCAGTTTAAACTTCAATGCGAGCAACTTAGCGCCAATAAAAACGGCATATTACAAAACAGACAAATTTTGTTTAATAAAGTGCACGAGGCTGCAAAAAGCGGTGTAGAGTTATTGGTTTTTCCCGAGCTTGCACTTAGCGGCACAGTAGATGCAAAAGACGCACACAAAAACAGTGAAAGCTTACACGGAAATACAGTAATTGAAATATTGCAACTTTGTGCATTGTATAAAATATATGTAATATTCGGGTTTATTGAGAGCTGCGATGATAAATTATACAATTCATGTGCCTTTTGCGCACCCGATGGACTGCTTGGCGTTTACCGTAAAAACCACCTTACCGCCTACGACAAAACCTTTGCGAGCTGTGGCGATGGAATATACCCGTGTTTCGATACTCCTTTGGGTAGAATTGGACTTTTAATAGGACATGATGCACACTTTCCCGAAAGCGCACGTTTACTCGCACTTTCAGGTGCAGATATTATATGCTGTCCATCTTGCGTGGAAGGCCCAAACAGCATGCCATTTAATGCTACGCCTGTTGAACATGTGTACCCTGTGCAAAAGCAGTTTGCTGTTAACCACTGGCATTTGTGGCGCACAAGGGCGGGAGAAAATAACTGTTACATTGCCTTTAGCAATACTGTTGGGCAATGTGCAAACCAAAAGTTTATGGGTACAAGCGGTATTTTTGGCCCTAATTTATACGATTTTCCTCGAAACGAGGTTATATTAAGCAATTGCGAACAACAGTGCGCGGATATGCTTATTGATACGCGCAAAAATACCGACAGCATTTACCCAAATAGCATTTTAAAAAATAAAAACTTTGTAAGCATGCGCCAAGCATTTTTGTACGATGATTTAATAAAAACTAAATAAAATATAAAAAGCACACCGTATTTGGTGTGCTTTTTATTTATATAATGCGTTGCATTATATACTTTTTATTCTATGGCTTTCGGCTCGTACCTTACGGTACAACCGCCGAAATATGCCAATAAATAACACTATGTGTTATTTATATTCTCTTTTATGCTTATTTTTACTCGTACTCTACAACATCGGTAAGTTTTAACAAAAACTCACGCTCTTTTTCGTGCCCTTTTACAAGCTGCGATGCCGCCACAATAGGAATCCACTTTTGTACATATTGGCGTGCTGTGTCGCTTTTTTTGCAAAACAAATTCATATACTTTTCTGCAATTTCGTTTTTGCCGTTAAGCATAAACATAAGGTACGTTCTTGCAACGTCTGCCGAGGCACTTCCTTGTGTTACATGGGCCCAGTCTATTACTACTGCTTTATTTTCTGGTGTTATTATTACATTGCCAAAACTAAAATCTCCATGGCATATTTTTTTGTGCTTTGGCATACCCTCAAGCCTTGTCATTAGCTCGTACCTTGTTGTCGCATCTAAATCGGTTTGTGCTATTTTCAAAGTCATTTTATCTCTTAATTTATTTAGATGTGGCGCTGTATTGTTGTGTATTTCCATTTGTGTATTAACAAATATTTCAAGGTATTCATCTTCTTTATTTGGGTTTTCGCTTATAAGCTGAGTTAATGTTTTACCCTGTATAAATTTACTTACAATTGCCCAGTTCCCGTCAATTTTTTTAACTTCAATTAGTTCGGGCACACTAAGGCCTGCCTCGTACACACGCGTTTGGTTTAATGCCTCGTTTAATATATCCGAAGTTTTGTACGTATTGTCAAATATTTTTAGCACATTGTCGCCTTGTTTATATATTGCTTTATTTTTGCGCTGTGCTATCAAGTTGTCCTTATTCATTGTTATCTCCTATTTTTATTATTTGTTTTGGAGCTATATTATTTTGTGCCGTAGTAAACATTCATATATATTTGTTTTAACTCGCTCATTAGCGGGTAACGTGGGTTTGCGCCTGTGCATTGGTCGTCAAACGCATGTTCTACCATTTCGTCAAGTGTGCTTAAAAATGCTTCTTCTTGAATACCGTAATCTTTTATAGTTGGTTTTATACCGATCATTTGCTTTAATTCTTCAATTTTTGCAAGCAGTTTATTGATCATTTCTTCGTCGTCTTTGCCTCTTATTCCAACAAAGCTTGCTATTTCGGCATAGCGCTGTGCTGTTTTGGGGTATTCGTACTGAGAAAATGCACCCATTTTAGTTGGATTTTCACTCATATTAAATTTTATTACTTCGTTAATAAGCAGTGCATTTGCAACACCGTGAGGTAAGTGGTGCGTAGCGCCAAGTTTATGTGCCATAGAGTGGCAAATTCCTAAAAATGCGTTTGCAAATGCCATGCCTGCAAGTGTCGATGCATCTGCCATTTTTTCTCTTGCAATCGGGTCTTTTTCTCCGTTATTATACGCACTTGGTAAATATTCAAATATAAGTTTAAGTGCTTTAAGTGCCATGCCATCGGTATAGTTACTTGCCAGCATTGAGGCGTATGCCTCCAGTGCGTGTGTTAGTGCATCTATACCGGATGCCGCTGTCAGGCTTTTTGGCATTTGCATCATTAAATCAGCGTCTACGATTGCCACATTTGGCAGCAATTCATAGTCGGCAAGCGGGTATTTTATACCTGTTTTTTCGTCGGTAATAACTGCAAACGGTGTAACCTCACTACCTGTGCCGGCAGTTGTTGGTATTGCTATAAAGTTTGCTTTTATGCCAAGTTTTGGAAAGCCGTATACCCTTTTACGTATATCCATAAATCTCATTGCTAGATTCATAAATTCAACATCCGGGTGCTCATAAAGTGTCCACATTATTTTTGCTGCGTCCATTGCCGAGCCTCCGCCAAGTGCCACTATGCAATCCGGTTCAAACAGCTGCATTTCTTTTGCGCCTTTTTGTGCGCACTCTAAAGTCGGGTCTGCCTCAACATCAAAAAATGTTGTATGCATTATTCCCATTGCATCTAAAAGTTCTGTAACTCTTTTTGAGTATCCGTTTTTATATAAAAATTCATCTGTAACCACAAATACTTTTTTCTTGTTGTAAACTTGCTTTAGCTCTGCAATTGCAATGGGCAAGCAACCCTTTTTAAAGTATACTTTTTCAGGTGTACGCAACCACAGCATGTTCTCTCTCCTCTCGG
>CAYJLZ010000023.1:0-2756 GCA_964371265.1 uncultured Bacteroides sp. | reverse complement strand
CTGTTTTTGTGTTAATTAGGTGTTTTGCACCTACGTTTTCCGATACGGAGTTTCCACCCCAGCTACCGCATCCAAGTGTTAGCGATGGCGCAAGTGCAAAATTGTATAAATCGCCTATGCCGCCGTGCGCTGCCGGTGTATTTACAACTATTCTACAAGTTTTCATTGTATTTTCAAAGGTTTCCATATCTTTTGCAGCTGTTGCTGTGTCTATAAATATTGATGCTGTATGTCCGTAACCGCCGTCTTTTATAAGTTTGTCGGCCTTTTCAATTGCTTGCTCGTAGTTGCTATATTTATACATGGCAAGCACAGGTGAAAGCTTTTCATGGGCAAATTCTTCGCTCAGCTCTACACTCGATACCTCGCCTATTAATATTTTCGTGTTTTCTGGTACTTTTATGCCCGATAATTCGGCTATTTTAGCGGCCGATTGGCCAACAATTTTTGCATTAAGCGCACCGTTAATAATTATTGTTTTGCGCACTTTATCTATTTCTTTATCTGTTAAAATATAACAGCCTCTTGTTACAAACTCTTGCTTAACCTCGTTGTAAATGCTTTCGTCTACTATAACCGATTGTTCACTTGCGCATATCATGCCGTTGTCAAACGTTTTTGATAGTATAACAGATGCAACTGCGGTTTTTACATTGCATGTTTTGTGAAACAGTGCCGGAACATTACCCGCACCAACGCCTATTGCCGGTTTACCGCTAGAATATGCGCTGCGCACCATACCGGGGCCACCTGTTGCCAAAATCATGTCTGTTGTTTTCATTACTTCATTTGTAAGCTCTAAAGACGGAGTGTCTATCCAGCCAATTATATCTTTAGGTGCTCCGGCTGCCACTGCGGCGTCCAGCACAATTTTTGCAGCTTGTGCCGTGCATTGTTTTGCCCTTGGGTGTGGGCTAAATATAATGCCGTTGCGTGTTTTAAGTGCTAAAAGCGCTTTAAATATAGCCGTTGATGTTGGGTTTGTTGTAGGTATTACTGCCGCTATTACACCTATGGGCTCGGCTATTGTTCTTGTACCAAATGCATCGTCTTTTGCTATTACACCACATGTTTTTGCATCTTTATACTTATTGTAAATATACTCGGCCGCATAGTGGTTTTTAATAACTTTGTCCTCTACAATGCCCATTCCCGTTTCTTGCACTGCCATTTTTGCAAGCGGTATTCTTTGCTTATTTGCCGCCATTGCCGCTGCTTCAAATATTTTATCTACTTGCTGTTGTGTAAACGTTGCATATTGCTGTTGTGCCTTGCGTATTTGCTTAATCTTTTTTTCCAATTGTTCTACTGTTGCCACTGTTTGCACATCGTTGCCGCCTGTCGATTTCATTTTTTATACTCCTTCAATTACATTGGTAATTATTTAACAATCTTAGTATGTTAAAAGTTTATCATACTAATTGCATATTGTAAATGCAAAATTAATTATGTTACTATAAATAATTTGATATACTTATAATATGTGTTATAATTATATTATTATGGCACAATGTGCGGATTGGAAATTTTTATGAATTTACAACATATGAAATATGCAATTGAGATTGAGCGAGCTCGCAGTGTAACAATAGCGGCCGAAAATTTATTTTTAACTCAACCACAGCTTAGCCGTAATTTAAGCGAGTTAGAGGCAGAACTTGGAATAAAATTGTTTGACAGAACTAAGGGAGGCATGGTGCCAACCGAAAAAGGCCTTGAATTTTTAGAAAAGGCAAGAGAGATTGTTCAATCAACAAACGAGCTTGTCGACATGTTTAAAGACAGCAGTTCTAAGGTTGAAAAACTTGGTTTTTCTTTACCTAGAACCGGATACACAAAAGATGCCATTAAGCGCATAGTGGGCGCACTTAACAGCGCACCCACAACACAGCTTGTTTGCGACGAAACCGACGCTAACACCGCAATACAAAATTTATTGCATAATGGGCACTTTGCCGCAACCATACGCACTTTTAGAAGCACCAGAAACCTTGCGGAGGAGTATCTTGATAAGCTTGGGCTTGAATTTAGAGTTCTTTTTAAAACAAACCCGGTTTATTTAATATCTCAGGACGATGAAGATACGCACAAATGGACAAGCGCACTTATAGAAAACAGGCGTCGGTTTGAACTTAAAGAGTGTTTTGTGCCGGAGCTTTATATTCAAGATGGAGTAAATACAGGACAAATAATTTTACAACAGCGCAGTAGCCTTTATAGGTTAATACGAGAGCAAAAAAACAGCTATGCAATAACTGTGCCGCACCCTGTTGCATCTTTAGCAAGGTACAACCTTGTACAAATGCCCTGTAAAGACAAACGTTTTGAAATGTGCGATTTATTAGTGTTTAAAAAGAAAAAGAAATTTACTAAAATGCAAACTAATTTAATAAAAGAACTTGAGGACGAAATTGAGTGTTACAAAAAGGTTATTGATAGCCTTGATATTGGGTAAATAGAATTTTATTTGTAAGTATAAATGTATATTAAAACGCAAAGACGGGATAAAATAGATAACATCTATTTTATCCCGTCTTCTTGGCGCAGAAGGAGGGATTTGAACCCTCGCGCCGCTTTCACGACCTACACCCTTAGCAGGGGCGCCTCGTCACCACTTGAGTACTTCTGCAAGTAATAACAATTTAAACTATTTTGTTTTTTTAATTAAGTGCACGCCAAAAATGCACTTAATAAAATGGTGCGCCGGAAGGGATTCGAACCCCCGACCTTTTGGTTCGTAGCCAAACACTCTATCC
>CAYJLZ010000022.1:0-22572 GCA_964371265.1 uncultured Bacteroides sp. | reverse complement strand
CTGCGTTAAGTGCTAAAATATTAGTTTGGAAAGCAATGTTTTCAATTGTATTCAAAATTTTACTAATGTCTTGTTGGCCGGCAGCTATATCGTTCATAGCGCTACGCAGTTCTTTCATGCGTTCGCCGCTAATTGCAACTTGACCACCCGCAAGCTGGCTCTTATCGGCGGCATCGGTAGCGTTAATTGCATTTTGCTGTGCGCTCTTATCAATGTTAGCAATTGTTGCACTAAGCTGTTCAACAGCAGCAGCTTGCTCGCTGGCGCCCTGCGCAAGAGCTTGTGCACCGTTGCTAACTTGATCGCTACCAGCGCTAACTTGGCTGCTCATTCGGCCAATTTCATTCATAGTATCGTTCATAAAGTCAATTAGCTGAATTAAGTTTGCTTTAACCGGTGCAAGATCGCCCGGATAATCTTTGTCAATTCGAACAGTGAGATTTCCGCTTACAATTTCACCTGTAATACTGGTAATATCACCAATAACTTCGCCAAGTATCTTTTGAGATAAACGAACGCTATCGCTAATTTTACCCATCTCGTTTGTAGATACATAGTCGAGCTCGTGAGTAAGATTACCCTCGCTAAATGCAACAATTGAGTTTTGTAATTTAGTAAGCGGTTTTACAATTAACTTAAGTATATCTACCGATATAGCAACGATGATTATAATTATAACTACTGCAATAGCAAACATTGCGTATGAGTTAAAAGCAATTTCATCGTTTAATCTATCGGTGTCTTCGTATAAGTATGTTTCAATATCATCGGCGAAAGTACTGCCTGCTGCAAGTGTTATTTCAAGCTGGGGGGTGCATACATCGGTAATAAGCCTTTGTGCCTCTTCAAGGTCGTCGGCAACAAGGGCGTCGTTAATAGCCATAAAAACACCAAACCAATTATTAACTTCGGTAAAATAAGTTTGTGCGTCGGCATTATCGGGGAAAGTTTCTTTAAAATATGCGAGAGTATCATTTAATTGAATAGCAACTGTTTCAACTTGTGTCATTTTTTCAAGATCCATGCCACTAATAGCTTGATCGCGAAGGAGCCTTGCAATTTCATTTACATCGTCCTGAGAATTTTTAACCATTATTTCGTGGGCTACATCATCATCGAGCAAATGATTAAATTCTTTTGAGGCATTAGTTATGTTGTAATAAGCCATTAACACCAGTAAAACAACCAATATTAAAATGCATACATACGACATTGTTAAGCGAAATTTTATAGACCATTTTTTTAACATAATTTATTACCCTCCAAATACTGAAAAAATACAATAAATACAATATTAATAATAATCGCATTAAATAAAACTAACGATTAATAATTACAACAAAAACTAACGATTTACTACAAATTTTGCAAAAGAAAATAAAAAAATATAAATAAATCTTATATATAATGTTAATTACATTATAGTTTATAATAAAACAAATTACAAGCTAATTTGACCATATTTTCCACGTTTTACGTCACTAACAATTTTTCCGTTTACAAGTGTAATAACACGCTTTCTAAAAATATCTACTAATTTTTTTGCATGGGTAGACATAACTATGGTCATGCCATGGTAATTTAGCTCTCCAAGTAAATGAAAGATGTCCCATGCGGTGTCCTCGTCAAGTGAGGCTGTGAGTTCATCTACCACAAGTATTGTAGGGCTTGATAACAATGCCCTAGCAAGCTCAACACGCTTGTTTTCGCCTAGGCTAAGCTCTGCGGGGTATCTATCTTTAACATCGACAAGGCCAACAAGGCTTAAAACCTTATCTAGTCTTTCGTTAACAGTATAATTTTTGTTATGATGCATATGCGCAAAAGGTTCGAGATTTTGCTTTATAGTAACAAGGCGTGTTAAATGCGGCGATTGAGGTACAAACCCAATGCGAACATTTTTTTTAGCCTTAGCACGTGGAGAAAGGCGCCTTGCATTAGAGCCATTTAAAAATAACTTGCCCGAAGTAGGTTTAACGGCACCTGCAATAACGTGCAAAAGCGTACTTTTGCCCGCGCCACTGCTACCGGTAACAAACAAAAACTCTCCCACATCTACCGAAAGATTGATTTCGCTTATTGCCTCAAATATTTTTTTGTCTTTTTTATGTTTAACAAAAACATCTTCTAGTAGAATTTGTGGTGTAATTTTTTAACACGCCCCTCAAACAATAAATCTTATACCTAAGGTTTACTGTTTTGCATATAAAAAGATTTATCGTTGCCAAAGCGCTTGCTAAGTGCTTTGTCGGCTCGTATTACGGAATTTAGCAATGCTTTGTTTTTACCCGTTTGCTCGAATAAAGCATTTGCTATTGGCAAAGTGCACTGTTTAGCGCTAATAATATTTTTAAAAATCTCGCTGTCGCTTTTATCCATTACGTTGCACATCTTATTCAAAACATCATCGTACTGAACAAGGTTGTTAACATGCTCTCGGCGCATACTTAAAAGCATTCTCAGTGTTACGTTGTCGTTTGCTTTAAGGCCTTGGTCAATTTCTGCGGTTAAATCCAAAACTTCTCTAAGCTCTGTGTAAAACTTTTTGCTTATTCCAAGTGCCGATTCAATTTGTTTTTCATTAATCATTTACAGCACCCGCTGTGTTATTTAAGCTTTGCCCCGCATTTTCAATTGTCACGTTTTTATCGGCCTGCTTAAACGTATCTCTAAGCTCTACAACCATTTTTTTAACTCTTTCAAGCTCAGTTATATTATGCCCAAATTTAACGCGAACAAGCTCGTAACAAAAATATTCATACAATCGGCGCAAACTATGGCTAATTTCGTAACTACTGTTCAATGTATCCGATAGGTAATGAACAATATCAATACACTTATCAACCAACTTATCGCTCTCGGTATAATTTTGTTGTTGCATTAAAATTTCGGTTTGAACAAGCTTTTTTACTAAACCGTCGTACAACATAAGCAAAAGTTCGCCGTCCGTCATGGTGTCCAGCGAGTTTTGCTTATAGTGCTGATAGCCTCTATTATCCATTTAATAAAAGCTCCTTTTCGTTACTAAATCAAAGTTAGTACTAATAAATATTAATTATTAACCGCCCAAAAGCCCCGACAAAGAAGAACTTTGAGAATTCATTTCGTTTATAAGAACCTCGAGCCTTGTAAATTGTGCGGTATAATAATCTACTTGATCGGACAATTTATCTGTCCACCTTTGGATTTCTTCGTCTATTGTGTCCATTTCATCGAGCATAGTATTTTGCAAAAGACTGGTTGGAGAATGTGCACTACCTGCAAGCTGAACTAAAATACCCTTGGGCTCGCCCGTAACTTTTGCATACCTGTCAATAACTTCGTCAAGGTTTGCCATAATTCCGTTAGAGCTTGCGCCGTAGTCTTCGTTTGCTGTAAATACTTGCTGTACTTTTTCGGGGTCTTCATTAAGTGCAGAAACAAGTTTTTGTTCATCTAAAACAAGCGTTGTAACGCCGTCTTCATATGCGGCGGTAATGCCAATTTCCGCCATAGCAGCATTATTTCCGCCTATTGCTGTAATGGCATCCCTCATGCCGGCAAAAAGGCCCGATAAATCATTGTCCATAAACAAAATTCCTGTTTTTGCTTTTTCCTCGTAATCGGCAATTTCGCTATCGGTTAAATCGGCTTTGTCTGAACTTGTTAGCGGCCTGTATGTATCGCCGTTACTCTGCTCAAGAGGTCTATCGGTGTAAGCTGTTTTAACGGTTTCCATAATTTCGTTGTAGTCTTCTATCATGCTTTTTATGGCATCTACTATTTTGTCGCTGTCGGTCTCTGTCGAAAATGAAACAGCCTCGCCTGTACCAAACATTTGCTCGCTAGTAAGCACGTTTCCGCTCTCGTCCATGCCGTTGTTAATAACACCTGTGTACGAACCCTCGTTAAATGTATCTTTAACAGTAATGTCCATTCCGTCTATTTCAAAAGTATTACTGCTGCGTGTCAGTGTCATTTGCTCGCCGTTAACGCTTGCGCTAATTACAGCGTCTGTTCCGGCTGTAAATGTACCCTGCGCAGGGTCAGATGTATCTCCAAAAAGTGCATTGCCCAAAGTGCCCTCAAAGTTAATTTGGCCGGCACTTCCTGTTTCGGTAGCAGTAAAAGTAAAGTTGTTTGTAAGCGATGAATAAGAAACCTTAACACCGGCATCGCTGCCGTTAATTGTACTAAGCACCTTTTCAAGTGTAGTGTCATCGGTAAAAGTGCCAAGATCCATACCGTTTATTGTAAGCGTTTGGTCGCCTGTAAAGCCCAAATCGGCAAGAGAAGTGCTGGTTTGAACAGAACTTGATAAATAATTGTCCTCGCCAAAACCAAGAAGTTCGCCCACAGAGGATACCACGGTAAGAGTGGAGGTAGAACTAGTGCTAAACGACAAAGCTCCGTCTGCTCCCATGCTAGCCGTTACCCTGCCTGCGCCGTACTCTTTTGTAAGAGCCTCGTTTAACTTGCTCTCAAAATTATCGGCTGTCCATGTATCGTCAAACTTAATTGTGGCAGTGTCGGAGTTATAATTAAAAGTTATAGATTTACCGCTTAAGTACTCCATAGTATTTTTGCTGGTAGAGTGTGTGCCCGCAGTGAACGTAAACGAGGATTGATCATCGGCAATTTCTTCAAGGCCCAAGGTTGTTTCTAAACTGCCGCTTGCGCCGCTTATTGAAACGCTGTTTCCGCCCGATGTTTTATCTTCAAAAGATATGCTAGAACCTGAAACATTTACGGCTATTGCATCGCTAGCCTTAATTGTGTTTCCGTTATCAAAAGTAATTTCCTTTTCAGCTAGTTTGTTTTCAATTGCTGTTTTTAAATCGTCGGCTGTAATTGTACCGCTGCCGTCGCCTGCAGCATCAATAAACTCAAGCTCGTCGAAAGAAATTGAAACAGACTTTTGGCCGTACTTAAGTGTTAAAGAACCCTGCAAATCGCTGGTGTTCATTGTGCCACCCAAATCTACCGTAACGGGGTCGGCCGCAAGGGTAGTTGTGTTACCCGATGTGGTAACGCCGCTTGCAGCGAGCAAATCATCGGCCGAGCGAGTATATTTTGCAGACGTTGCAATTTGCGCCACGCTGTTAATTAAAATTTCACTGCTACTTTTGCCTGTGGCACTTATCATATCGGCAAACTGCCCAAGCGCACTTGTAATTGCCGACGATGTGAAAAACGACGACGAAGACAAATTAGTGCTAGACGTAAATGAATTATACGTTTCATTAAAGTCAATAAGCATGTTTGATATTTCTTGAATTGCGTTTTGTTGCCATTGAACGACGGTTCTGTCTTGCTCAAGACCTGTAATTTTAAGCTCATAGCTTTCAACAAGGCCTTGAATCATGCCCTCTGTGTCAAGCCCGCTGGCAAGACCCGACAATATATTTACATTACGAGAACCGTAAATGCTTTCAGAAGAAGAACTTCCCGATAAACTTGATATTGATGCCATAATGGTGTGCTCCTTTAATATTTATTGATTTTAAATTATATTTAATTGACATTACTGCGTAATTTAGTTAAAATATTTACAAGACATTAAAACTGGATAAACCATAATTGCAAATATTTGCACATACTTTATAAAATATATATCGTCTTATATATAAGATAAATAAGTGCCAAATGCTTATTTTTAATATTTTTTTACAATAATTTTAAATTTTTTGGTAAATAAAGTTTGCAGAAAATAAATATTTTATGCTATAAATATAACAATAATAACAAAGATGGGTAAAGGGGAAAGCCAATATGGCTACAAAAATAATAGCGGTAACAAACCAAAAGGGCGGTGTTGGTAAAACAACAACAGCAGCTGCACTGCTTGCAATATTTCAAAACAGGGGGGCCAATGTTTTAGGAGTAGACCTTGACCCGCAAGGTAGCCTTGGCTTTAGCCTTGGACTTGACATTGAACATTGCACTACTATTTATGATGTTTTAAGAGAAGAGATAGACGTAAACAGTGCAATACACAGCACAAATACGTGCGACATACTGCCAAGCAATATATTGCTTAGTGCCGCAGAGCAAGAATTTACAAAACCCGGGCGAGAATTTATGTTAAAAACAGCACTGAGTAAAATAGAAAAGCAATATGACTTCATTATAATAGATACGCCACCGGCACTTAATATACTAACCGTTAACGCTTATGTAGCAACCGACAGTTTAATAATACCTATGGCCCCCGAAATATTAAGCCTACTTGGTGTAACACAAATAAAAGATACCATAGAGAGTGTGAAAAAATATTATAATTCACAGCTTAACATACTGGGCATACTGCTTAACCGATACGACAAAAGGCTAAATTTAAACAGAGAAGTAACAGAGCTTGTAGAGCAAATAAGCACGCAACTTGGCACAAAAGTGTTTGACGTTAAAATTCGCAGCAGCATAGCAGTGGCGGAGGCCCCTGCCCATGGCGTAAGTATTGCGAATTACGCACCTTTTTCAAACCCGGCAGTAGACTTTCAAAAATTATGCGACGAAATAGCGGGAGCGGAGTTTCCGTACAGACATATGAAATAAATACAAAGCTTAAAACAATAATTAAATTTATGCTAACATTATTTACAACATATAAAGGAGAATGAAATGGCAACAAAGCGCTCATCAAAAAGTAATAAAACAGAACATGTGCTAAATTTATTGTCCGGCACGGCGCAAGACGGGCAAGAAAGCGCACAGGAAGTAAACGGCGATGCAAACGAAAATGCGCCGCAAAAACGAGAGACTGTGCCTGTTTTAGAAATAGAAAAAACAAACCACGACAATATATCGGGCAGCATAAACAACGCACTGGACGACTTGTTGCAAAAGGAGATGACGGCACAAAAGCAAGCTGCAGCTTTAAGCGACGAGAACGACGAGCAAGACAGTTTGAAAGAAGAAATGCAAACACAACAAGAGCCTGTTGAACAAGCAATAAGTGAACAGGCGCCGCCAAAAACCGATACACAAGAGCAACAGCCATTACCGACACAAACAGTGCAAAACGAAGAGCAAAAAGCTGTTGAAAATGAAACTTCAGCTGAAGAAATAGCGGCAAAGCCACAACAAGATGATGAAGACAAAGATATTGAAACATCGCACATAACAAACGTTATGGAAGAAGTAGTAGAACGAAACATAGACGATTATATAAATAAATTTAGTGTGTGCAAGTGCAACAGATGCAGAGCCGATATAAAAGCTCTGGCACTTACCAAATTGCCGGCAAAGTATGTGGTGTTAAGCGACAGCACACGTGCGCCTATGGTAAGTTTTTATGCGGGTAGATACGAAACACAAGCTAAAAATGAAATAATATTTGCTTGCACAACAGTAAAAGATAAGCCAAGGCACGAGGGCTTTCGCAGCAGCTATTAGCGCATAAAACAAGCGTATAACAATAAAAAAATAAAAGGGGTGTTACCGGTATAATGGTTGAGTATATTTTTTCTTTTATATTGGGTAACGCCCTGTTTTTTATTTACCAAACACAAATATTTTCATATGCATCTAAAACGCTTATAAATTGCAAAAAAAATACAACAAGCTTATATATTATACCGCTGGCAAATACGTTAATGTATGGCTTGTATTATTTACTAAGCTTGCCAATATCGTTGTTTTATATTACAACAATATTTGTACTTGCACTGGAATTTAAGTTTATAAGCAAGGCAAATTATATGCAGGCGTTTAGCGTGGGTGCAATATTTGCCATGCATATTTGTGCTGTACATTCGGCAGTAATTATTATTTTAAGTGCACTGCTAAACGATGTGCCTGTTTTTTTTGTAGAAGACAATACATATAGATTTTACGTACTGTTTTTAACTTGCGGTATTTTAATTGTTGTAACACGCTTTATACTGGAAAAACTTATAAGCACAAACAATGTAAAGCGCATTACAACAGCAGGCAAGTATACAGCAGTTTTGCTTTTTTCAACCGTCAGTGCTGTTGTGTATCAATCTGCTCATATGGCGCTTATGATATCTACCGAAAAATATCCACAGCAGGTTTTGGTAGTGCTTTCAACTTGTTTTGCGGTGCTTGTTGCATTTTATATATTAATAATGTATGCCGTAGAAATAGTAAATGCTTCGTTTTACAAAAGGAAAAGTGATGATGTAATAAACGAGCAAGTAGATATTGAAAAATTAAAAACAGAGCTTGAAAATTTAATGGACATAGATGAGTTAACAAAGGTGTACAGCAGAAAATATATAATGGAAGTTGTAGAAAAGATGTGTGTGCAAGGCACAAATAACTTTAGCATACTGTTTGCCGATATAAACTCTCTAAAGCAGGTAAACGACACATACGGACACGATAAGGGCGACGAGCTTATTAAAACCATTGCACAGTGCATTAAAAACAGCTTGCGAAGTAAGGACATGGTTGGAAGAATTGGCGGAGATGAATTTTTAGTTGTTATTAACAGTGAAGACGAGTATACGTTAAACATAGTAGCTGAAAGAATAAAGTATGAGGTTAGCGAAAAAAACAAGCTTTATGAGTATTTAATAGCAGTATCGGTAGGCGGGTGCGTTGTAAACGAAGAGATGAAAAACAACGGCTTGCAATATGTACTTGATAAAGCAGATGAGCTTATGAGACAAGATAAAAAGAATTATTATAAAAACCTCATGGAGAATGAAAAATGAGTTTATATATACTTTTATTTGTTGCAACGTATATTATATACCATATAATGTATTTTAATCAGGCGGCATATATGGGAAATTATAATAAAAGCACCATAATACCGGGCACTGTGGTGGCTGTTATTAATTTTATGTTTTTTTATATATTTGTATTTGTTTCGCCAATTTATTTTGAAGGCATCGAAATGCTTTTGTATGTAATAATATTAACAATAGAGTTTAAAATAATATTTAGAACCAACATGAGAACAGCGACATATGCCAGTTTGATTTTTAGTTTAAACTTATATGCAAAAAAGAACATAACAATGGGATTAATGGGCCTTATAACAGGCCTTAGCGTACCTGAGATGTCGCAAGATGTAAACATGAGGATTATGTTTTTTGTTGTGCCATTTCTTGTTTCGGTTTTTACTATAATAACGTTTAGGAAGTATATAAAAAGAGTTCATATGGACACAATTTTAAGTGATAAAAGGAATGTTGTGTTTTTAATTAGCATATTCGGTTCTTTATATCTTGCAGTGGCGGTGGCATCTGTAAGTTTGGGCGTTTATGTAGGCGGTTACAAATTGTTGTTGCAGTATATTCTTGCGGGTAGTTTTTGCCTAATTGCGTTTATTGTTTTTACAATGTATGCATATATTGTGGCAAGCCTAAAAATAAACCACGATAATTATAAGCGTGTAAAAAAACAAAACGAAGAACAGTTGCAGGATTTAGAACAGCTTAAAAAACAGGCGTCGACAGATTCTTTAACAGGGCTTTTTACACGAAAAACAGCAGATGATTATTTACAAGAATGCATAAATAATAAAAAATCTTACTTTTTAGTTTTTATGGATATTGACGGTCTTAAAATTGCAAACGATAAGTATGGCCATTCAGAGGGAGATTTTTACATTAAAGCTGTGGCTGTGGCAATACAAAATTACTTTGCAGGTAACGTAGTAAGTAGATACGGTGGCGACGAAATAGTTGCAATAGGCGGTTATAACGACGAAGAAGAGGTAATAGCAAAAACTATACAATGTTATAATGCTGTGCTAAACATAAAAAATAAGCACAAAAAACCATACAACACAAGTATAAGCTATGGTATTGTTACAACAACATCAAAAGAGAACTTTACGGCAAAACAAATTATTAAGCTTGCCGACGAGCGCATGTACGGATTTAAAAGAATGAACAATAAGGCCAGATAATTTTGATAAAACAAATAGAATTAGGCATTGATAAAATAAAAAAAGGCAACAAAGCTTATAAACTTTGTTGCCTTTTAAATTTTTGGTTAAAGCAAAAATTATTTTACCATGTTTGCAATTTCTTCGGCAAAATTATCTGTGCGTTTTTCAAGGCCCTCGCCCTTTTCAAAGCGTACAAATTTAACAATTTCAATGTCTGCGCCTAATGTTTTTGCACACTCTTTAGTGTAATCGGCAATTGTTAAATCGCCGTTTTTAACAAACTGTTGCTCAAGTAGGCAGTTCTCTTTAAAGTACTTGCCAATGCGTCCCTCAACCATTTTTGCCTTAACTTGGTCGGGTTTGCCTTTAAGTTTGTCGTCGTTTTCAATTTGTGCAAGCAAAATGTCTTTTTCTTTTTCAATAACGTCCGCAGGTACATCGCTTTGTTTTAAATATAGTGGGTTTGCAGCTGCAATTTGCATTGCAACGTCTTTGCCATAAGCAACAAAATCTTCTTTTGCTGCAACTGCATCTGTTGTGTTGAAGTTAACAAGTATGCCATGTGTGCCGCCGCCGTGTACGTATGCAGCACAAACGCCCTCGTATCTTTCAAAACGGCGAAGTTGAATGTTCTCGCCTATAACTAAAACTTTGTCTTGACGAGATTCTTCAACAGTTTTGCCGTCCGGCATTTTGCATGTAAGCAAAGTTTCAACGTCAGCCGGGTTTTCGCTCATTATTACGTCGGCAACCTCTTTAACAAAGGTGCGGAACATCTCGTTTTTCGCAACAAAGTCAGTTTCTGCGTTAACTTCTACAACAACACCAAGTTTTTTTGCTGTGTCGGCAACGGCAAAAACCATGCCCTCAGCGGCAATTCTGCCCGCTTTTTTTGCACTTTGTGCAAGGCCCTTTTCGCGCAAATATTCAACGGCTTTGTCAAAATCGCCGTCCGATTCAATTAAAGCTTTTTTGCAGTCCATCATACCGCAACCTGTTTGCTCACGCAAATTTTTTACATCTAAAGCACTAAATGCCATTTTTGTATGCTCCTTTATAAAATAGTTTTATTAAGTGCCGCTCTTACAATTATAAAAACGGCGTTTATTTATTACTCAGCTGCTGCCAACACTTGTTCGCCCTCGCCGGCTTGCTCTGCGCTTGCCTCAGGTGCATCTTGTACGCCTTGGCGGCCCTCAATAACTGCGTCTGCCATAGCGCCGGCAATAAGTTTAACTGCTCTAATAGCGTCGTCGTTGCCGGGTATTACGTAGTCAATTTCATCGGGGTCACAGTTTGTGTCTACAATAGCTACAATGGGTATGTTAAGCTTAATTGCCTCTTGAACAGCAATGCGCTCTTTTCTTGGGTCTACAATAAAAATAGCTTTGGGAAGATTGTTCATTTCTTTAACGCCGCCCAAAAACTTTACAAGTTTTTCAAGCTCAAGCTCAAGCTTTGCAACTTCTTTTTTCGGCAACATCTCAAAAGTGCCGTCCTCACGCATTTTGTTAATTTGCTCCATGCGGTCAATTCTGCGGCGAATTGTGCGGAAGTTTGTAAGCATG
This sequence comes from uncultured Bacteroides sp., assembly GCA_964371265.1. Lineage (GTDB taxonomy): Bacteria > Bacillota > Clostridia > Oscillospirales > Ruminococcaceae > Ruthenibacterium. The sequence goes on along the minus strand of CAYJLZ010000022.1, from coordinate 11,157 downwards.
CCGCCAAGCCAACGCGCATTTACAAAGTGCATGCCACAGCGCTCGGCCTCTTCTTTAACGCTGTCTTGTGCTTGTTTTTTTGTTCCTACAAACAAAACTTCGCCGCCCTCGGCCGAAATGTCGCGAACAAAATTGTAAGCTGTGTCTAATTTTTTAACTGTTTTTTGCAAGTCAATAATATAAATACCGTTTCTCTCGGTAAAAATATACCTTGCCATTTTGGGGTTCCAACGCCTTGTTTGGTGACCGAAGTGTACGCCGGCCTCAAGCAATTGTTTCATAGATACTACTGCCATTTTAAAATCCTCCGTTTATTTGTTAATTTCCTCCGCATTGCATACATGTAAATCCACCTAAAAGGCACAGGAAATACAAAGCAATACGTGCGTAATGCTGTAATAGTATATCACAACGCACATTAAAATACAAGTTTTTTTAAAAAAAACATACGTGCTTGAACTTTGCATAACTATTTGGTATAGTAAGTGTATTAAAAAAAAGAGGTACATTAAATGAAACAGCAAAATAGTATAAATACGGTATTTTGGATATTTAATATAATGTTGCTGCTATTTGGTGTATGTACATTAATTTTCAGTACGTTTCAAATAGTGGTATATCTTTATGCGCTGTGCGCCATAAGCATATTTTACGGTGTGGCAAAAACAACAAACTTTTTGTTCGACAATTATAAAACAACAATACTGAGGTACGACTTTGCAATAGGGTTGTTTTCAATATTTGCAGGCGCTGTTTGCATGATACAAACAGAATTAATGATAAGTTTAATTGCATATATAATGTTATTTGCAACAATATTTAATGTGTTAGCAAAAGTGCAAAATACAATAGACTTGCTGCGGGCAAAAAGCTCGTTGTGGTGGTGGGTTATTTTAGCAAGTGCGATACTTGTAGGCCTTGTTTACTACATACTGCAACAAATACAAAATCAAACACCGTTAAGTTCAAAATTATTAGGGGCTATTTGCACATTAAACGCAATTACAAACATAGTAGTTGCTATATTTATAAACCACGTAGTAAATACATTTAATAAAACCGAGAAAGAAACAAACAGTGAGCTTAAAAAACCATTGCACGAAACACAAGAATTTGAACTTGTGGAAATAAAAAAGATAAACAGCGACATGTTAAACATTGAACCCGAGCTACATGACGAAATACCGCCAAGTACCGACGATGTGATAAGGCCAACGCAAGAGGAGCTTAGCGGAGAAAACCGAAAAAACAGGCAAACAGAAAGTGAAAGCGAAGAATTAAAGCGGATAGTTGCGCAAGATGAACAAAGCGAAAAACTGGCACAAGCACAGCAAATTGAAACGATAGAAAATAAAGATGAGGAAAGCTAGGAAAAAGCAATTAGTTATAAATTAACATTTGCAAAAGGCGTTGGCAATTTTGTTAAAGTATTAAGGTATTTGTTTAATAACATATAAAAAACCCGCAACATCTGTTGCGGGTTTTTTGTGTATAATTATTACCGTGTAAAACACCTAATTTTTTAATTGTTTTAAATTACTGTATAGGTGTAAACAAACAAAGCACAATATGGCAAAATTTATGCCGGATTAAAAACATCTTTACCAAGGCCACATAGCGGGCAAACCCAATCATCGGGCAAATCGTTAAAAGATGTACCGGGCGCAACGCCGTGTGCCTCATCGCCAACTGCCGGGTCGTACTCGTATCCGCATACACTGCAAACATAATTTTCCATAATTTTCTCCATTCTGTGCAAAGCACATTTAGTTTAAAAATCTTTATTTATATAAAGATTATTCATACCTATTTTACCTTATTTAAAGCGTATATATACAAGGTTTACATATTAAATAATAAAAGCTGTTAGCTGTTATTTAATTCAACAAGATTATAATCTAAAATAAACATTGCAGTGCTGCTGTTGGAGTAAAAATTGTTTTTTATGCGTTCCATAACCGTTCGGCCAACTTCGAATGTTGAAATAGCAGGCAAAAGCGCAGCAAGTTGCGAGGGGCCGTACCTTGATATAGTATCTCCACTGCGCAAATTAACTTGCAGTGTTTGCACAAGCGTAGACATTGCCTTATCAAGTGCAAGAGGGTCGGGCTTGCCGTTGCTCATGGTGTGCAAGCTTAAAAGTGCAAGGTATATAGTTGTGCCGGTTCTTTTTAGTGTGCGCATATGCAAATGGTATATGTCTTTAAAAATTAAATATTCGCAAACAAATGCGCCGTTGTCCTCAACGTCCTGTTGTAAATCGCTACATATATCGTTAATATCTATCTCCGAGCGCCTATCTTGCCTAACTAGCTCTTTGTAAAAATTAACAATCTCGTCCGAGGGTTTCATTCCCAAATGAGTATAGTGCAGTTTTGTAATGTTTTGATACTGTGTAGTTGCCTCTTTGCTTTTTCCAAGCTTTAAAAGCGCACTCATAAGCTCTAAATTAAGGGTGCTTTCAAATGCATCAATTTCAAGTGCGGTTTTACAAACACGTATTACATCGCTGTACTGCTCGTTTTTCGACAAAAGCGAAATGTATTTGTAAACAGTTTTCATGTACAAATCATGGTAGTAAAATACTTTTGGAGATATCCATGCACCAAGCCCGGAATCCACAAGCAAATCGTCGCTGTACAAAGATATAATTTCTTCAAAACAATCCACAACATCACTTGTAAGCTCTCTTGCCTTATCTACACTTTTGCAAAGATCTTCAAGCTTAAAAATATCTACTTCGCACTTAAGCTCGGGGTTCCACATATATGAGCCACGCTTTGTAACAATTGCATCGGCCAAACCAAACCCATCAAGTTCTTTTCTAAGCCTACTAACAAGCGTTTTAAGCGTACCGTCAAGCTTTAAATCCTCGTTGTCGCCCCACAATACGTCTACAATATCGCTTACAGGCACAGGTTTTGACTTGTTAACAATAAGAAACTCAAGCAATAGCATTTTTTTTGGAGACGATTTAAGCGAATCAGTAATAACTTCGCCGTCTACAACTATTCTAAATTCACCAAGCGTTATAACTTCAATCATTAAAATTGCTCCTCAAAATAAATAAAACATACATATTAACTTATTACAAAACATAACATAAATTATTGCGTTACATCAAACAGTTTAAAAATTGTTGTGCATTAAACTACAATATGTTATATAGTATTATAATAAATATAAATACATATTGCAAGTAAAAGGTAAAACTAAACATTATTGCATTAAACTAATTATAGTTAAAAAAACATAAATTTTATACATAAATTTTTGCTTTTTTTAAAAAACAAGTTTAAATATTTGCAAAAATGTGTCGATAAAAACGATATGGTTGCATGTGTGAAAATATAGGCAGAACACATATGCAAAACTGACAATAAAATATAAATATTTTTGTGCAAAACATAGAATTTGAAAAAAAGACAAAAAATTCACAGTGGGTTAAACTAAAATGCTGTATAATTGGAACAAAATGGACGATAAAATGCAACAAAAATGCAAAAATACAAATAAAAACACAGGCAAAAATTTACAATATTTATTTAACAAAGCATATATGTAACACCTAGGTGCAAAAAAACACAATATATAGTAGTTTTATAAGTATTTGCACTTAAAAAACAGTTGCGTAACTGTAAAAACAAAACGAGGGCATTACGTGTAACCCGAATGTAACCGTATGTGTGTATAATGGTTACATAAAGCGAAAGTGAAGCGAAATGCAACAAGCAATACAATAGGTTTTTAAAGCTTTAAAATGCTTTAAACATAAATGTTTAAGTTGTAAGCACACAGCTACATAACTACTAATACATTTTAAGAAGTGAGGAAGAAAGATGAAAAACGTAGAACTAAAAAACGCATTTAAAAGATCGCTCAGCGTTCTTTTAACGTTTGTGTTTTTGTTTTCGGCGCTGAACATTACTGCTTTGGCAGGAACGTTGCAGGGCACAGGCGGAACAACGCAAGCACCACAAAGCACACCACCAGAGCAAACAGTATATACACTTAAGTTTGTTCACTTAGACGGTACTCAAACGTCTGAGGCCGATGAGGTGATCACACTTACACCAACATCGCCTTCAATTACATTCGCTGTACGTAGCACAGTAGACGGAGTAAAATTAAACGATAAAACTGCTCAAGATTATGCAGATGCATCATCTAACGTTTACTTTGACGCTACGGCTATGATGGGTTTTATCCCGTCACCGTCGTTTACTTTAAATTATGATGCGGCCGTAGATGCAGTTGATGTTTATACATACTACGACAATAAAGCAGCAACACCGGCATCAAGCTTTGAAGTTACATATGCATACTCGGTAGAAGCGAAAAACCACCCCGATTATAGCACTTTTTTAACTTTACCTACTACAACCGATGTGACAATGAGCGCAGACGGTAAAAGTGGCACGCACGTAGCTCAAGCGGCAACAGAGGCAGCGAAATCTATTTCTTACCGCACAGGTCTTGCTGGAATGGATACATACCCTGTTGTTGATACAGCTACAAAAACGGCAACAAACGATGTATATTATGTACACAATACTTTTATATACAAGTTTTATGGTTGGCTTGCTGTGCCCAGCACAACAAATTACACCACATCAACACTGTACACAACTTATGATAAGATAAACGAGTTACTTAATGGCACAAACAAAAATGTGTACAAAGCGGGTGAAACACTTACTATTACAGAAAATACAACGCTATACCCTATATTTATATCGCAATACTCTGTATATACAAATAGTAAAAACCCTAAACACGAAATACCCGATTACAATGTAGATGCAAGCATTGACGCAGAAGATGCAACACTTAATAACATGACTGCTCGTTTTTACATGATGCACATGCCTATGTCAGACTTTGCAACTATGACAGAAGATGACCTTAAGAAACTTAAATTTAACCCATACATTGAGGATACGGTTGGCTTAGCAGGCAACGACGAAGCTTTGTTTGCCGATTTTAACCAAAGTTACGGTGTTTTGCTAAAACCGGGCAACGGCGAGACTAACTTGTATACATATGCTGATCCTATTGAACCGGATAAAGCGACAGGCGAATTAACACAGCAAGCAATTTGGGACGCAGACGTTATTGACAAAATTCTTGTAGACCCAAGCCTAAGGCCATCTGACTTTGATGCAATAACAGCATATAATGAAGATAGAGGTCTTACATCAACTTCAGAGGGCTACCTAGACCCTAACCTTTATGGCGTATTTTGGTACGTTGCTAAGGTAGAAAATGACGGCTACCATATTGATGGTATTATATATCAAAAATCGCTTATAGGAACAACAGTAAGAGTAGAATTTTATGATGTAGACGGAACAACACAGTTGTTTACAGAAACATTGCCTACAATGGGCAATGCTTTACCGTCGATAGATTACTTTAAAAACTTTAGCGATACAACAAACTACAATGCAGCTGCCTTTGCAGCTAAATATGGTGCAGACAGATACACGAACTACACTTATTACAGTGAATTTACTCGCCATTTAGACGAAACAGGCTATCAGTGGATGGGCTGGTACAATGCACCGCAGTCTGACCCGAATGCATTGGAAACAACTGTTAACATTCTTAGTGGTGTTGGTAATGGAATGACACCGGATGCAAATGGCGAAATAGTACTAAAATTATACGCACATGTTGGCATGGAAGTGCAGTACAACACAAACTACCCTGCAAACACATTAACAGACGATACATTTGTTAAAACAGACTCAAACGGCAATACAGTTACATATGCACCGGGCACACAAAATGTAACAAGCGAAACACTTGCAGCAACAGGCTTTGCACAGCCTACCGGTCACACTTTTGTAGGCTGGAACACAAAGGCTGATGGCACAGGCACAGCAATTGCCGCCGGCACAGGCACATTTAACCTAGACCCAATTACAGGCACAGGCGCAAACATAGATTTGCCCGACGCTCCGTATATGCTTTATGCACAGTGGAGTGCACTTTACCCTGTAACATACGATGAAAACATCGATATGGATTATAATACGCTACTTAATCCGGCTGACAGAAGCTTTGATGCTGGCAATAAACAAATCAATGAGATTTTTGATATATTACCAACATCGGGCACAGGCGAAACAATAGACCGGTTCTCAAACCCCGGCTACACACTTGTTGGCTGGCGTTATGTGTCATCAACAGGAGCATATACTGACTACGACATAAACGGAAACCAACTTGATGGCAGCGGAAATTTAATAGTACCTAACACTAACGACTTTAAAATGCCTGGCGCACAAGTTGTACTACAAGCAATATGGCAGAAAAACGTATTTACAGCAACAGCTCCTACAATTCAGCGAGTATATAACTCCGAGGCACACAGCATAGACATTGCAACAGGTGCCGGCTTTACAGCAACTGATAGTTCGGGCAACCCAATTACAATTAATGCAGGCGATATAACTGTTAAAGCAGGTAGCACAAACTCTGCAACAACAGTTGGCACACACCCTGTAACATTTATTATTGACCTTGACAATTACGTAGATGACGTTGAGGTAACAGGTAACATTCAAATTTTGGAAAGACCTGTGGCAATTAGCGTAGAAGAAAACAGCAAAACATACAACGGCCTAAATGGCCCCGACCCTGCATTTGACTTTATTAAAAATGCAGCAGGCGACGTTGTAGTTACAGACGAACTTAGCACATTTACAGGCACAATTAACGGTGTTGATTACGCAACACTACCGGCAGAGGCAAAAACACTTTGGCCGGCAGGTGTTGACATGACAACACACTTTAGCGGCGCTATTAAAGGCGGAGCAATAATACGTGAAGCTGAAACAGGCAATACACCTGAGCAATACGTAAAACGTGGCGCAAATAATGTAGTAGAGGAATACGAAAACGTACTTACAAGTTTGCCAACAGCTGCAAATGTTACAAACATAAACATCAGCCTTGTTAGTGTTAAACCCGCAAACTTTACAATTAACCCAATAGACGTTGCATATACAGCACTTGACTATGCAGCTGTTTACAACCAAACACAAGAGAGCGATGTTACATCTTGGATGGCAAGAGGCAAAAATTCCTCTTGGATGTATGAGGCAGTTGCCTCCGGCGCAACAAATACTATACTAACAGAAGATATTGACACAGGTATACTATCTGCAGTTACATTTGATGATACATTATTTGGCGCACTTGCAACACTTTTAAGCACAGCACCGGCACAAGGTGGCGAAATATATGCCGACGTATTTGACATTAAAGCAGATACAACACACGCAGCATACGGTAGCTATAACTTTACAGAGCTAAACGGAGACTTGAGAGTTAACACAAACGGTAGCATTAACGCAACACCGGTTGACGTAACTAGAGTTTACAACGGCGTAGTGCACTCAGGTAGTGTTAACGTATCAGGATTGCCAAGCGGTGTATCTTACACAGTTGAGTACAGAGTTGTAGGTTCAAACAGTAACTCATGGACAGCTACACCTTCGGCAACTCACGTTGACGAGAGCGCATCTTACGAGTTTAGAGTTTTGGCAACAGGTTACACAACATACTATGGTACAGTGCAAGGCACAAGAAACGACACTGTTGACGTAAATATCACACCTCGCTCGCTAACAGCAACAGCACAGGCAGTTAGTTCTACATACGGCGACCAAGACGTAGGCGGCATTGGTGCACCTGCACTTACAGCACCTGTTGTAGAAGACAAAACACCTGATTCGGCAAACAATACAGATACAAACTACATTGCACCTGCAACTTATAATGCAGACATAGCAGCAATGGCATTTACTGCACAGCATACAAACGTTGCAAACGAAATTAACGCTCGTTCGTATACTGATGCAATTACAACAAGCTACACAGCAAACCCACGTGGCAACTATGTTGTAACAGAAGTAAACGCAGCGCACACAGTAAATAAAGCTATACTAACAGTTACAGCTGCAAACTACGAGAAAGACTACTTGCAAACAGACGCACAAGCAGTAGCATACAACAACGGCACAAACACAGCTACTGCTGCAAGTAACGGAGCATTCGGCTACTATGTTGGCACATCACAGCTAAAATACAGCGATACCGTTGACAGCGTTGCAATTAACCGTAAAAATCCTGCAATTGTAGATGTTAACATGGTTAACGGCGCACTAGCACCTTATGCAGACGAACTAATTGTAGGTTTAATAACAGGTACAATAGCAAACACACGCACACCAAACCCTGAAACTGCCGCACTTACAGACAACTACACAATTTCAACTGTTGAGGGCGACTTATTAATTAATCCGCTTGCAATAACAGTGGAAGCAGGCGACTACACAAGAATGTACGGCGAAGATGACAGCACAATAACTGCAACACAAGCAACACAAGCTTGGACAGATTTAGTTACATCTGCACCGTTTGGTTACAGAGTAACAGGCTTGCCGGCAGGATTTAACTTAACGGCAACAGTGGCAATGCAAAATGTGGCATCATCGTATGTTAACTCAGGCACATACCAAAACCACCTATTGCCAAGCGTAACAAGCATTACAAGCGCAGCAGGTGATGCATCGGGTAACTTTACAGTTACCGAGCAAGCGGGCGACTTTATAATTACACCTAGAGAAGTTGGCATAACAGCAGGCGACTACACAAAAATCTTCGGTTATGATGATATCTCGGCAGTATCAACAAGCACAATGGGTATGCCTGCTAATACAACACTTACACCTGCAACATCGGGCCCATTTGGCTACTATGTAAGCAGTGGTAGCATACTTGCATCCGACATGGCTGCACTTGAAGTTACTGTGGATAGAACAGATGCACTGGTAAACGTTGATGTAAATCAATACCTAGGCACACTAGTAGCAACAGCTGCATTTGCAGATCCAACAACAGCAGGCAACTACACATTCTTACAATCGGTAGACGGCAACTTTGAAATTACACCAAGACCGATTACAATTACAGCAGCAAGCTTTACAAAGATGGACACTGATCCTGACCCTGTATTTACAGCAGCTATTACAAGAGGCCAGCTAGTTAACGCAGGAGACCTTGGAACAATAAGCGCAAGGCGTATAGCAGGATTTGTAGGCAACCCACCTGGCTTTAACAACGATGTATTAGAGCCGACATATACGCAACAAAACAACAACTACATTGTAACGCTTAGAAATGGCGACTTAAGCATTAATACGTTGCCACCTACACCGGTACCACCTACACCGGTACCTCCTACACCGATACCTCCTACACCGGTACCTCCTACACCGGTACCTCCTACACCGCCAACACCACCAACACCGGATATACCTACAATAGATATACCTGATACAGAACCACCGGCATCGGCAACAATAGAAGAAACAGAATTGCCGCTAGCACCCGGTTCGCCTGCATGGGCATTGCTAAACTTAATACTTACACTTGCAACAGCGTTTATCAGCGTAGTACTGTTAATTAACTACTTCGGTAAGAAGAAAGAAGAAGAGCAGAAAAACAACAACGAAAACGCACAAACAACAAATGAGAACGAGCAAGAAAAAGAAGAAGTTAAGCGCAAAGGTATACTAAGACTTGCAAGTTTGGTGCCTGCAATAGTAGCGGTAATAGTGTTTATACTAACTGAAGATATGACACTTCCGATGACAATTGTAGACGAGTGGACATGGCTAATGGCACTTATAGCATTTGCACAAGTTGTTGTTGCAACAAGCGCTAAAAAACAAATTAAAGACAACGACGAAGACGACGACGAAGCATACGCAAATTAACATTATAACTGTTAATAAACAGTAAAAAGGGCTGTGTAAAACATAAGCAAAATACAAATGTTTTACACAGCCCTTAAAACTAAAAAAATAGTTAAAAAATTACAACCATTTTAAAGAAAGGAGTGCGACGTGGTAAAAATTGTTACATTGGGAGATTTTAAAATTTTTGTAGACGATGAAAATATTCTTAACAAAATAAATGTATCTTCAAATCAAGGGTTATTGTTGCAGTATTTAATTGCAAATATAAATAAGCAAATTTCGTACGAAGAAATAACAAAAATTTTGTGGGAAAAAGATAAAGACAAAGAAGCAATAATTGCCACCAAAGCACTTGTAAGCCTGCTACAAAGCGAACTTTCGCGTTACGGCTTGGCAGACTGTTTGCTTATTCGCAAAGAGTATTGCGCATGGGCGCTAATAAAAGGAATACAACTAGACACAGATATATTTAACCAATATTACAAACAACTGCAAAAACCAGAGTTACCCTCGGAATTAAGGTGCTCGATATATGAAAACGTGCTGTACATATATGCAGGCGAAGTTATGAGCAATGCAGGAAATGCAGACTGGGCAAGAAAGATACGTGCAGAATATATTAGCAAATACATTAAATGTGTGCATCAATACACCGATATATTAAGCGAAATGCAGCTGCACACTGAAATAGTGCGTGTTTGTAAAATTGCAATTGAAAAAGCCCCTTTGGATACAATTATTAATATAAAGTTAATGCAGGCTTTGGCCGATATGGACAGGCTTGCCGATGCACTTTTGCAATATGAAAACGTAACAAATTTGTTTTATTTGCACTACGGCGACAATTTACCAACAGAACTGCTTGAATTTTATAAAGTATTAGTTAAAAAAGAAAAAAGTGCAAAAACTACTATCGATGATATATTTAACGAGCTTGAAAACGATAACGAAGACGAGGGTGCCTTTGTATGTGATTACTCTATATTTAAATATATATATAAACTATACTTAAGAAACTTAAAAAGGCTCGATGCGTCTTGTTTTGTTGTACTTGTGCGAATTCAAAGCCTAGGTTCAAATGCAGGGCCCATTGAAACAGACAGAGCAATGAGGCGACTTTGCGGTATTTTACAAGATAATTTACGAACAGGCGATGCTATATCAAGGCAAAGCTTACATTGTTATGCGCTTTTGTTGCCTAAAATAGAATCGATAATTACTTGCAAATTGGTAATAGACAGAATAAAAGCGAGATTTTACAAAGATGTAGAAAACGCAAAATTCACATTGGATTATAAAGTGAACAAAGTAAAAGAGAAAAGTGAAGAAACGAATAAAAATGTATAAAGCTTGACAAACCTTATAAAATATGGTAAAATTTTTA
>CAYJLZ010000021.1:14099-23544 GCA_964371265.1 uncultured Bacteroides sp. | reverse complement strand
TTTTGTTTATTTGCAGCATTTTAGGGCAAATAAACATAGCGCTTTTTGCAGCGGCTGTTGCAGGTGGTTGCGCCGGGTTTGCATCGTGGAACTTTTACCCTGCAAAGGTTTTTATGGGAGATACCGGAAGTATGTTTTTAGGTGGTAGTGTTGTTGCGGTAGGATACGCCATAAATCGCCCTGAAATTATTGTTATAATAGGTATGTTATATATTTGCGAAGCTCTCAGCGTTATGATTCAGGTGGGGTATTTTAAACTTACGCACGGCAAACGCATATTTAAAATGAGTCCTATACATCATCATTTTGAAATGTGCGGATGGAGCGAAATTAAAATAGTAATTACGTTTTGCATGTTCACAGTTATGTGCGTAGCACTTTCTTGTATATATATTTATATTAGTGTATAAATAATTAGGATATAATAATAAAGGGGGTTAATAAGTTGGCAGAGCATACAAAAACCATGAAAATTATAGCGAATACGCATTCCCATGTAAAAAAGAAAGCCCCGGTGGACTGGCCGTTTGCCATTATTGTTTTAACACTTGTGGCGTTTGGGCTTGTTATGGTTTTTAGTGCTAGTTTTGCCTATGCTTATTATCGCATGGACGGCGACAGCTTTTATTATATACGTCAACAACTTATTTTTGCCGGTGCAGGTATTGGTTTTATGTTTGTAATTTCGTTTTTCGATTACCACATACTGCAAAAATTTGCATGGCCTATTATGGCAGTTACCTTAATTCTTTTGGTTGTTGTACTTTTTATGGAGCCAATTAACGGCGCGAGAAGATGGATTAACTTAGGATTTACAACATTTCAACCATCCGAAATAGCAAAATTTGCAATAATTATTTTATTTGCGCATATTATTTCAGTAAATTATGAGAAGATGAAAACATTTGCGTATGGTGTTGTGCCGTTTTTAATTATACTTGGCGTGGTTGCAGCACTTATGATACAAGAACCACACCTTTCGGGTACAATTTTAATATTGGGCATAGGTTTTGCAATGATGTTTGTGGGAGGAACAAACCCGTTTTACTATTTTTTGGCAATTGTAGCTCTGGCAGGTGCTGTTGCGTTGGCAGTTGTTTTATTTGAAGATCTTGTTCCATACGCAATGCAAAGGATACAATATTGGCGTGATCCGTTTTCAGACCCAACAGACAATGCGTATCAAACAATTCAGGGCATGTACGCAATCAGTTCGGGCGGTCTTTTTGGGCTTGGTATAGGAAACTCAAGGCAAAAACATTTGTATGTGCCCGAACCTGCGAATGATTTTATATTTGCAATATTGTGCGAAGAGCTTGGCTTTGTTGGTGCAATGCTTGTAATAATGCTGTTTATACTTTTGCTAATAAGGGGCCTTTATATTGCCTTTAATGCTAAAGATAAGTTTGGTTGTATGATTGTTGTGGGAATAGTTGTGCAAATTACTTTACAAACTGCACTTAATATAGCCGTTGTTACAAACACAATACCTAACACAGGTATAAGCCTGCCGTTTTTCTCGTATGGGGGCACGTCGCTTTTAATGCTACTGTGCGAGATAGGCGTAGTACTGTCAGTGTCGCGGCAAAGCAATATTCACAAAACATAAGTAATTATTTTTAATATAAAATATAGCTACAATATATTGGAGGACTTATGCAAATATTAATAGCTGCAGGCGGTACAGCAGGCCACATAAACCCAGCACTTGCCATAGCAGGAGAAATTAAAAGGCAAATGCCTTTTGCCAACATACATTTTGCAGGTTGCAAAAACGGTATGGAGGCAAAGCTTGTTAAAGCGGCAGGATATGAATTTCATACAATAGAAGTGAGAGGAATTCAAAGGAAATTTACAATTAAAAACATAGCCAGAAATTTTGCAGCACTTTACTATTTGGCTATGTCGTTTAGCAGGGCAAATAATATAATAAAAAATGTTGAACCGACCCTTGTAATAGGCACGGGAGGATATGTTAGCGGCCCAATAGTGCAAGCAGCAGTAAGAAAAAAAATTAAAACTGCTATTCATGAGCAAAATGCTTTTCCCGGTATAACAAATAAGATTTTAGCCAAAGATGTTGACTTGATACTTTCGGCATCGAAAGATGGAGCAAAAAGGCTTGGGCACAGGGGGAAAACAGTTGTTGTGGGAAACCCTATTAGGATTGAATTTTTTGCACAAAATGCAATTGATAACAAAAATGTTTTAGGTGCAAAGCCGGGCATGCCTGTTATATTGTCTTTTGGTGGCAGTTTGGGCGCACAGCGTTTAAACGAGGCGGTTGCACACCTTGCAAAATGGGAAATTGAAAATAAAAACTTTTTGCATATTCATGCTACGGGCAGTATTGAAAAAAATGATTTTGCTGTTTTGGCGAAAGAGCTTAATATAAATAGTAGCGAAAAATTTATTATAAAAGAGTACATAGACAATATGCCCTCGCTACTTAGTGCAGCTGATTTGGTAATATCAAGGGCAGGAGCACTTACACTTGCCGAAATAGCCGCAGTAGGTAAAGCTTGTATACTTGTACCCTCACCAAATGTTGCCGAAAATCATCAGTATCACAACGCAATGCGGTTTGAAAATGCAGGTGCCGGTGTTGTAATAGAAGAAAAAAACTTAACATATGACAAGCTGATTGAAGTTGTAAACGAGCTTACAAACAGCACAGATACACTTGTCCAAATGGGTGAAAAGGCAAAAACATTAAGCTATCCAAACTCTTTAAGCGAAATATGGAATAACCTAAAAAAACTAATAAACATATTATAAAGTTAAGGATAAATTAAAAAAAACTATGTTTTAACAAAAACGCACTGTTTTGCATACTATGGATTAATTAAAGTTGCAAGGCAGGGGGCGTAATAATGAAACGTATTGAAGTAGTTGGGCAAAACCCTTTAAATGGTAGCATAGAAATACCGGGCGCAAAAAACAGCGCATTGCCACTTTTAGCGGCGAGCGTTTTATTTACACAAAAGGTTGTATTAAATAATGTTCCTAATTTGTCGGATGTACACTGTGCTATTAAAATATTAAACGAACTTGGGTGTGAAACATCTTTTCAGGAAGATGAAGTGAGCGTAAATGCAAAAAATGTTGAAAAAGCTCATATTCCGCAAGAACTTATGCAAACTATGCGTTCGTCGTTATTTTTTTTAGCACCTATGCTGGTGAGAAAGCGTTTTGCAAGCATATACATGCCGGGAGGTTGCAAACTTGGGCTTAGGCCAATAGACATACATTTAAACGGGCTTTTGGCGCTGGGTGCAAGTGTTAACTACGGCACAAATAACGAACAAACAATTGATGTATCGGCAAAAAACGGGCTGAAAGGTACTGATTTTACGCTTAAATTTCCAAGTGTTGGAGCAACCGAAACGCTTATAATGGCAGCAGTAACAGCACGCGGTAAAACTATATTAAGGGGCGTTGCAAAAGAACCCGAGGTTGTGGATTTAATTAGGTTTTTACAAAGTGCCGGAGCGAAAATTGTTGGCGCAGGTAGCGATGTTTTGTACATAGAGGGCGTTGATATGTTGTTTGGAACAAGGCATAAAGTTTGCCCCGACAGAATAACTGCAACAACTGTTTTGTGTGCAACGGCGGCGTGTGGCGGGCATGTGCTTGTTTTAAATTGCGACAATTCGCACCTTTTAGCTGTAATACCTCTACTAAAGCAACTTGGATGCGATTTTGTTTTTACAAACAGCGATTCAGTTTATGTAACATCGCAAGGGCCGAAACTTGCAATTGATAATGTTTATACCGATATTTATCCGGCTTTTCCCACCGACAGCGCACCACTACTTATTGCGGCGTGTTTGCGTGCAGAGGGAATAAGTAAATGTACCGATACAATTTTTGAAAACAGATTTGCATGTGCGCATGGCTTTAATGCGCTTGGTGCAAGTGTTAAAATTAGCAAAAATACAATAGCGGTAAAAGGCGCAAACCAACTTGTTGCAACACATTTGCATGCTCCCGATTTAAGAGGGGGCGCGGCACTTGTAATAGGTGCAATGCAGGCAAAAGGCAAAAGTATAATAGAAGGCGTTGAATATATAAACAGGGGATACGAAGACATAGTTAAAATGTTTTCATCGCTTGGAGCAAATATGAAATGGGTATAATTTAATTGTAACTGAGCGCTTGTGCCGCAATTGTTTTGCTTGCAATTGCGGCATCTTGCACTAAAAGGAGAGGCGAAAATGCAAGATAATAATAAAAAGCCAAAACGTGTTGTTTACGACTACGAATACGATTTAAAAAGACAAGCTAAAAATAGAAATGACATAAAAAGAGTTGTTTACGACATTGAAAAAATTAATGCAACTAAAAATCCAAATGCAAGTGCAAAAAGCACAAATAATAAGGTGCGCTCTGCAAATAATATTGAGCCAATAGTTGCCAATAACAACATAAATAACAATAATCAAATTTTAAATCAAACAATTAGTCCAGTTATAAAAAATGATCAAAGTGCAACTAATGTAAATTTAGCAAATAACAAAACCACAACAGGTACCCCTAATTATAGCGGTAATAACAATTTGACACCGCAAAAAAGTAATACCCACCAAAAGAAAAAATATACTAATAATACGAAACAATTTAAAAGTAATTATGTAAAACAAAATAGAAAAGAAAAAGTTGTAAAAAAGTCAAAGCCGGTTGATAAAAATATTATGCGAAAAAGCAAAAGCAGTAATAAAAACTCAAGTGGAAATAGTATTGTGCTATCAGATGCAAAGAAGAATCGTAAAAAAAGAAAAGCTTTAATGGCATGTATTTTATTAATTGCAGTAATAACAGGCTCTCTTATTTCGTTTTATGTTTTGTTTAGAATAGACAGTATTGAAGTTTTGGGCGAGTCGCAGTACTCTCACACACAAATAATAAATGCGAGTGGCCTGAAAATCGGTGATAATTTGTTTTTGTTTAATAACAAAGACGTTGCAACAAAAATGCAAAGTACACTGCCGTATTTACAAGATATAACAATAGCAAGGTCGATTCCCGGTACAATAAAAATTAATGTAACAAATGCGAAACCTTGTTATTTTATTCAAAATGGATCGCAGTCAATTGCTTTAAGCGAAAAATTTGTTGTTCTTGAAACAAATTTTGAAAAAGCAGATTCTATTATTGAAATAATTGGTGTGAGCGAAATTGAAACGCCGACACCGGGCAGTGAAATTGTTTTGAAAAATGAACAACAACTGAACGCGTTGCACACTGTGCTAAATGAAATTGAAAAAAATGAATTTGAAAATGTTGACTTTATTAATGTTGAAGACGTTATTAATATTAGCTTTTTGTACGAAAACAGAGTTGAAATTATTATAGGTAGTTATGCTGATGCTGACAAAAAAATAGAGTTTGCAAAATATTTGTTAACTAGCCAAGATGATAATAGCATTCCATCATCAGAACAGGGTACACTAAATGTGAGCACGAGGGACTCGCAGGGAAGGCTAGAGGCGTCTTGGGTTGCACAATCGACGATGTAAGCTAAATTTTTAAAATATACTTGTATTTTTTTAAATTATATGTTAAAATATTACACATGGTAATTTTTGTTTTAATAAATACATTTCATAAATGTGTTATTAATGTGTAATTAAAAAATATTTTCAATAAAAAAATGATATATCGCATTATATTGTCAGTATGTATTAGAATAAGTAAAATTAGAGCATTTTTATTTTAACAGTGTACTAAAACTTTGTTTATTATATACATTTTATAACTTTGGGGGGATACTTGTGGCATTTATTCTTGATGAAGACATGCAAAATATAACACAAATTAAAGTTGTTGGTGTTGGCGGTGGCGGCGGAAACGCTGTTAATCGCATGGTGCAAAACGGCTTGAAAGGTGTAGAATTTATTAGCATGAATACCGATCAGCAAGCTCTTATTGCGTCTAAATCTACACAAAAGGTGCAACTTGGTGCAAAACTGACAAGAGGTCGAGGTGCCGGAGCAGACCCTGAAATCGGTCAGCGCAGTGCAGAGGAAAGCCGTGATGAAATAGCTGCTGCTTTAAAAGGCGCTCAAATGGCGTTTATTACAGCAGGCATGGGCGGCGGAACAGGAACAGGTGCAGCACCTGTTGTTGCCGAAGTTGCAAGAGATTTGGGAATTTTAACAATAGGTATAGTTACTAAACCGTTTGCCTTTGAAGGTAAGCGTAAAATGACTATGGCTGAAATAGGAATATCGGGTTTGCTTGAGCGTGTTGATGCGCTTATTGTTATACCTAATGAAAGATTGAAATATATAAGCCAAGAAAAGATTACACTAAACAATGCATTTGAGTCGGCCGACAACGTTTTAAGGCAAGGTGTAGAGAGTATTTCTGCACTTATTAATGTTGCGGCACTTATTAACTTAGACTTTGCGGATGTTCGCAGCATTATGAAAGATGCAGGCTATGCACACATGGGCGTAGGTACAGCAAAGGGAGTTAATAAGGCGGAAGATGCAGCAAATGCTGCAATATCAAGTCCGCTTCTTGAAACAAGCATTGCGGGTGCAAGAGGTGTTATTATTAACATTACTTCTTCGCCGGATATAAGCCTTGACGATGTTGAAAAGGCTGCAACATTAATTACAAATTCGGCACATCCCGATGCAAACATTATTTGGGGTGCTGCTTTTGACGATGGATTAAAAGACGAAATGAGAATAACTGTTGTTGCAACAGGATTTGATATTGTAGATGGAATAACAACAGTATCAAGCGTTATGGCAACAGATTATACTGCGGATTCAACAGCGTATGCAAATGATCCGGGACAGTTTGTTCAACCTAATCTAGTGAGAAATGATCAGCCGGCACCTGTGCCTGTGGTAGCACCGAATCCAGGCGGAATTCAACAGCCGATAGAAACAATAAAACCTGAGCAAAGTGATTTAAATGAAGACCAATATTACGACGATATTTTAAGTTTGCTTAAAAACAGAAATAACTAAATATTAATTATAAAAAAACAGCCTAATTTTTTAGGCTGTTTTTTATTTATATGCTTTTAAATAATTTCATTGTAAGCACGTTCAGTTTGCCTTGGAAAATTTAAATGTTCATTTCCATCACAGGCGTCACTAAGATGCATAGGGTAACAAAATTTATGTGCAAATTTGTTTATATAGTTGTTTTTTACTATAAACGAAACGTCAGGTCCAACATTTTGTTTAGGCAAGCTGTATGCAAAATGTACTACATCCATCAAATTCGGAGTTTCTTCTAGGTGTATATCTAAATTGCCTTTAACAAAAAACATTTTTATATGCTGTGTGCTGCTGCTCTCAAGAAAATTTAATGAAATCTTTAATACTAAATTTTCGTCCTCGTCTGTTGTAAAAACACTTGTTGTTGCTATTTTAAATACATTGTTATTAAACGATATTTCACTTGTAATACTATTGTCGAAACTTATTGGTATTTCGTACTTTTCAATACCCTCATCCCAAATTATGCACAGAGTATTGTTTTTATAAATAAAATTAATGTTTTTTAGTCCATTTGTGTAGCAGTCGTTCATACATGAAAGCATTATTGGAAATAAGCCAAAACGACAATTTGTAAACTTATATTTTTTGCCATTTAAAGCGTTGCAAATACGGTTATAATTATTTTTGCCTTTTTTATAGCTAATGTTAAAAATATTAGCAAAAAGGTTGTTAGAACTATACAAATTTAAACTATTATTTATTTGTGACGATTGCCCACATCGTAAGTTTATAAGTGCTTTTTTTAATAAAATGTTATAATAATATTGTTTAATAAAATTTTGTCGGTTATAATTTTTAACATTGCTAAAAAACGCGCAGGTCTTATCAGACGTTGGATTTAAACAGTTTAAATAAGTGCTACCAGAATTAATAACAATAACCATATCTAGTTGCTTGTTAACAAAAACATTCTGACCAAATATTCCGTTAAAAATTGCTGTTTGGCTCGTGGGTTCATACCACAGATGATACCCGTATCCGGCAGGCATGTTTTCTTCAAAGATATATTCGAGCGATCTATTTATCCACGTTTCGCTAACAATGGTGTGCGTGGTTGAATTTTCGTGCCATTTGCCGTTTTGGTTAAACAGTAAGCCTAATTTTGCGGCATCTTCAGGTAATAAATACATGCCCCAGCCGCCCTTTGTAATTCCAAGAGGGCAACTTTCCCAAGCAACACTGCCAAAGCCTAGCTTATCAAATAACCGTGCTTTTAAAAAATCGTACAAGGTTTTGCCTGTTATTTTAGTTACAATAGCGCTTAACATATAGCTGTTCATGCTGTTATAATTAAATTTAGTGCCAGGTTCGTACATGCAATCGTACGAGAAAAAAGCACTTACCCAATCTTTTTCGAGAACACTGCCCATTTCAGCAAAATTTGCACCGCTCGTCATCGTAAGTAAATGTTCTATTGTTATATTTTTTGTGCGTTTAGGTGTTAAAAAATTACATTTCTCAGGAAAAATATTGCAAATTTTGTCGCTTGTGCTAATAAGGTTATCATCAACAAGCATACCAATAGCTATGCCTGTAAATGTTTTACACAAGCTGTGGCTTATGTGCCAATTATTTGTACTGTAAGGCGCAAAATTAGCCTTGCAAATAATTTTTCCGTGGCGTAGCACAGTAACTGTATGAACATTTGCTGTTTTTAAATTTGAAAGTTCATCTATATAATTTCGCAAATCCTTATTTGACACATTAACACTTTGAGGAGTGCATGTGGGTAAAGGCTTGCAAGCACTATTACTTGGTATGGGCTTTTGAGGTTTTACAGGAAATGGTAAAATGTTATCTGTTTTTCCAGATAAGAGATTACGAAAATAGTTTAGCAGTAATACGCCTGTTTTAATTTCCAAATTAACTATCCTCCATTGCACTATTTTAATTTTTATTGCTATCATGTATTTATTGATGTTTAATAAAACATTAATATAAAACAATAATAATATAATATCATGATAAATTTATTACTACAAGATAAATTAATTGTAAAGTGTTTGCAATTTATAAAAAACATTACTTTTTTTATAAATGTAAAAAAATACTTGACTAAACGTATCAAATCGCTATATAATTATATACAATACTATATACAAATGTTACGAAGGAAACAAGTAAGCTTGTTTTTGGCACCCAAGAGAGCTGTTGTGTGGTGAAAAACAGTGTGCCTTTACAATGCCCAAGTCATTCCCGAACAGCAGGCGCGAAATAACAGTAGTGCTTGTCGGTGTATCGCCCGTTATAGCGTAAAGAGTGGCCGTTTATTTTATTCGGCAATTCAGAGTGGTACCGCAGAGCTGATAATAACAGCCTTTGTCTCTGGTTTTATCCGGAGATAAAGGTTTTTTTATTATAACAATTTTTGTGAATTTTGTATTTAAAATTAACACAAACAAGGAGATATAAAAATGAAA
>CAYJLZ010000021.1:5384-14089 GCA_964371265.1 uncultured Bacteroides sp. | reverse complement strand
ACATATTTGCACAAGTTTTAATAGAACAAGGTGTTGACACAGTATTTGGATACCCGGGTGGCGCTGTGCTTAATTTATACGATGCACTGTATAAAAACAGCGATAAAATTAATCATTACCTTACAGCGCACGAGCAAGGTGCATCTCACGCGGCCGACGGATATGCCAGGGCAACAGGCAAAACTGGTGTTGTGCTTGCAACAAGCGGCCCGGGTGCTACAAACCTTGTAACAGGCATTGCCACAGCATATATGGACAGTGTGCCGATGGTGGCAATCACAGGTAATGTTGGTAGTAATCTTATAGGAAAAGACAGCTTTCAGGAAGTTTATATAGCAGGTATTACAATGCCTGTAACAAAGCACAACTTTGTTGTTAGAGATGTAAGTGAACTTGCCGATACTTTGCGCAGTGCTTTTAGAATAGCCCAAACAGGAAGAAAAGGCCCTGTTTTGGTTGATATAACAAAGGACGTTACATCGTTGAGTGCCGAGTACACGCCTGTTGAACCAAAAATTCTACCATGTCCGCCAAAGGCAAGCGAGCAAGATATAATAACTGCTGCAGGAATGATTAATGAATCGAGATGTCCTGTAATTTACTTCGGAGGTGGTGTTATGGCCTCGGAAGCAAGCGAAGAACTTAGAGAACTTATGCAAAAGGCCGATATACCAGCAACATATACAATGATGGCAGCAGGTGTACTTGGCTATGGCGAAAAGCTTAACTTAGGACTACTTGGTATGCATGGCAACCGCACTTCGAATAAAACGGTAGACAAAGCAGACCTTGTTATTGCAATAGGCACAAGGTTTTCGGATAGGGTTGCGCTAAACACCGATAAATTTGCACAAAACGCGCAGATACTGCAAATAGACATTGACGAAAGTGAAGTAAACAAAAATGTGAGTGTAGACTTTAGCCTTGTGGGAGATGTAAAGCAAGTACTACAAGCATTATTGCCAATAATACAAAGTGCAAATCATGAAGATTGGCTGAATTCAATACAAACATGGCAGCAAAAAGACTATGTACCTAAAGATAGTGATACACAGCTTAAACCGCACCAAATTATAGATAAAGCTTGTGAAATAGCAGGAGAAGACGCAGTGTATGTAACAGATGTAGGCCAACATCAAATGTGGGCTGCACAATACGTTCGTCACCTTAAAACACGCAGTTTCTTATCTAGTTGTGGCCTGGGCACAATGGGTTATGGATATGGAGCGGCAATAGGCGCTCAAGTGGCAGTTGGAAACAATCGTAAAGTTGTTCACTTAACAGGCGATGGCTCGTTCCATATGAACTTGAACGAAGCATGTACAGCTGTTAGCTACAATTTACCTATTATTACAATTTTGTTCAACAACTCTGTACTTGGAATGGTTCGTCAGTGGCAAAGTGTATTTTACGGTAATAGATATGCCGCAACCGACCCGATGCGCAAAACAGATTTTGTAAAACTAGCAAGTGGATTTGGCCTTGTATGTTACAGATGTGAAAATATTGCGCAGTTTAACGAAGCAATGGAAAAAGCTGTAACAGCAAATGGCCCTGTTTGGATTGAGTGCATAATTGATAAAGATGAAAAAGTGTTACCGATGATACCAGCAGGCGGGACAATAGACGATATGATTATGAGTTAATTAAAATGTAAAACGAAATAAACAAATTAAATTCAACTTGTAAAATTTCTGAATTTTTAGTAAAATAATGTGGCAGAATGGAGATAATTATGAAAAAAACAGTACTAAGCGTTCTTGTGGACAATAATTCGGGTGTTTTAACTCGTATAACGTCACTTTTTGGGCGCCGTGGTTTTAATATCGACAGCCTGACCGTTTCGACAACCGACAATGAGGAGATATCGCGAATAACACTTGTTGTGCACGATGATGAAATGGTGCTTGACCAAATAATTAAGCAAACAAAAAGGCTTGAGGAAACTCGAGAAATATTTGTACTTGAAAGCAAAAAAAGCCTTTTAAGAGAGCTTTTACTTGTAAAAGTTGGCGCAAATGAGGAAACACGTGCGGCAATACGAGAAATTGCATTGATATATCATGCTAAAATCATAGATTTGTCTATGGGTAGCATGGTGCTTGAACTTACCGGCGAACCCGATAAAATTGATGCTTTTTTAAATGTTTTGTCGCCTTATGAACTGATTGAAATGTGCCGTACGGGAATAACCGCATTGGCCAGGGGCGAAAGCGGTACAAACGAATAGAAAAATAAAAATTTATATAAATAAAGGGGTAAAATAAAATGGTTAATAAGTATTATGATGTTGATTGCAATTTGGGAATGCTTGACAATAAAACAGTTGCAATAATGGGCTTTGGCAGTCAAGGACATGCTCATGCACAGAACTTACATGAAAGCGGAGTTAACGTAGTTGTAGGTTTGCGCAGTGGCAGTGCAAGTGCAAAAAAAGCTCAGGATGCAGGCTTAAAAGTAATGGAGGTAGCACAGGCGGCACAGGCAGCCGACATAGTGATGATGCTTGTACCCGACGAAGTTGCAGCCGACATATACAACGAACAAGTAGCACCGTACATGAAAGAGGGCAATGTTTTAATGTTTGCCCATGGTTTTAATATTCACTTTAACTTAATTGCACCTGCAAATAATATTGATGTTATTATGGTTGCACCAAAAGGTCCGGGACACACTGTTCGTAGCCAGTACCAAGAGGGAAAAGGCGTGCCTAGTTTAATTGCTGTATACCAAGACTTTACAGGCAAAGCAAAAGACTATGCACTGGCATACGCTTGTGGAATAGGTGCAGGCCGTGCGGGCATACTAGAAACAAACTTTAGAGAAGAGACCGAAACAGACTTGTTTGGTGAGCAAGCTGTATTGTGCGGCGGTGTAACAGAGCTTATGAAAGCCGGCTTTGACACACTTGTAGAGGCTGGATACGAGCCTGAAATGGCATATTTTGAATGCATACACGAAATGAAACTTATTGTTGACTTAATTAACAGTGGCGGTTTTGACTTTATGCGTTACTCGGTAAGCAATACAGCCGAGTACGGTGATTACCGCACAGGCCGCAGAGTTATTACAGAGGACACACGCAAAGAGATGAAAAATATACTTCGCGAAATTCAAGAGGGTGTTTTTGCGAGCGAATTTGTACAGGAGTTCTCGGAAAAAGGCGGACGTAAAGCAAAGTTTTTATCTACAAGAAGGGTAGAAAGTCAGCACCCACTAGAAAAAGTAGGCGCAGAACTGCGTAAAATGATGAGCTGGCTTAAAAAATAAACGTTTAACAGCTTTTTAAAAAGGAGTGCCGAATTATAAAAAACTTAAATAGTAAAAGCAAGTTTTCGGTTATTTGGTATTTTTTAAAAGACAATATTTTATACTTTATATTAGCAGCCGTATGCGCCATGGCGCATACGGCTTTAAATGCTTTGACACCACAAATAATGCGCGTATCGGTAGATAGTGTTATAGGTGATTTGCCATTTGATTTGCCACCGATAATTGTTGATTTTTTGCAATTGCAAAGCGCAGACATTGTAATTGCACTTTTAATAGCAGGTGCGTTTATATTGCTATGTACTATTTTTGCGGGCATATGCGACTATGTTAGCCGAATAAGCACTGCAAAATTTAGCGAAGGTTTTATTAATGGAATGCGAAACGAACTCTACTATCATATACAAAAATTACCTTATTCATGGCACACCGACAATGCCACCGGCGACATAATTCAAAGATGTACATCAGACGTTGAAGTAGTACGAAACTTTGCAAGTGTACAATTGTTACTTGTAATACGCACGCTTTTCCTTGTTGGGTTTAATTTATATATGATGTTTTCAATGAATGTAGCAAGCTCTTTAGTTTCGCTTTTATTTATGCCTATTATATTTTTGTACTCTATGCTTTTTTATAAAATAATACGAAAACGCTTTACATCTGTGGACATTGCCGAGGGAGAATTGACAACAAAAGTACAAGAAAATTTAACAGGTGTGCGTGTTGTTAAAGCATTTGGTAGAGAAAAATATGAGGCTGATACTTTTGATGTGAAAAACGACAATTGGTCGAAAAGCTGGATAAAACTTGGAAAAATAACAAGTATATACTGGGCCAGTGGCGATTTTATTACGGGCGTGCAAATTATGACAGTGCTTTTGGCCTGTGTTTTTCAAGCGGTAAAAGGCAATATAACCGAGGGCGAATTTATTGCGTTTATGAGCTACAACGCCGCAATGGTATGGCCTGTAAGAGGCCTTGGCAGGGTTGTATCCGAGATGAGCAAGGCGGGAGTTTCTATTGAACGCGTTCAGTATATTTTAAACTCTCAGCAAGAGAGCAGCAAAGAAAATGCACTAAAACCGGATATGAATGGCGACATTGTTTTTGAAAATGTAAATTTTAACTATAAGCAAAATTTGTTGCCTGTAATAAAAAATGTTAGCTTTACAGCCAAAAGTGGTAAAACAATAGCAATTTTGGGGGGCACAGGTAGTGGAAAAAGTACGATTGTACATTTACTTGATATGCTGTATAAATTGCCCGAAGGTTGTGGCAAAATTACTGTCGGCGATGTTGATATAAGACAAATAGACCTCGACTGGTTGAGGAGCAATATAGGTGTAGTTTTGCAAGAGCCTTTTTTGTTTTCTTGCACAGTAAAAGAGAATATATGTATGGCGAAAAAAGACGCAACAGACGAAGAAATGATAAATGTAGCAAAAATAGCTTGTATACACGATTCGATTGTGCAAATGCCACAGGGTTATGATACTATTGTGGGCGAAAAGGGCGTTACGCTTTCAGGAGGGCAAAAACAAAGGGTTGCAATTGCGCGTATGCTTTTACAAAACACACCAATAAAAATTTTTGACGACTCGCTATCGGCAGTTGATACAAAAACAGATGAACAAATTAGAAATGCGCTGTTGCAAAATAAAAATAGTAGTACGGTTATATTAATTTCTCATAGAATAACAACACTTATGAAGGCTGATTTAATTTTAGTTTTAGATAAAGGTGAGATTGTTCAGAGCGGAACACATACTCAACTTATTAAACAAAATGGTATATACCAAAAAATTTACAATATTCAAATGAGAAATGAAGACAGGCAAATTGTGCAAAAAGGGTAACGTTTTAATAATTGTGCAATACATTTACAAATAAAATTACGGCGAAGGGTGGGAATTTAAATTGGCATACCAAGAAAAAGAATATGCATCGAGTTTTAATGCAAGTTCGTGGAAAAAATTAATGCCTTATATAAAACAGCACAAGCAAAGTTTTATTAAAGTGCTGGTTTTAATATGCCTTTGTGCCGTTGTAGATATTTTGTTTCCTTTGTTTCAAGGATATGCAATAAACAACTTTATTCAAACAAGAAATTTACAAAACATTGTACCGTTTGCACTTTTATATGGATTTATAATTGTTATGCAAGGTGTGTTTGTTATCATGTTTACACGCTCTTCTATGCATATGGAAATGTGGTTTGGACGAGATTTAAAAAAGGCAATGTTTTATCATTTGCAAACAATTTCGGTATCGTATTTTAATGTTACACCTGCAGGTTTTATATTATCTCGCATTATGAGCGATACTACGAGAATTGCAACGCTTATTGCATGGTCCTTACCGGATTTGCTTTGGGCTGTATTTTATATATTAGGTGTTTTTATAGCAATGTTTATATTAAATCCCGGTCTTGCAATTGTAATTATTGTTGTTATGCCGGCAATTTCTTTGTTAACATATTATTTTCAAAATAAAATTTTGTATTGGAACAGACAAGTTCGCAAAAACACATCAAAAATTACAAATGCTTTTAATGAGGGAGTAATGGGTGCCAAAACATCTAAATCACTTGTAATTGAAAATCAAAATTTTAAAGAATTTGAAAAACTTACCAATGATATGTACTTTTCGGGAGTTAAAACAGCGCAAATTAGTGCAATATATATTCCGTTAATAGTTTTTGTAAGTTCGGTTTTACTAGTTGTTGTGCTTGTGCGTGGTGGGTATCTTGTACACGTCGACTTGTTGCAAATAGGTATGCTTTCGGCATTTGTATCGTATGCGCTGGGCATTTTTGAGCCCGTGCAACAAATGGCAAGGATACTTGCTGATATTATTTCAATGCAGGCAAATATAGAGAGAGTATTCGATTTGCTGGAAGAAAAACCGCTTGTTACGGATTCACAGCAGGTAGTTGAAAAATATGGCGATTTTTTCAATCCAAAACTAAAAGAGTTTGAAAAAATAAAAGGGGATATAACATTTGAAAATGTAACTTTTAAGTACCCCGACGGCAAAGACAATGTGCTTGAAAACTTTAACTTGCATATAAAAGCAGGAACGACAGTGGCGATTGTGGGACAAACAGGCGCAGGAAAAAGCACACTTGTTAATTTGGCGTGCCGATTTTATGAACCAACAAGCGGTAGAATTTTAATTGACAATGTAGATTACAAGCAGCGAAGTCAGCTTTGGCTACACAGCAATATAGGGTATGTGTTGCAAACGCCGCAACTGTTTTCTGCATCTATAAGCGATAATATAAAATACGGAAAATTAAACGCTACTAAAGATGAAATTTATAATGCTGCAAAAGCTGTTAGCGCACACACCGCGATAGAAAGGCTTGAAAACGGGTTTGATACAAAAGTAGGAGAAGGCGGCGATCATCTTTCTACCGGTGAAAAGCAGCTGATTTCGTTTGCCAGGGCAGTAATTGCAAACCCCGCCATTTTTGTGCTCGACGAGGCTACCTCCTCGATTGACACAGCGACAGAAGAGCTTATTCAAGGTGCTATTTCGCATTTGTTAAATGGTAGAACGTCGTTTATTATAGCACACAGGCTTTCTACAATAAGGCAGGCAGATTTAATTTTAGTTGTAAGCGAGGGCAAAATTACAGAACAAGGCACTCATGCTGAATTATTAAATAAAAAGGGCGATTACTTTGCACTTTACAGCAAACAATTTGAACAAGAGAGCGCAATAAATATTTTAAATAATTAAGAGGATGTTTTAAATGAAAACAATAGGACTGATTGGTGGAATGAGCTGGGAGAGCACAGCAACATACTACAAAATAATTAACGACACAGTAAAAGATCAACTGGGCGGATTGAATTCGGCTAAAATTATATTGTACAGTGTAAATTTTGAAGAGATTGAGAAATGCCAAGCCAGTGGAGATTGGAATAAGAGTGCAAAAATATTATCGGACGTAGCTGTAAAACTTGAAAATGCAGGTGCGGATTTTATTGTTATTTGCACAAACACAATGCATAAAATAGCAAATGAAATACAACAAAAAGTTGCTGTGCCAATTTTGCATATAGCACAGGTAACAGCGAATAAAATTATTGATAGTGGAATTAATAAAGTTATATTGCTAGGCACAAAATATACAATGACAGAAGATTTTTATAAGAGCAAGTTATTACAGGCGAAAATAGAAGTTTTAATACCAAACGAAAGTGACATTGAAACAGTTAATGACATAATATATACACAGCTTTGTGTTGGTGATATACGTAATGAATCGAGGCAAAAATATGTAGAAATTATAAATAAGCTGAAAAAAGATGGCGCAGAGGGTGTTATTTTAGGATGTACTGAGGTAGGTTTACTTATAGGAGAAAATGACACAGACCTAAAAGTTTTTGACACAGCTGTTTTACATGCAAAGCAGGCGGCACTAAATGCATTAAAATAATAAAACTAACTAAAAAATGGGAGAACTTTAATGGCAATTTACGCTATTGCAGATTTGCATTTATCGCTTGGAACAGATAAGCCTATGGATGTTTTTAAAGGCTGGAGTGACTATGTAACAAAACTAGAAACAAACTGGAGAAGAACTGTAACAAAAAGCGATACTGTTGTAATTGCTGGA
The DNA here is from genome assembly GCA_964371265.1 of uncultured Bacteroides sp. Taxonomy (GTDB): domain Bacteria; phylum Bacillota; class Clostridia; order Oscillospirales; family Ruminococcaceae; genus Ruthenibacterium. The sequence goes on along the minus strand of CAYJLZ010000021.1, from coordinate 6,189 downwards.
GATATATCTTGGGCAATGCACCTTGATGAATGCCACAATGACTTTACGTTTTTAAATAGTTTGCCGGGTAAAAAAATAATTATAAAGGGTAACCACGACTATTGGTGGTGCACAAGGCGAAAGATTGAAACTTATTTTACCGAAAATAACTTTGACTCGTTAAGCATACTTTTTAACGACAGCTTTTCAGTTGATAGTAAAGCAATTTGCGGTACAAGAAGTTGGCTTTTTGAAGATGGAGAGCACGATGAAAAAATTGCGAAAAGAGAAAAAGGCAGATTAATTGCAAGTATTGAACATTCACTTAAAAAACCGCTGCAAAATACAGATGATATAATTGTTTTTTTGCATTATCCACCAATAAGTAAAGATGCAGTTGCTAAAGATATAATCGATGTGCTTAATTTTTATAATATTAAGCAATGTTACTACGGGCATTTGCACGGAGCCTCAATTCAAAACGCCATACAAGGCAATTATAACGGCATAAATTACAAGCTTATTAGCGCCGATGCAATTAATTTTTGCCCTATTTGCATACAGTGTTAATTATAATATTGCACAATTTTTTTAATAGTAGTATAATATATAAGATTGGAATGTTTTTAGGAGGAAAAGTTTGCACTACTTAGATAATGCATCGACAACACCTGTTTTGGAACATGTTGCGGATAAGGCATATTATTGCATGAAAAACATATTTGCTAATCCGTCTTCGCTTTATAGTTTAGGCATAGACAGTAGCGATGAGATTGCACGTGCCAAAGAGCAAACGGCAAAAACACTGGGTTGCCTAAACAGCGAA
>CAYJLZ010000021.1:1437-5374 GCA_964371265.1 uncultured Bacteroides sp. | reverse complement strand
GCACACAAAGCAACAATATTGCAATTATTGGCTCGTGTATGGCTCGCAGCGGCTGGGCAAACCATATTGTTGCCACAGCGTACGAACATCCTAGCGTATACAAAACATTAAACCACTTGCAAAGTAAAGGCTTTACTACAACATTTATAAAGCCAAACAAAAACGGAATTGTAGACATAACACAGGTTTTAAGTGCTATAACAAATAAAACGGCACTTATAACTGCAATGCACATTAATAACGAAATTGGAAGTGTGCTGGATGTTGAAAAAATTGCAAGCGAGGCCAAAAACATTAACTCAAGAATTGCGGTACATGTAGATGGTGTTCAGGCATTTGGTAAAATAAAACTTAACTTAGCCAAAACACAAATTGACACATATGCCGTTAGTGGGCACAAAATTAATGCGCCCAAAGGAATTGCGGCACTTTATGTGAGAAAAAACTTCAATTTATCGCCGATTTTTTTTGGTGGAGATCAGGAAAAAGGCTTATACCCGGGAACTGAGAATACTCCGTACATAGCTAGCTTTGGCATAGCATGTAGTGAAATATATAGCAAAGAATTTTTTCCCGAACAACTAAAAAATTGCTTGGTGGAAGGGCTGTTAACAATTGATGGCATAGAAATAAATAGCCCCCAAAATGCTCATCCAAGCGTTGTAAATTTTTCAACTAATTGCATTAAAAGTGAAGTTATGTTGCATTTTTTAGAAAGTAAAAACATATTTGTATCGGCCGGTTCGGCATGCAGTAAGGGTATTAACAGCCAAACGCTTACTGCAATGCACTTACCCAGTAAAAGAATAGACACTGCAATTAGAGTGTCCTTTGGCAGACAAAATACTATTGAAGATGTAAAAGCATTATTGAGTGCTGTAAAAGAGGGCATAAACACACTAGTTAAAATATAGAATAAAGCATAAGTTATAAACATTTTTAGCATAATTGGCAAATCATAAAGGACTACACTTGCCATTTTAATATATTCAAACCTCAAATAATACAAAAATAAAGGATTACGGCAAATGCAAGAAATTATTCTCGCCTATCAAGGCGAAATGTCATTAAAAGGTTTAAACAAATCTTCCTTCGAAAGCGTGCTTATTAAAACAATTCGCCGTCGATTAAAAAATATAGGTGAGTTTAAAGTTTATAAAGCTCAATCTACAGTTTACATACAGCCGCTGAGTGAAAATGCCGATGTAGATGAGGCCTTTTTTAGGGTGAGCAAAACGTTTGGAATTGCAAACGTTAGTAGAGCTGCTGTTTGCGATAAAAATTTTGAAGTAATAAAAACTACGGCGATAAATTATTTAGGCGAAAAGTTAAAACATGCAAAAACTTTTAAAGTAAGTGCAAAAAGAAGCGATAAAACGTTTGCTTTAAATAGTATGGAGATAGGAAAAACGCTTGGTGCGGAAATTTTAAAAAAGTATCATCACCTTAAAGTAGATGTTAAAAACCCCGAAATAAACGTAACTGTTGAAATAAGAGATTTTGGAGCATATGTACACGCAGGCAAATTACCCGGTGCTGGCGGTATGCCTGTATCTACTTCAGGCAAGGCGGCATTGATGCTGTCGGGTGGAATAGACAGCCCTGTTGCCGGGTACATGATGGCCAAAAGAGGATTGTCGCTTATAGGGGTGCATTTTGCAAGCCCACCCTACACTAGCGAAAGAGCGCAGAGAAAGGTTTTAGACCTTGCAAAAAAATTGACGGCATATACAGGTAACATGAGAGTGTACGTTGTAAATTATACAAAACCGCAAGTTTATATACGCGATAATGCGCCAAAAGAGCTTTTTACAGTGCTTATGAGGCGCAGTATGATGCGAATTACCTCGGCAATTTGTGAAAGTGAGGGTGCAGGAGCAATTGTAACTGGAGAGAGCCTTGCACAAGTTGCAAGCCAAACATTAATGGCATTAAATTGTACAAATAGTGCTCAAGATTTGCCGGTTTTAAGGCCGTGTATAGGAATGGATAAGGTTGAAATAACCGAAATAGCAAGAAAAATAGATACTTTTGAAACAAGCATACAGCCTTTTGAGGACTGTTGTACAATTTTTACACCGCCGCATCCTAAAATTAAGCCGACTTTAAATGAAATTATTCAAGCCGAGAAAGCTATGCCGGATTTGTTGGCTCTTGAACGAGATGAGATAAATGAAGTTAAACCTATTTATGTTGATATGTAGCTACAATACGGAGGAAATGTTATAGATGACAGCAGAAATAATTGCAGTGGGAACAGAACTTTTACTGGGAAATATTTTAAATACAAATGCCAAATTTTTAAGTGAACAATTGGCACTTCTAGGAATAAATGTTCACTTTCAAAGCGTTGTGGGCGACAATGCACAAAGGCTTAAAAGTGTAGTAGAGCTTGCAAAGAAACGCAGTGACATAATAATATTATCGGGAGGGCTTGGCCCAACGCAGGATGATATGACAAAACAAACAGTTTGCGAAGTATTTAATGATGAACTGGAAATTGATGAAGAAGAACATGAAAAACTGAAAAACTTTTTTTGTGTAATGGGAAGACACATGACACAAAACAATGTGCGGCAAGCGATGCTACCTATACGAGGACAAAAAATAGTTAACAACAACGGTACGGCACCGGGCGTAATTTTTGTAGATGATAATAAATATGCAATACTATTGCCGGGCCCACCAAAAGAGCTTCACCCAATGTTTTTAAACAATGTAAAGCCTTTTTTGGAAAAGCTTAGCAACAATGTTTTGCACAGTATAATGTTAAATGTAATAGGCATAGGTGAAAGTCATTTGGAAACAATGGTGGAACATCTTTTGCAAGCTGAAAATCCTACATCGGCTTTATATGCAAAAACAGGCGAGGTTAGTATAAGAATTACAGCAAAGGCAAAAACACAAATAGAAGCAAGTGAAATGTGCAATAAAACAGCAGAAGAGTTTAAAAGCATACTTGGAGATTATATATACGCACAAAATGCATCATCGCTTGAAAGCGCAGTTGTAAAATTACTGATTAAAGAGGGGAAAAGCGTATCTACTGCAGAGAGCTGTACAGGCGGGCTTGTTGCACAAATGATTACAAGCATTGAAAACAGCAGCAAAATTTTTGGCTATGGAATTACAGCATATGCAAACGAGGCAAAAGTGCAATTGCTTGGCGTAAAGCAAAACACGCTAAATAAATACGGTGCTGTTAGTGCAAACACAGCGGCAGAAATGGCGATTGGTGTAAGAGAACTTTCAAACTCTGACTTTGGCATAGGAATAACAGGGATTGCAGGTCCGGGCGGAGGAACCCTAGATAAACCCGTTGGTACTGTTTTTGTAGCAGTAAGCGATAAACAAAATGTTTACATACAAAAAATAGAAATGCAAAACAGGGCCAGAGATTTTGTGAGAGTTCATTCGGCCAACAGGGCACTGGATACTTTAAGGCGACTTGTATTGTGCTTGCCTACACCATTATGTGAAAAATTTGCAATTGGTACTGAGATTAATTATAAATAAAACACAAAAATAACTATATTAATGTAAAGTGAGGACTTTTAAATGGACATGCCAAACAATTCAAATCAATTCGATTTTATAAGTGAAAACAATGGCTCACCTGTAAATACAGGCACGCCTAATCCTAACATGCAAAACCAAGGTATGCAGCAACAAGGTATGCAGCAACAAGGTATGCAGCAACAAGGTATGCAGCAACAGGGTATGCAACAACAAGGTATGCAACAACAAAACATGCAAAACCAACCAATGCAAGGCCAGCCACAAAGACAAATGGGCCAAGGAATGCCACAACAGGGAATGCAAAACGCAAATATGCAAAACCAAGCAATGGCAAGGCAACCAATGCAAGGCCAGCCACAAAGGCAAATGGGCCAAGGAATGCCACAACAGGGAATGCAAAACGCAAATATGCAAAACC
>CAYJLZ010000021.1:0-1337 GCA_964371265.1 uncultured Bacteroides sp. | reverse complement strand
AAGCAATGGCAAGGCAACCAATGCAAGGTCAGCCACAAAGGCAAATGAGCCAAGGAATGCCACAACAGGGTATGCCACAACAGGGTATGCCACAACAGGGTATGCCTAACCCCAATATGCAAAATCAACCAAATGCGCAACAAGCACCTGTGCAACAAAATGCGCAGCAACCCGGTGCGCCTAAACTTTCCGACGGACCCGGCGTACAAGTTGTTATAAGAATGTTTCAGCCGGATATGAGTGTGTTAAAAAATACAGCAAGACAGTTATCGGAATTACCACACATTAAATTAAATTTATACGGCCAAGGCGGCGAAGTGCTTGTAGTTATAGCCGCACAAGGTCGCACAGCACCCGCTACGGAGCTTGCTGAAAATGCAGCAGCTCAAATGGAGGCGGCTATGGGCGATTCAGTGTATGCAAGGGGTAAAAAATCTTTGGCAGCACACGTTGCAGACATAATGAAAAGCAAAGAACTTAATATGATAGCACCCGATGCGCAAACTGGAATAATTCTTGAAAAAGAACTAAAAGATGTTAGCTCTGCCGATAAAATATTTGATTTTGGTGCAGACAGCTATAATCATGCTAAATTAGCCGATAAAATTGCAGATGCTGCAATAATGGATGACGAAGAGAGCGATGACCCTACTCAGCTGTCGGCAGACCGAAGCTTTGCCGCAAAAAAAATAACAAAGTCGGACTTTGGTGTTGCTATAAGCACTGTAAACGGTGCCGATACAGTAGGAGTATCTGTTACTTACGGAAAACTTGTATATATAAGGCAAGTTAAGGCTGGCCCCGATGCTGAAAAATCGGCCGCATTAACTGTGTTTGACATGATAAGAAGGCTTATAAACGGTATAGAAGTTCCGTATGCACGAGCATTTAAAGCTGGGCACGAAATTGATTGGAACGAGCCATCAAATCAGCCGACAGGAAAAGCTGTTTCGCAAAAAGGTTCAAAGGGTTTAATTATTCCTATTATTGTACTAGTAATTGTATCTGTTGCACTGGGTGTGGGAATTTGGTACATTGTACAAAACTTTATTATGCCAACCGACGGGGCAATGCCTGTAAATGCAAGTTCTGCCGCAGCTCAACAAGATGGCAACACACCTCAAACGGCAGACGAACAGCCGCAATCAACACCACAAGAACAAGTTGCCGACACCGGTGACCAACAAGTTGATACATCGCAAACTGCGGGTACGTCGGCTACGACAAGTGAGGCGCAGGCCACGGGAGAAAATTCTACAAGCGAAGTTCACCCGTTTGCCTAAAGTAAACTATATATAAAGCGGTGAAAAAATGCTTAAAAAAGTTAGCGGTTGTAT
>CAYJLZ010000020.1:0-24252 GCA_964371265.1 uncultured Bacteroides sp. | reverse complement strand
ATCGGCTTTAGCCACAGGATCGTTCGTAAGGTCGTCAAGTTTTATAAACCCTGTTTGTTTCATACCAATGTCTACTTGCACTTCGCTTGGCGAAACAGCCGTAACAAGCCCTCTAATTGTTTGGCCTGTAAACAGTGGTTTCATTGAAGCTTCAATCATTTCTTCAAAACTAAGTTCCTCATTGTAATTAAAATCACTCATTTTATTAAGTACCTCCTCTATTACCGTCGAAGGTGTCGACGCTCCGGCTGTTACACCTATTTTTTCAATGCCCTCAAATAAAAATTTATTAATGTCAATTTCACTTTCAACATTTATTGCTTTGGTGTGCCTTTGCGCAACCGACACAAGCTTTTGTGTATTTGAAGAGTGTTTGCCTCCGATAATTATCATAAGCTCACATTCTTTTGCTAACTCTTCCGTTTCACGCTGTCTTTTCCACGTTGCAATACATATTGTATCAAATATTTTGATGTTTGTATATAGTTTTTTTACGATATTACAACATTGTAACCACTTTTTTGCCTCAAATGTTGTTTGCGCAACCATAAAAGCACCATTATTTACCAAATTTTCCTTTAAAATGTCATTTAACTCTGTTGCATCGTTAAAAACATAAACTATACCGTCGGTGTTTCCTACAATTCCCTCTACCTCCGGATGTGCCTTGTCTCCTGCAATTAAAAGTGCCTTTTTTTCGGCTTTTGCCATGTTTGCTATTTTGTGGATCTTTGCAACAAAGGGGCATGTCGCATCAAAAAAATTCAATTTGAGATTTTTTATTTCATCGTAAATACTTTGTGCAACTCCATGGCTTCTAATTACAACATCGTACCCTTTTGGAACATCACTTACACTGTTAACAACCACAACTCCCTTTTTTTGCAAATCTTCAACGCACTGTTTGTTGTGAATTAATGGCCCGAGTGTGGCTATTTTTTTACCCGAATTTGTTAAATCGTACACCATATTTACTGCTCGGTTTACTCCAAAACAAAATCCTGCTGTTTTCGCCTTCATTATTTTCATTTTTTTGCTCCGTGTTTAAAAATGTTTGTATTTTTCTTTTAAAGCTTCCATTCTCTTCATATATTCATCTTTTAAACTTCTTATATTGGTAGAATTGCTGTTTTGCTCGTTAATATAGTCATTTATATTTATCTCTTCATCAAAAACAACAATAGCTTTAGAAAATATTTTTGAATTGCCGTTTTTATATTTTACATAACATGGAACAATATTTACATTAGACTGAATGGCCATTACAAAAGCGCCCGATTTAACTTTACCCATCTCGCCTGTTTTTGAACGCGTGCCTTCAGGAAAAATTAACGATGACGTGCCGTTTTTTACTTTTGCAATTGCATTGTCCATAAGTTTTGTGTCGCCTTTTCCCCGTTGAACCGCCACACAACCAACCGAGGAAAAAAACCACTGGCCAAGCGCTGTTTTAAAAAGCGAGTCTTTTGCAAAAACAACCATTTTCTTATCTACAAATCGTGCAATGGCAACCAAAACGGGGTCTACCGCTGCAACATGGTTTGGCGCAATTATGTACCCGTGCTGCTTGGACAAATTGTTTTTTCCAATTACCTTTAGCCTGTAAAGCGGATACAGAGCAAAGGAAATTACTAATATTAAAAATGCATACCACATATAATTTATTTTTCTCCGTTCAATTTTTGTGCAATAGTGCTTTTTAATATTTCAAAAGATTTTTCAAAACTATTGCCTGTTGTATCTATTAATATCGCATCATCGGCACATTTTAATGGCGCCGCACTGCGTTTGCTATCGTTTTCATCGCGCAAAATTATACTTTGCAGTACCTCGTTATAGTTGGCACTCTCACCTTTAGCTTCAAGCTCGTCATACCTTCGCTTAGCTCTATCCTCAGCCGATGCTGTTAAAAATATTTTTATTTTGGCGTTTGGCAAAACAACCGTGCCTATATCTCGCCCATCCATTAAAACATTTTGTTTTCTCGCCATATCTCGTTGTTGCTCTAGTAAATAAGCCCTAACACACACGTGTGCCGACACATCAGATGCCGCCATAGAAACCTCTTGTGTGCGAATTAACTTGCTCACGTCTTCTTCGTTTAAAAACATATGTTGATCGCCGTTAACATAACGTATATCTATATTAATTTCACGCAATATAGCGTCAATTTTTTGCTCATCTTTAGTATTTATGCCTCTTCTTAAAACGGCAAGTGCCAACGTTCGGTACATTGCACCTGTATCTACATAAATAAATCCAAATTCCTTACTTAGTTTGCGTGACAATGTACTTTTTCCCGCACCGGAAGGGCCATCTATTGCAATAGCTATCATAAAATCCTCCAATAGTTAATATTTATATTTTATTATACAATTTATTTGTATTTGCGGTTTTGGGTGAAGTGTTCCACATAAATATTTTACAATCACTTCACTTTCACGGCAAATACCTACTTACAAACAGCCTCTGCCGCCGCATGCGCACTTGCAAACGCAATTCCAAGGTTAAAGCCCCCTGTATATGCGTCCACATCCAAAACCTCACCGGCAAAGTAAAGGCCTTTACACAACTTGCTTTGCATTGTTTTAGGGTCTATCTCTTTTACATTCACCCCACCCGATGTAATAACAGCGTGTTCTAAATCTCCCCTACTCTTTATTTCAATTGGGTAAGCCTTTAGTAATTCCATCAGCTCTGTGCGCTCTTTTCTTGTAATTTGGTTTATCTGTTTGTCTGTGTTAATACCCCATTTTTGCAATACCGCCTGTTGCATAGAAGTTGGAAGCAGTTTTGTTAAGCTGTTTTGCGCTGACTTTTTCGACAGTAGCAAAAAGTCTTCGTCTATTCTTTTTTGCAAAACTTCTTTACTAAGTGCAGGTTTTGTATCTATTGTAACGGTGTACTTGTATTTGTTAAAATCACGTGTATGTGCGCTTGCACTAAGCACAAGCGGCCCCGAAATTCCAAAATGTGTAAACAGCATTTCTCCCATTGAACAAAAGACTTTTTTGCCGTTTTCCCACAGCGTCAGTTCTACATTTCTAAGTGCCAACCCCGACATGGCCGTGCAACTATTGCCCCTCTCTACAAGCGACACTAAGCATGGCTCGGGCTTTACTATGGTATGTCCAACACTTTTTGCAAGCTTGTATCCGTCACCCGTACTTCCCGTTACAGGGTACGATGCCCCTCCGGTTGCAACTATAACATTGTTTGCAAACAATTTTTTTCCATTTGCAAGCGTTACACCTTTAATTTCACCGTTTTCAGTTATTAGCCCTTTTACAGATGTATTGTATAAAAAATTTGCATCTTTTGCCCTTTTTAACAGCGCGTTTAGTATATCATTTGCACTATCGCTTTTAGGAAACACACGTTTACCCCGTTCGGTTTTCAACGGAACATCCAGCTCATTTTCAAATAAATTCATTATGTATCTCGGCGGACAATTATTTATACACGAGTACAAAAACCTTGCGTTACTGCGTACATTTTGTAAAAATTCTTCAACATCGCAATTATTAGTTACGTTGCACCGTCCTTTTGCGGTAATTAAAAGCTTTTTACCCGGGCTTTGCATATGCTCAATAACAGTAACTTTGCAACCGCTTTTGCTCACCTCTCCTGCGGCAAAAAGCCCCGCCGCACCCGCTCCTATAACTATAACGTGTGTCAAAAAGTATTCCCCCGTTTTGTTTTACAGCAACAATGCAAAACCAATTTATTATAATATTATACCATACCATGCATTAATTTTACAATATCATCATATTTATTGGTTTTTATTTTAAAATTAAAATATAAATTATTATATTTGTTTTTTATTTTTGTGCAAAAAACTAAAATACAAATAAATGCAAGGAAGAACAAATTAATTAATAAAATAAACTTATAATAATTATAATAAAATATATAAAATATATTTATTTTTTTGTGCCGACAATGTATAATAAATGTATATTAATTTTAATATGAGAGGGTCGCTATGGGTAAACACGATAAAATTTTAAACGGGAAGTCAAAAATACACTTTGTTGGAATAGGTGGAAGCGGGATGTTTCCGCTTGTACAAATATTGCATACTGTTGGGTACAAAATTACCGGGTCGGATGTTAACGAGGGCGACATTATTGATAAAGAGCGCCAAATGGGTATAGACGTTACAATAGGCCACAGCGCAAGCAATGTTAAAGATGCACAACTTGTTGTTTATACAGCCGCAGTTATGAAGGATAACCCCGAGGTTGCATATGCAAAAAAACACGGAATTGATACAGTAGAGCGCAGTATTTTACTTGCTTGTGTTTCCGACACATACACAAAACCTATATGCGTATCGGGCACACACGGCAAAACAACAACTACCGCCATGATAACACAAATACTTGTTATGGCCGATAAAGACCCTGCGGCTATTATAGGCGGCAAACTTCCACTAATAGATGCAGATGGCAGGTTTGGCTCGGGCGAGGAAGTTGTAGTTGAGGCGTGTGAATACAACAATACTTTTCTTCATTTATCTCCTTACTTCAGCGTTATTTTAAATATAGATGAAGACCATATGGAATTTTTTAAAACTATGGAAAACTTAAAAAACAGTTTTAAAAAGTTTAGTAAGGCCACGCACGAAAAAATTATTATTAACAGCGACGATAGCGATACACAGGATATAATTGAAAAGTACAAAAACAAAGTTGTTACGTTTGGTAAATTATCAAACGCTAATTATAAAGCGGTAAATGTTACCGAATACAGGCCGTCTTTTTACAGGTTTAGCGTTGAGGTAAACGGCACCATCTGCGCCGAAATAAGCCTAAATGTTCCGGGAGAACACAATGTTTTAAATTCAACTGCGGCATTTGCTGCGGCCCATTTATCTGGCTGTACACCTGCGCAATGCAAAACAGGGATAGAGGCCTTTAAGGGCGCAGGCAGACGTTTTGAGATATACGGTGAAGTTGGCGGCGTTACAATTGCCGACGATTATGCACATCACCCTACCGAGCTTACAGTAACATTAAACAGCGCAAAAAAAATGGATTATAATAATGTGTGGGCGGTGTTTCAACCTTTTACATACACGCGCACCTCAAACTTACTCGATGACTTTGCGAAATCTTTACAAATAGCCGACAGAGTTGTAATGACAAAAATAATGGGTGGACGGGAACTTGAAGCCGATCACACTGTGAGAGTGCAAGACCTTGCAAACAAAATACCGGGCAGCATTTGGTTTAACACGTTTGAAGAAGTTACAAAATATGTTATGCAAAACGCAAAATCCGGTGATTTAGTGCTGACGCTTGGCTGTGGAGATATTTACAAGGCCGCAAAAATGATGTATGGCACAGGTGATGCAAAGTGAAAAATTTAAAGCTTTTAAAGATGATGTCAATATTTTTGGGAGTTATATTTGCAGCTTTAAGTTTTATAACGTCTAGCAGCGATTATTTTGACATTTTTATGCCGCTTACAATGATATTTTTAGGGCTTAACTTATTTTTAATGTCGCACGAGTACTCTAAAAATAACAACAAAGCTTTAAGTTACACAACATCTTCTGTTGGCATATTTATTTGTGTTATTTTGTTTTTTATTGTATTTTTAAGTTAACATAAGCTAAAATAATAAAAAATGCTTACCTTTAATTGGTAAGCATTTTTTATTATTTTATTGATTTTGTCTTGCCGCTAACACGGCCAGTGCCCAAATACGCCCATTAAAAAGTTATTAATAGTCTTTTATACAATCAATCCAACAATCCACACTTGCATCGCTCGGCATTCTAAAATCGCCCCGTGGAGATAGCGATACACTACCCACCTTTGGCCCGTCGGGTATACAGTTGCGTTTAAACTGCTGAGCAAAAAACCTTTTACAAAAAATCGTTAGCCATTTTAATATAGTTTTGTTATCATAGCTGTTTTTAAAGGCATGGCACGCAAGGTAGTATATTTTATCGGGAGAAAAATTATGCCTTACCATATAATAAATAAAAAAGTCGTGTAAAATATACGGGCCCACTATATCCTCTGTTTGCTGGCTAATTTCGCCGTTTTCAGCAGGTAAAAGTTCAGGGCTTACAGGTGTGTTTAATATATCCAAAAGCACATTTTTTAACTCATCGCTTTGCGCCGTTTGCGCTACATATTCTACTATATGCCTTATTAGTGTTTTTGGCACCGACGCATTTACACCGTACATGCTCATATGGTCGCCGTTATAAGTTGCCCAGCCAAGCGCAAGCTCCGACAAATCACCTGTACCCACAACTATTCCGCCATGCTTGTTTGCATAATTCATAAGTAATAGTGTTCGCACCCTCGCCTGTGTGTTTTCAAACGTCACATCGTGCAAGTTCTCATCGTGCTCTGTGTCTAAAAAATTGCTTTTTACGGTATTTGTAATATCTTTTTGTAAAAAAGTAACACCAAGCGCCTCGCACAATTTCTGTGCATTTGTTCTCGTTCTGTTTGTTGTGCCAAAGCATGGCATTGTAATTGCCACAATATTTTTTAGTGGCTTTTTTAATATATTAAACGCTTGTACCGTTACAAGCAGTGCTAGGCAGCTGTCCAGTCCGCCCGAAATTCCCACAACAGCGGTTTTGCTATTAGTATGCATTAGCCTTTTAGCAAGCCCGTGTGCCTGAATTGATAATATTTCGCTACAACGAGTATTTTTACCGCTTTGCAGGCTTGGCACAAAGGGAGTTTGCAATATTGGGCGTGTTAAGTCGTTTTTTTGCATTTCAAGTTCAAACTGCACCTTTGCATATTCAGTTGAATTATTAATGCTAAAAGTCGTATTTTTAATTCGCTCGTTCTCTAAGTATTCAACATCTATTTCCGATATAACTATCTCATTGTTAAATGGTTTGCTCTGTTTTAAAATATTACCGTTTTCAGCAATTATATTATGGGCGGCAAAAACTACGTCGGTTGTGCTTTCGCCATTTCCCGCATCGCTGTAAATGTAGCCGCACATAAGCCTTGCCGATTGACCTTTAACAAGTTCTCTTCTGTAGTCTGCTTTGCCCACAGTTTCGCTGCTTGCCGAAAGGTTTACAATTATATTGGCACCTGCAAGGCAGTGGTTTGTGCTGGGCGGTAGTGGCGCCCACAGGTCTTCGCAAATTTCTGCAGCTATTTTTAAATTTTTGTTTATATTGCACTCAAACAAAATTTTTGTGCCAAACAAAACATTATCATCGCCAATTTTAACATTTAAATTAATATTGGGCGCCGGTGTAAAATTTCTACTCTCGTAAAACTCGGCATAATTAGGCAAGTATGTTTTTGGCACAATGCCAATTATTTTGCCTTTGTTTAAACAAAACGCGCAGTTGTAAAGGGCTGCGTTATATGCAAAAGGCGCACCTATAAATATAATTGCATTTAAATTTTTTGTTTGTTCTGCAATTTGCAATACAGCGTTAAGTGCGCTTTTTTGCAAGGCGTTTTGAAAAAACAAATCGCCGCATGTATATCCTGTAACGCATGTTTCGGGCAGTGTTATAACAACCGCACCTTGTTTTGCCGCTGTAATGCAAACATCAACTATTGTTTGCGTATTATGCAAACAATCGGCTACCTTAATACTTGGCGTTACCGATGCCACTTTTATAAAATCATATTTCATTTCATTCTCCGCTCAATTATACATTGTCTTTTTCTATATGTTTTTCTTCAATCATTTTTAAAAATTCTTTTCCCTGCATTGGCTTTGCAAACAAATATCCTTGCGCCATATCGCACCCAAGTTCACTAAGCGTATCTGCTTGCAAGCGTGTTTCCACACCTTCCGCTACTATTTTTAAATTAATTTGTTTTGCAAGGTTTATTATACTTTCAACTATAATTCTCCCCTTTTCGTCGTTTAGGCTATACATGCAAAACTCTTTGTCTATTTTTAAAATATCAAGTGGTATATCTTTAAGCCTGTTGTAAGACGAAAGCCCTGAGCCAAAATCGTCCATTGAAATTGTAAAACCTTTTTGCCTTAAACCTTTAATTGCGCTCACAACAAAATCAAAATTTTCTATAAATGCGCTTTCGGTTACTTCAAATTCAATATTTTTGTTTAGCTTTAATTTATCACTTACTACTTTTACAATACTTTCCATCAATTTTTCATCCATTATTGTTATACCCGATAAATTAATTGATACAGTTATATTTTTAAGCAAATCGTAATTTTTTTGAACAAACTTGCAAACATGTTGTACCATGTAATAATCTAGCCTTACAATAAACCTGTTGTCTTCAAACAACGGTATAAACTGATCGGGAAAAAACAATGGTTTGCCGTTTCTCATCCACCTTACAAGGGCCTCAGCACCTACAATTTCTTCAGTTTTTAAACATATTTTAGGTTGATAGTATACTTCAAATTCATCAGCAAAAAGAGCATGTTCCATACCTGACACTATTTCGTTTTGCATTTTGCGTTTTTTATTCATTTCTTGAGTATAATTAACAAGAGTGTTTCCATACTTGTTTTTGGCAAGCAATCTTGCGTAATTTGCACAGTCCACCATATAGTCTAAGTCGAGCTTTGGGTCCTCTACTTTATACTTGCCCACACTAACATTTAAAGAGTAGTCATCGTCCAAAATTTGCCTTAAAGCAAGCCTGAACAACATGTTTTCTTTACCTTTATTGTTAATATTAATTTGTTCGTTTCCATTATCTATCTCAACAAGCACCAAAAATTTATCGTTTGCCTCTCTGGCAACAATAGCTTTGTTTTTAAACGCCTCGCCTATAAATTTTGCAAGTTGCACTATTATTTGAGAACCCTTGCCGTATCCATACGACTCGTTTATAATTTTAAAGTTGTCAACATCCATACAATAAAGCGCATATTGCCCGGGCTTAGCATTTTCCAGTATTTTTTTTACCATTTCAAAAAAAGCATATTTTGAATAAGCTCCTGTCAAGCTGTCGATGTTAATAATTTTAAGCAAATCTTTTTGCCTGCGAACATTTCCGTACCAAGCCAGTAAAATAAACGCCAAAACAATTAGCATTATAACCATTAATGTAACTTCAAGGTTTCTTAACAGCAAATCTAAAAGCGTGTCTTGCGGAGCATTGCCAAGTGTTGACTGCGCTACTATCGAGTCTACTTGTTCATAGTCAAGTCTTTCTATTGCAAGATTTAGTATATCTTTAAGCTCCTGGCCTGCTTCGTTTGATATTAGTATTTGCAACGGGTAGCTGTAATCCAGCTCATACTCAAAATGATGATTTTGCCCATCGTTTTCTACCACATATTCACTTATCGATGCCGGAACAACTACAAAATTAAGCATATCCTTATTTAAAAGTTGCACCATTTCATCGTTGGTGTCGTAATATGCAATAATGTACGAGCCATATGTTTTAAGGGCATCTTCTATATTGGCATCTAAATACGGCATTGCCCCAACAAAAAAATAATCTTGAGTTTCTTCTTGGGGGCGGCCTATTAAGCTTAGCGGCAAGTTTAAATACGGGCTCGTTTTTTCATAACTTCCAACCATTTTGTCAGTACTCAAAAAGCAAATACTCAAATCCGTGTTTTTCAATTCATCATTAGAAATATTATCTTGTATGAAATTAAATTGAATGCCCAAATCTTGTTCAATCAATTTCATTATTTGAACAGTAATGCCCGACGCCTCTCCCTGTTCGCTTGTGTATTGATACGGCTCGTTTGATCCCGAATAAAAAACATTAATAGTTTCAATGCTATCTAAATATTCTTTTTGCGGCAAACTGTAAGACGGCATAGCAAGCTGTGAGTCCTCAAGATACTTTACATACAACTTTTCCGGATACGCATGATCAACGCTTAAAATTATATCCATTGCACTGTCAATTTCAGCAATTAGCTCGCTGTTTTCCGGTAGCGCTATATAGTGCAGCTCTTCATTGCCAAGGCTTGCAATTACTTCAAGTTGCCTTGTAGAGTTGCCCCACTCCATAAGTTTAACATCGTATTCGCCTGTATTAATCTCAAAGGTGGCACTTCCTAAATTGGTTAAACTAACCGTATTAAGTTTAAGGTTATTTTCCGTTTCAAATTGCAATAACAAATTTTCATACGCATTAAACTCGCCTAAATTATCCATAGCAATAATATGGTTTTCAAGTTCTAAATAATCATTATAAGCAAGGCCTGAATTAATAGGAGTTGCCAGTACTATTTGAGATGTTGTAATGGCACTTTTTGTGTGTATAAAGTTTTGTTTTGTATAATCGTTCGATATTGAAACAGGGCCGATTAAGTCTATTTCTCCGCTTTGCAAAAGTTCAAAAATTTCACTTTGACTACACTCAATGTGCTCAAAAAGCAAATTCGAATACTTTTCTATTTCGGTAAAATAATCATATCCTATTCCGTTTGTAGATGTAGATTGGTTTTGTATAATATGTGATGATCCAGCGATATACCCTATTTTAATAGTAGTTTTATCGGCTGCACCACTAATATCCGACACTGCAAAAGCACTGCCGGATAAAGTTGCAAATAATATAATTGTTACCATAATATACATCAACAATTGTTTTATCATACGTTACTCCGATTGAGGTGCAAAATTAACTTTAATACAACTATAAATTAACACCTACATACAAACAATTTTAACTTGTTATAGCATTTTTTACAAGTGTTTTTTTCAATAGTTTTATTTTTACATTAAATAAATTAATTTAAGTTATAATGCAAACATTTTACTTGCTTATTTTTATGCTTAATATAAGTTTTGTGTGCTGCAAAAGTACAGTGTACAGTTTTTATTTATATGCTTGTTAAAAAATTTTTAATAGCATTAAATAATATTATTGTAAATTAATCAGTTAAATATACAAATTACTTTATACAGCCATCGCTTTATATAAATGTAAAAACCGATATGCTAAAGCACATCGGTTTTTTTATTATAAACATTAACTTAAAATATGAATTATATTTTTTGCAATTACTCGTATAGCGGAAATTTTGACGTTAGTTCAATAACATCTTTTGCCGTTTGCTCTTTTTTATCGTCAAATTCATATATGCATGTATAAATAAATTCAGCTATTTTTTCCATTTCGGCTGTGCCAAAGCCCCTTGTTGTAACGGCAGGTGTGCCAATTCTTACACCGCTTGTAACAAATGGCGTTTCCGGGTCGTTTGGCACAGTGTTTTTATTAACCGTTATATTTACCTCATCAAGGCGTTTTTCCAGCACTTTTCCTGTTATTTTGGTACCTCGCAAATCAATTGTCATAAGGTGGTTATCGGTTCCGCCCGAAACTATTTTTACACCTTTGTTAGTAAGTGCTTTTGCAAGCGCCGCTGCATTTTTAACTATATTTTCTTGGTATGTTTTAAATTCGGGTTTTAATGCCTCGCCAAAACTTACCGCCTTTGCTGCAATTATGTGCTCTAGTGGGCCGCCTTGTGTTCCGGGAAAAATCGCCTTGTCAACCATTTTGGCATATTCCTCTTTACACAATATCATACCGCCGCGAGGGCCACGCAAAGTTTTATGTGTAGTTGTTGTAACTACGTCGGCATACGGCATTGGGCTTTGGTGTAAGCCTGCAGCAACAAGCCCTGCAATATGTGCCATATCCACCATAAAAACTGCTCCAACTTCTTTTGCCACTTTCGATATGCGCTCAAAGTCTATTGCTCGTGAATACGCCGAAGCGCCCGCTACAATCATTTTCGGCTTATTCTGCTTAGCTTTGTTCTCCAAATCGTTGTAATCAAGATATCCGTTTTCGTCCACGCCATATGCTATAAAGTTGTAGTTTTTACCGCTCATGTTAACCGGGCTACCGTGTGTTAAATGCCCACCATTAGATAAATCCATACCTAAAATTGTATCGCCCACCTCAAGAAAAGCAAAATAAACGGCAAGGTTAGCTTGTGCGCCCGAATGTGGCTGTACATTGGCATGCTCTGCACCAAATATTTTACAAGCTCTTTCACATGCAATTGTTTCTACAACGTCTACGCACTCGCAGCCACCGTAGTACCTGCGGCCGGGGTAGCCCTCGGCATACTTGTTTGTAAGCACACTGCCCATTGCCGCAAGCACTGCCGGCGAAACAACGTTTTCCGATGCTATGAGCTCGATGTTAGTTTGCAATCGCTTAAGCTCTTTATCCATCGCTGCGCCAACTTCTTCATCGTAATTTTTAACAAATCCTATTGTGTCAATCATATCTTTAAACATTATAAAAACCCCTTTATCTATTTTTTAATAAAGCCGTACAAAAGTATTATAATGTAATTTTAAGTTGTAAACAAGTATATTTTTATGTTATAGTAAATTTGTTACAAAATTTTTATTAAAAGGACAATAATATGCGCACAAATAAACAAGTAATGCAAATAATAGAGCTGTTAAAGCAGCAGTATCCCGTGCCTGAATGCACACTTGAGTATGCCGATGCGTGGCAACTTTTAGTTGGCGTAAGGCTTGCAGCCCAGTGTACCGACGCGCGTGTAAATGTAGTTACAAAGCAGCTTTTTAACTTATACCCCACGTTGCAAAGCCTTGCAGGTGCCGGCGCCGATAATATAGAAGAAATTGTACGCCCGTGCGGACTTGGAAAAAGCAAGGCAAAAGATATATATTTAATGTGCAATATGTTAATAAACGACTTTGCAAGCAATGTACCGCAAAGCATGGATGATTTGCTTAAACTGCCGGGAATTGGGCGAAAGAGCGCAAATTTAATTAGAGGTGATATTTTTAACCTACCTGCTGTTGTAACAGATACACACTGTATACGCCTTAGCGGACGAATGGGTCTTACAAGCGGCAGTAAAGACCCTGTAAAGGTAGAGCGAGAGCTGCTAAAGGTACTTCCACCGGAAGAGAGTAGCGATTTTTGCCACAGAACTGTAATGCACGGAAGGGCAGTTTGCACAGCCAGAAAAGCAATGTGTGAAATATGCTGTATACAAAATGTGTGCAAAAAAAATATTGTATATGCGGGCAAATAGCGTTGCATTTATTTACAATATTACAAAAAAGCACATGTTGACAATTTAATTTTGATGCGATATAATTAAACAAGATATGAAAACAGGGGTGCCAATTGGCTGAGATTTGCTTATAGGTTTACAAACCGGCAAGAACCCTATAATACCTGATCCGGATAATGCCGGCGTAGGAAGTTTTTGTAAAATAGGGTTTAAAGCTTTATTAACAATAAATTTTTTGTGCGCTTGCATTTTTGCAGGCGCACTTGTTTTTGTTTTTTTATTTTTACACAGAGAGGGTTTTATTATGACAACAACTTTTTCAAGAACTCGCATACTTATTGAGTGTGCATTAATGGTTGCAATAGGTACAATATTGGCGCAAATTAAAATAGTAGATATGCCTTTTGGCGGCAGTATAACATTGCTTTCAATGTTGCCGTTTATTCTTGTATCGTTTAGGCACGGTGTAAAATGGGGATTACTTGCCGGCTTTGCCAACAGTTTATTGCAAATGCTAACAGGCATTTCGGCGCCTCCGGCAGGCACAGTTTTTGCGTTTATAGGTATGGTTTTACTCGATTATATTTTAGCCTTTACTTTACTTGGGCTTGCAGCATGGTTTGCAAAATATTTCGACAATAAATTTATTGGTGTATGTGTGGGCACTGCTTGCTGTATTGCATTAAGGTTTGTTTGCAGCTTTTTAAGCGGATTTTTACTTTGGTCGAGCTACCAGTCGTATTATGAATGGGCAAATGGCATGAATGCAGCGCTTTACAGCCTTGTTTACAACTCAAACTACATGTTACCCGAACTTTTTATAACAACATTGGCAGTGGCTATTTTGTATAAATCGGCACCTAAAATTTTTAGTTGCACTTAGTATCGAACTTAAATTTTTACTTAAATAAAAATGTTATATACTATATAGCAAAAAAACGAGCGAAATAAATTTCGCTCGTTTTTTGTATTTAATAGCTAATTCTGTTTTTGCCTAGTTTTTTTGCCCTATACATTGCATCGTCGGCCCTTTTAGCAATTGTTTTATAATTGTTGTCGTTCTCATTAACAAAAGCAATACCTATACTTGCGCTTATTTCAACTGTAACGCCGTTTTTTGTATAAGACCTTTGCAGTGTTTTACATAGTTTAACTGCCTTTTTTTCCAGCATATTATCAGTATTTAACCCTTTTGCAAATACACAAAATTCGTCTCCGCCTATTCTTCCCACAATATCATCTTGCCTAAATTCGTACTTAATAATTGTGCATATCTCTTTAATTACTTCGTCGCCAAATTCATGGCCAAAGCTGTCGTTAATCTGCTTAAAGTTATCAAGGTCTATTAAAACCATACCGCTGTGTGTGTCGTTTTGTCGTGTACCTTGCAATATCTTCGTTATGTTTTTTTCGGTAGTTACTTTATTGTAAAGCCCTGTCATAAGGTCATGCTCTGCATCATATTTTAACGACAATGTATTTGTTTTTTCATTGTCTATATCTTGAACATAAACAAATCCACATATGTTTTTATTGTCGGGGTCTTGGTACAAATAAGCTTTATAGCTCCACCATTTGTACTCTCCATTTTCATTTAATCGCCTATATTCGCAATTAAATTCACTTTTTCCTAAAGAAAACCCCAATAACATATTTTGTCTTCCGGCATTGTCCAGCAATATTGTTTTATCGTCTTCATATACTTTTGTATCAACTATGCTTGCTATAATTGCGCTAAATTTCGAGTCGTTATTAACTTTGTTATCCTCAAGCCATTTTTCATTGCCTCTAATAAAGTTATCTTCAGTCAAATTCATTTCATAAGAAATTAGTGTATTATCTGCAAGCATATTTTTGTATATTTTTCTTCGTTCGTCAGCAATATAACTATCTTTTTTCTTTTCATTAATATTTTGAACGTAAATTCTTAAGTAAACATTTTTTCCTGTTGGGCAAGTTTGCACTATATAATTAGTAGTAAATTCATACCACAAATATTTTTCTCCACCTAATAAATTTTTAAGTTTAAAATGATATTGTAGGTTGCTTTCTTCATTATTAATCATGTTTAAAATGCACTCACGGCACAATGCATCATTAATTGTTTGGTTATTAAAACTCGCCTCTAAAATATTTGCAGTTTCATTAATAAATTTACTGTATTTTAAAGGCATTTTAATATTAAGTGCTTTAGCCCATTTCTCATTAATATAGTTTACATCATCATTTGTTAAATTTGCCTCGCAAAGCAATGTTTTATCACAAATAATATTATTTGCAAAAGCTTTCTCTTTTTGCAAGTTCACTCTTTGTGTTATATCTTGCACTGCACCTGCAAACCAAACTCCGTCACTTTCAGGTATTGCTGTTACATTAATGCTAAAATAGCCTATATTTCCATCTTCGCCTAATAAAGCAATTTCACATGCAGATGTTGACACCCCATTGTCTATCTCTTCAAATAATCTTGTAATCTCGCATATATAATCACTGTGAATTTTACCTTTGCCTACAATTTGCATTACAGTTACAGGCTTGTTGCCGCTTGTAACGTTAAGCTTTTTAACAAGTGCCTTACTTAGCGTAACTTGTTTTAATTTTTTATTGTACTTAAATAAATATATTTTGCAATTGCGCATTAACTTCTCATACTTTATCATTTCAGTATCAAAGTTATCATCGCACAATTCGCTTTTACTATTTAATTTACTGAAACTTACATTCGAATTAATGACGTTTTTATCTTGCTGCATACGTTTCCCCTTAATTTGCTTACTCGTGCTCAATTTTAAGCAAATGTAATATACATGTAACATTTTACCACATGTCGGGGTTTGTTTCAATAAAAAAACGTAATTATTTGTTAAATTTATTTGCTTTTTTTTACAATATAATGTAATATATTGCTTTTTTCATCAATTATCGCTATAAGTGATATCCGAACTTTCAATTTTTGGATTTTCAACCATATTAAGTTTGCGCTGTATTTGCCTTGTTCGCACACCAACTAGTTTTTCAAGTTCGTCATTCGCTTGATTCAGCCTAGTTTGAGTCATTTCAAGCACTTTCCCAAAATTATCAAATTCTGCCTTAACATTTCCAAGTACTTTCCATACCTCGCTTGAGCTTTTTTGTATAGCTAGTGTTTTAAATCCCATTTGCAGGCTGTTTAAAAGCGCCGCCATTGTTGTGGGCCCTGCAACAATAATTTTAAACTCAGCTTGCAATTTTTCTATCATGCCATTTTGAACTACTTCGGCATAAAGACCCTCTGTTGGCAAAAACATTATGCCAAACTCGGTAGTATGCGGCACATTAATGTACTTTGTTTGTCGGCACTCTCCTGTGCATCTATAAGCGTGTTGTATGCATCCAATGGAAATTTTGAGTCTATCGGTAGCAAAACCGGAGTTTGACCATCACCGGGCAATTTTACGGCAAACTCTACTCGCTCGGCACTGCCTGGCACTGTTTGCACGTTTTTATCATACTGCTCACTCGATAATATTTGCTCTAATATTGCACCAAGCTGCACTTCGCCCAAAATACCCCTAACTTTAACATTACTTAAAACTTTTTTCAAATATCCCACGCCACTTGCAAGGTTTTGCATTTCACCAAGGCCCTTATAAACACTCTCAAGCTGTTTGCTAACATTCTCAAAAGACTGTTGTAACTTACTCTCCAGTGTTTTTTGCAACTGCTCATCAACGGTTTTTCTAATTTCCTCTAGTTTTTTGTTGTTCTCGTTTTGCATCGAGGTAACACGTGTTTCCATAGTATTTCTTATGTTTTCAAGCCTTGTTTCAACGGCATCACTATTGTTTTTCATGCGCAATTCTATTTGTGTAAGTTGGTCGTTCACTGTGCTTTGCAAAGTGCGCAAACTTGCAATTTGTGTTTCCGACATTTGGCGTAAGGAGTCTCCTTGCAGTTTTGAAGATGTTTGCATGCTTTGGTTTAGAGAAACAGTTATCTCTTTTCTCAAGTCGTTTGACATTTGATTAAGTGTGTTTTTTATGTCTGTAAAGCTCCTAAAATTATCTTGCATAAAGCTTTGCATTTCGTTTGAATTATTGTTTCGCCCATTAATTTTAATAAAACAAACAAGTGCAAGTATTGCCGCAATTAGTGAAAATGCAACAGTTAAAATATCAAATATCATTATAATCTCCGTTCTGTGCATTGCACAAATATTTTTTGCGTTTTAAAATTTTAAACCATAGAATTTTCGTGTGTAATATAAATAAATTATGATACAAATGCATATCGCCCCACAGTAATATTTTTTTTGTTTATACAGTATTAATTGGTATGTTATAAATTAAAATGTATAAATGGTTAATGGGGGTAGTGTTATGTTAAAACATAACTTTTATGGTGTTTTAAGGCGCAGTTTATTTGCATGTTTTTGCAGTGCAATTTTGTTTGTATCAATATCGGTGGTTAATTCTATGTTTGGAATGGGGCATAATTACAACGGTGATATTGTGCACAGCAATTTAGTTTCAACTGCTGCAACTGCCGAAAATACAACAACTATACAAAAAACGGTATATCTAACGTTCGACGATGGGCCCAGCAAAGTTACCGAGAGTGTACTTGACATACTTAAAGAAAAAAATGTTAAAGCTACATTTTTTGTTATATCAGCCGAAAACAACGAAGAATACTTTCCGCTTGTTGAAAGAATAATAAACGAGCAACACAAAATAGGAGTTCACAGCAAAACACATGCGTACTCGGAAATTTACGCAAGCAGCGAGGCTTTTTGGCAGGACATATCGCTACTTGAGGCTGACCTTGCGCAATACGGCGCAACAGATATTAAGCTACTGAGGTTTCCCGGCGGCAGTACAAATACAGTAAGCCACAAATACGGCGGCAGCGAAATTATGGAAGCATTAAAAGATCAAGCAACGCAAAAAGGTTACAGATACTTTGATTGGAACATAGATACACAAGATGCTGTTGGCAGCTCTTCCAGTGCAAATCAAATATACAACAGGGTAATAAACCAAGCCGAGGATAAAACCACTTGCGTTGTTTTAATGCACGACACAAAAGAAACATCCACAACCGTGCAGGCACTGCCCGATATTATAGATTGGTTTATAAAGCAAGGATATACGTTTGACACTCTTGACAACAAACCGATAAGTTAAAAATAATAACCTCGATTGCTTTTGTTATTGAAGTTTTTTGTTTAATGTGTTAAAGTAGTAAAGTAGTAAACTATTTTAATTACAAAGGGGCGAGAACATGCCACACAAAAGTAATAACAAAAACAAAAGCCAAAGTACCGACATGCTGTTTAACGCAATACTAAAGCTTGAAACAGTTGATGAGTGCTATGATTTTTTTGAAGATTTATGCACTGTTAAAGAAGTTGCCGACATGGCACAGCGCATAGAAGTAGCACAAATGCTAATTGAGGGCAAAACATACGAACAAATTGTAAAAAATGTTGAAATAAGCACCGCCACCATCAGTAGAATTAACAGGTGTATACAGTATGGCAGCGGTGGATATAAAAATATACTGGGTAAGTTTTAATTAATTACTTTAAGTTATCAATGGTGTTTTGAACAGCGGCAAACTGCGGCATTGTGGCATACAAGTGTGTTGCAATTGCCTGCATAAGTAAATAGTCCTCCTCAGAGTCTATATCTATTATGCCTGTGTCCATCATTTCAAAAATGCCACATTTGCCGTCCCATACAAACCCCGATTTGTTCTCGCGCAAAAATTTTGTTTCAAATACATATATTGATGCATTTATGTCGAACACAGGCGGCGTTTGTTGCCTTGCAGTGTTTCTGTGGTCTATTACTTTTTCAACGTGGTCACCCACAAGTTTTGCCATGTTCATATACGGTGTACGCCTACTTGGCACCGCCGAAAACACAAGGTCTAAATCGGGGCGCTTTGTTTTTTCATTATATGCACCCTCGATGTCATTTTCTTTTCTAAGTGGGCTAGTTATATCTAAATCAATTAGGTAGTCATACTTTATGCCGTTTATCTCTTCCATTCTTTCAAGGCTGTTTTGATATACAGGCATTTTGGGCACAACATCTCCGCATAATTCGCTTGGTCTTTGTAAAATCTCTATGTCTTTGCATTTTTTTTGCACAACATCTATAAGCAAATCACTATCGGTATTAAGGCACATATGCACCGTATCATCTTTGCGATTTTGCATAAATATGTTAGCCGCCGCAAGGCTATAATAACTTAACGAGTGCCCCGCAAACGTTTTTAAATTTTTATTTTTAAATCCCTTACTTCCTGCACGCCCGCATATTGTTATAAGTATTTTTTTCACAGTAGCAAATCCCCTCAGTGTAGTTATAAAATATTCAACAGCCGTTTTATGCGGCTGTTTTTGTTTGCTTTAATAAAATTATTTGTCCGCCATGCTTAGTTTTAAAACCGCCAGTGCGTTTTGCGGCGTATTTATACTGTTTTTATCATCGCCAAAAATATAATTTAAAAAGTATTGTGTTTCTCTTATGTATCGTTCGTTAACGTCCTCGTTATAATCTAGTATGTTGCCGTCTTCCAGTTTTAATGTGCCCTTGCCAAAGTCGGCCACCACTGTGCCATTTTCGCACAAAAGTTCAATTTTCCGCTCATATCCTCTTCCAAAGTAGTCTAAATGTACTTCGCACAGCATATTGCTGTACTTTGCTATATATATCGATATATCATCCGAATCAATCTCAAGATGGCTATATTTGCCTTTGAAATTGTAAACCTGTTGCGGCATTCCAAAAAGATCGTTTAAATAATCCCACTCGTGAATAAGGTCTATTGTAACTCCGCCGCCCATACTTTTGTGCGCAGAGTATGTATCACGATAGTCAGTATTTGCACGCCAACTTGGAAGGTATGATGAGCAAATTACCCTTGCGCTGTAAACTTTTAACTGTGGTAATATTTTTTTCAGCTCTATCATTGTTTTGCAAAATCGCATTGGAGCCGCTATGTAAGCTTTTTGGCTCTCGCATATGCAGTCATTTATATTGTACTGCGTGTTTTCAAATATGGGCTTTTCTATAAACCAACTATTCGTTTTGCCTTTCAGCAAATTCATTGCCTTGTAGTGGTCGCTCGTTGGATTTGTAATGTAAATTACATCATAATGCGGCAATTTAGATATATCATGCCAGGTAAACTGTGCATCTACAAGGCTTTCAATATCGCTGTCAAGGTTTCGCACTTTACCGCTTGCGCCTGTGTGGCGCAAAGCATGTACCGTTAAGTTTATGTCGTTTTGTTTGCACAATGTGTGCAAATTTATTAAGTGCCGCTTACCTATGCTACCAATCCCGCAAAAAAGAACTTGCAATTGGTTTTGCTGTGTTAAAAAGCCCATACTTATCTCCGTTCTGTTTACAGCACAATTTAAATGTTTAATAATTTTGCCACAAAGCAATACCTAAAATGACAGCGCATTAAAAGTGCTGTGCAAGTATAACCACAATGGCATATAAATTTATTTATAATTTAAAACTACATAAATATTAAACTTACTTTGCCCGTATAGCACTTTCATCTATTTCTTCAATTAATTCAATAACCTTTTTGTCTTTTTCAAATGTCCAAAGCGGTGTTTGCTTATTTTGTAAATAGTTAAAAAAGCAAATAATTTCGTCTACATAAGCATTTTCCACTATTGTTTGGCTATATCTTGCATCGTGCTCATACACTTTATACGTGTCTATTTGCACATTCTCTTTTTTGTCGCTGTCATATTTGTAAAGTTCTTTTGGGTTTCCATGCCAAAAAATATGCAAACCCTCGCCAAACACTTCAAAGTTTCTTACCGCCTTTGGGCTTACAACATCAGCGGCAATAAATCCCTTTGTGCCATTTTTATGGCGCAGCGTTACATATAACGTGTCATCGTAGTCTATTTCAAGCGCCGACAGTTTGTCGCTGTGGGCATTTACCTGTGCAACATCGCCAAATGTTTCGCAAAGCCATGGCAAATCAATTGCCAAAATTTCCCTAACGCCAGACGTTCGCTTGTCTGCTACAAAAAAGTTTTTATAGCTTTCCCATGGGTGCCAATCGGGCAAATATTGCCCAATGTGGTAAATATAGTTTACAGGAGCATTGAACGATGTAACGCTGTTTTTAATATACTCAATCTCTTTTCGGTACAACATTGTATTGCTTAAAAACAGCTTTAATTTTTTTTGCTTTGCCTTTTGTATTAGCTCGTTATATCCTGTGCTTACCAAATTTAACTCGGTAAAAACATTTAGCCCTGCATTTAAAAGCTCGGCTATAATTTTGCTGTGAGATATAGGTGCAGTACAAACAAACGCAGCGTCAAATTTTTCATTTAATGTGGCGTTTTCAATACTATCATACGCTGTAATGCCAAGTTCTTTGGCCTGCTCTCTTCTTTGCTGTGTCATATCAACGCCGCTTATATTTATATTTGCATCAATATTTTTTATAAGCCTTGCCCTGCGTTTGCCCATACTTCCAAGGCCAACTATTAAAACATTTTTTACATGCTCGCTGCTTGGTTTCATAAAAAATAACCTCTCACAAAGTTTAATTTTGCAATATATTTGCAAGTTCCGCGTGAAATTCTGCATAATCATTTACTGTGTATATAAAATTCACGTTTTCTTCAATAAATATATACGCCATATATGGTGTTAATCTAATGTTCCACTCGTCGCCGTTTTCAAGCCTTAGTATTAAATTTTGTCCGTCTTCCTTTGGTATTTCACGCATCAATGTACGTGTGCAATCGGTGTTGCTAAGTAGTTCCAACACTTTATTCGTATATTCTTGCGAAAGCTCGGTGTGCGATAATATAACCAAATTGCTGTCTTGTTCTTCGCTACTTTCATCGGCCTGCGTTTCTTGTGTATTTTCGCCCTCTCCTGCCGCTGTGCTTTGCTCTGTGTCGTTTTGTGTATCATCTGCAGTATTTTGCTCGGTGTCCTCAGTATTATCTTCGCTGTTTTCAAACAAGCTTTGCTCGTATTTAATATCTTGAAACGCACCGCTTGTAACTGTTTTGTTTGGTGCTGCGCTTAGCGGCAAAAATGCATAAACAGATATAGCGGCAGTAATTACAAACATAACACATGTGTAAATTAGGTTTTTATAACCCTTTGCCCTGCTTTTTTTATCAAATATAAAAATAACCGACTGCACAGCAAAAATAACAGCCGCTATGCAAAACGCGAGCGTACCAAAACGCAAAATTTGAGAAATTATATGGCGCAAAACGTTTGGAACATCGTCTGCCTGCATACGAAAAAGCTGCATTATTATGCTTTGAAATTCTGAAATAAAATCGGACATTTGAAATTCTCCCTTTGCATTAATTATGTTATATCAGCATCATAAAAAATTTTTGTATTTTTATATTTTAATTCGGTAAAAAAATCGTGTGTTATGTTTGCTATTTTGCTTGCGGTATCGCCGCCGTTATATGGGCTTTGCGTGTTTTTTGCAAATTCTTTAAATTTTTCACTCAATGCCTTTTTTATACTGCTTAGTATGCTAAATTCATCGGTGTCACAACAAATTACATTTTGGGTAATTATTCTGCCTTGCTGGCGCATACCTATATTTACACACGGTGTTCCAAAAGTTGGCGTTTCCACAACGCCCGACGACGAATTGCCAATTACCACATCGCAATATTTCATAGCCGACAGATAATTTAATACGCCCATGCTTGTAAAGGAAATGTAATTGTCATTGTTTTGGCAAGCTTTGTCTATAAGCTTATTAATTTGTGTGCCGCCTGCATCTGCGTTGGATTTTGTAAAAATGCACTTTAAATTTGTTTTACTCAGTGCGTTAAGCAACAACTTAAACTGTTTTTCAGCACTGGCTTGCGTTGCCGTTTCGGGGTGATAAGTGACAAGTGCAAACGGTGAATTTAAACTAAATTTAATATTTTTTTCAAGTTCATTTTTTGTTAGCAACTTTAGTTTTCGTATATTTTCGTCGCCTAGGCCACCCACATTGTGCACGGTACTTGGCGCCTCTCCCATTCTTACAACTCTTTTAGCATACTCCTCGCACGATGGAAAATGCAGCGACGCCATTTTAGTAATGCAATGCCTAAAATAATCGTCTTGCGCACCGTGGGTTACATCTCCCCCACTAATGTGTATTATGGGTATTAATAACCCTGCCGCCGCAACACATACGCCAAAAATTTCGTATCTATCTCCAAGCACCATTACAGCATCGGGCTTTGCCTTTTTAAACCTTTTTGCAAAACATTTTGTTGTGTGTGCTGTTGTTTTTGTTGTGCTATAAGGCGTTTTTGTACCGTATTTTAGTATACTCACTCTATCAAATATATTAAACTTGTCTTTTTCAATCTCTTGCACTGTATTGCCGTACTCAGCCTCAAGGTGCGTTCCTGTTACAAAAAGTTGTACATTAATGTCGCTTATCTTAAAAAGCTTAAAAAGCACGCTGCGCAAAAGGCCGTACTCGGCACGTGTTGCGCTAACAACTGCTAAATTAAATTTCGCCAACAATATCGCCCCTTATCGCAATTTATTGTTATATCTCTATCATTTCATCTGTTTCAAAATCTTTTTTTGCCGCTTTTCCCAGCACATGATACCACTTCATTGGGCTTATTCCGGTACCCGGCCTTTTTACAATAAGGTTATCCTCGCTAAAAATATCTCCCTTTGATATTGGCACTTTTGCAACTATGCTCTTTCTTGCAATGGGTTTGTTTTTCTCTTCACTTTTTGTAACATGTTTTTTGTGATGTCCCAGCGCAAGCTCGGTATTTCTAATGCATTTTATCATTTGCGCAAGCTCGTCTACACTAAGGCTCGCCTTATGGTCGGGGCCTTGCATGTTTTTATCAAGCGTAAAGTGCTTTTCAATTATTACAGCACCCAATGCAACGGCAGCTATGTCTGCCTCAAAACCCGGTGTATGATCAGAATATCCAACACTGCACCCAAAGTATTCGGCTATATCGCGCATTGCAAGTAGATTTGCATCTTCGTATGGCGTTGGGTACTCGGTGTTACAATGTAATAGTGTAATTTGCGTTGCACCGCCACTTTCCAGCACATTAACTGCATCGTCAATTTCACTTATGGTGCTCATTCCCGTAGAAAGTATTACAGGCTTTTTAAGTTTTGCAATTTTTTCAAGGTATGGCAAGTTTGTAATTTCACCCGAGGGTATTTTCCAAACTGCCAAGTTCAAGCTTGCTAAAAAATCAATGCTCTCATTATCAAAGGCCGA
>CAYJLZ010000019.1:0-25262 GCA_964371265.1 uncultured Bacteroides sp. | reverse complement strand
AAACAGGCACACGATAAACTTTTAAAGTTTTGCGTATGCCTGTATTTTATTTTTTTGCCAGCCCCTTTGGGCATTTGCATTAAGCATTTTACCGCTTAATTATTTAACTTCATCCATTACTATTGCGCTTAAAGGTATTTCGGCTGTTGTAACCATGCCGTCATTTTCGCCCTCTAGTGGCCCAATTATACCCGATGCAATGCCGTCTGTGTCGTTTGCAAGCATTTCGTATAGTGCATCGTAGTCAGCTTGTGCAAATGAGTCAAATCTGCTTGTTTCCATTGGCAATTGAACACCCATGTTTGATGCATCAAATACAAGGCTCTCTCCACCCGGGAACTCGCCATTGTAGTATGCGCTGAGCATATCATAAGTTGCAACGCCAAGACCTTTCATTGCAGATGTTATAACTGTTTCGCTCTCGAAAGATTGGTCAACGTCAACACCGATAACTTTGCCGCCCTCTTGCTCGGCAGCTGCCATAACGCTGTTGCCTAGTGCACCGCCGCATGCAAATATAACTTCTGTTCCGCCGTTATACCACGATGCTGCTTGTGTTTGAGCCTCTTGCGATGCCTCAAATGCGCCTGTGTAAGCGTATTTCATTTCGATAGAACCCTCAGCTAAGCCCATTTCTTGTGCTGCATACTCTGCACCTTGTACAAAGCCGTAGCCAAAGCCAACAACTGCAGGAACAGCCATGCCGCCTAAAAAGCCTAGTTTTGTGTTACCGTCTTTAACTGCGGCATAACCTGCCAAAAAGCCCGATTGTGCGTCTACAAACTTAATGCCAACTGCATTTTCGTTTGTTTTAAAGTCCGAGTAATCTTCGCTGTGTGGGTAACCGTCAATAAGTATAAATGTTACATCTGTATAAATGTCTTGTGCTAAATAAATGGGAACTTCAAACAAAAATCCCGGTGTAACAATAACTTTTGCACCGTTTTGAACTGCAAGCTCCATAGATGCAAGGTATGCATCTGTTGATGCTTCTGTTGGTTGATAGTATTGGTGAGCTATATCGTTCTCTTCTGCGTATTGAACTAGGCCTTCCCAAGTTCCTTGATTGAATGATTTGTCATCTATTGTTCCAACGTCTGTAATTAGGGCAAGCTCCACGCCGCCTACGTCGCCCTCAGTTGCTGCATCCGATGTTGCTTCTTGTGGTGTTGAACAACCTGCAAATAATGCAAGGCTAAACACCAATACAAGTAATAGTGATAGTAATCTTTTCATTTCTATTCGTCCTTTCAAAATATGTACGATTTGTTTGTAAACTTGTAACTTAAAGTTTTACTTTATTAATTATACATAAAATCGCTGCTTTTTACAACAGTTTACAAGCAATTAAATCTTACAATTAGTTTACAAAACAGTTTATAAAAGCTTATTTGGCCCAAAACCATGCGGCAATAGCTCTCCAAGCGTTTTTACCATGTAGTCTGTTTCGCTTTTTGCCATTATTACAACAAGTTCGTCGCTGCCAAACTCGTACAGCATTTGCCTACATACCCCACAAGGCGATGTTACTCCCTCGTCGGGTGTGCCGTCGTTGTTCTTTGCCACTACGGCCACAGCCTCAAAGCTGCGCTCGCCCTCGCTTACTGCCTTAAAAAGTGCTGTCCTCTCAGCACAATTTGTCGGCGAAAACGTTGCGCACTCTATGTTGCAGCCTTTGTAAACCTTGCCGCTTTTGCCAAGCAATGCCGCGCCCACGCTAAAGCCCGAGTACGGCGAGTATGAGTACTCCATTGCCTCGAAAGCGTTTTTTATAAGGTTTTTTATTTCAGTATCTTTTAAGTTTGCCATAACTTTGCCCTCGCTTTTTTGCGCATTGTTAATTTTTTTGCGCAAGGCAGTAATGCCACATATTCCAATTTATATGCACATTTGCCACAAAACGTGTTAGTATTACATCAAATTGGCTATATTGCACACTTTAAATAATAACATTGCACTTTTAATTTATAATACCGCAAAGCAATTATAAAATGCTCTCCAGTGCTATTTCCATCATATTTGTAAAGCTTTTTTGCCTTTCTTCGGCTGTTGTTGCACTTTGGTGCACAAAACTGTCGCTAACAGTTACAAGGCAAGCTGCGTTTTTGCCTGTTACGCTAGCGTTGTTAAACAGCGCAAAGCTCTCCATTTCAACGGCAACACAGCCCTTTTCATCGCGCAGTTTTTGCCAGTAGGGCGTTTTATCTTCTCTGTAAAAAATATCGCTGGAGTGTATTATACCCTGTTGCAACTCTTTGCCTAGTTTTTTTGCGCTTTCAATAATTTTTGCGTTAAGCTGTTTACTTGGGTACAGTATATCGTCCTTACAGCCGCTTTGCACAAGGGCAAAGTTGCTTTCGCTGTAAGCACCTGTTGCAAGTACAACATCGTACAAATTTGCACTTTGTGTATATCCACCCGCAGAGCCTATGCGTATAATGTTTTCTACATCGTACTGTGTGTAAAGCTCGTACGAATATATACCTATGGAGGGCATGCCCATGCCACTGCCCATTACCGAAACTTTTTCGCCCTTATATGTGCCTGTGTAACCAAACATGTTTCGCACATCACTAACAAGTTTTACGTCTTGTAAAAAAGTATCGGCAATAAATTTTGCCCTTAAAGGATCGCCCGGCATTAGTACGGTTTTTGCAAAATCGCCCTTGTTTGCGCTAATGTGAGGTGTAGCCATAATAACTCTCCGTTCTTTTATAAATTTTGTTTTGCAGCGTGTGTATTTATTGCCCCACACACCAATTTATAATAACAAACAGCTTTTGCGTTTAATTTATACTATTTGTATTATATTTTTATTATTATACTAATAGTTCGCTTCGTATTTTATTCAGCATTTCTTTAGTAACGTCACATTCTTTTAGCAAATATTCTTCAAAGTCAGGGTATTTTTTATCTATTGCGGCAAGCGCCTTTTCAAGCGAAGTTCTCTCTACACCGAGAACAGCCTGCGCTATTTTTGGCAGCTCTTCAGGTGGTGCAATTGCCGACATTTTTGCAACAAAGTCTTCTCTAGCTTTTGGCCTAAGCGTGTTCGACAGCTCAAAATCGTACAGTATATCATCATCGCTAACGCCAAGCGCGCGTAAAATTATTGCTGTGGCAATGCCTGTTCTGTCTTTTCCTGCACTGCAGTGGTAGTTTAGCGGCAAGTTGCCAAGGTAAATTTGCATAAACATAAGTTTGTAGGCTGGGTTATTAAATGGCATGCCTAAAAATGCCGACGAAACGTCACTTACCATTTGATTCATGCTTTTTAAGCCGCCCTTGTATATTGCGTCAAGGTCTAGGCGTACTTCCTGGCCGTTTTCGTCGTACAAAGCCGACTGAACTAGATAGTTTATGCCATCGTATTTAGGCTCGGGCATTAACGCTATTTCTTCTTTGCTTCTAAAATCTATAACTGTGTTAATTTTTAAACTTTTAAACAGCTCAATGTCTTTTGGTGTTGTTATTTTACTGTGCGCTCCCGAGCGGTAAATTGCACCCATTTTAACTTTTTTACCGTCAAAGCCTGTGTACCCGCCAAGCTGCCTAAAGTTTTCTACTTCTTCAAATTGCACCGGTGTTCCCGGTATAAAATTTTGCATGTGTTTGCCCTTTCTTTGTTAAAAAATCTATATTATTAAATTGATACAAGCAATACTGAACAAAACAATTTTTGCACATGTTGTATTAATTATTTATTCGTACATATCGTTAAAACTATACGTTTTATCGCCATTTGTATAGCCAAGCATCATATTTAAGTTTACGTTATGCAAACTTTTAAAAATGTTGTAGTCGGCACCTTTATTAAGTGCACAAATGTGGTTTACAAGCTGTTTTGCCGTTTTTCTTGCACCTGCATTTTCGTCGTTTTCTTGCTTGCTTGTTACACTACATGCACACTGTATAAACTTTAAATTGTTGTAGTTTGCCCACGCAATTATGTCGGCCTCTCGCACTAGGTACAAGGGGCGAATAAGCTGCATGCCCGCGTAGTTTTGGCTTTTTAGTTTCGGCGGCATAGTTTTAAGCTCTGCTGCCCAAATCATGCTCATAAGGGCCGTTTCCACAACGTCGTTAAAATGGTGGCCAAGCGCAATTTTGTTGCAGCCTAGCTTCTGCGCATTTTTGTAAAGGTAGCCACGCCTCATTCTTGCGCACATATAACACGCCGATTTTTGCATGTTATCGACAGTTTTAAATATATCGGTATTAAACACGTGCAAATTTATGCACAGCTGTTTTGCGTTTTTTTCAATTTGCGCCATGTTCTCGCTGTTATAGCCGGGGTTCATGCACAAAAACTCAAGTTCAAACGGTACATCGCTGTGTTTTTGCAGTTGTTGCATACATTTAGCAAGTAAAAAGCTGTCTTTTCCGCCGCTTATGCACACTGCAATTTTATCGCCTGCTTTAATAAGTTCATAGTCTTTACATCCGCCAATAAACCTGTGCCAAATTGTTTTTTTATACTTTTTAATAATCCTGTTTTGCACTTTTAAATTCTCTTGCAAATTTTCTTTTGGGTTATTTTGAGGGTTATTTTGTAAATTATCTTTGCCGATTTGCTCGTTTGTCATTTTTGGGTGTCCTTGCTTAGTTTATATTTGTTTGTGGCTTTATTTTACAGTGTATTTACCGTTTAAAGTGCTAAATTTTAGCGTTAATATTATTTAATGCTCAGCGTATCTATTACATTGCCACTGAGTGTTTTTGTGCAAAAAACACCGTCTTCGTATGTGGCATAGCTGTTTGTGCAGTTGCCCTTTGGCAGCGAAACACTGCCCGGGTTTAAAAATATATACTCGCCTTTATTTGCAAGCTCGGTAAGGTGTGTATGGCCGTGAACCAAAACATCGCCCTTTGCAAAATTTGGCAGTTTTTCCTCGTTAAAAAGGTGGCCGTGCGTTAAAAATATTGTTTTGCTGCACTCAAAAATTGTAGCATAATCTGCCATAATCGGAAATTCAAGTACCATTTGATCTACTTCACTGTCACAGTTGCCCCTTACGGCAATTATTTTATCTTTCATTCCGTTTAGCATTTCGCTTACTTTTTGTGGGTTATAATCTTTTGTAAGTGGGTTTCTCGGGCCGTGATAAAGCAAATCTCCAAGCAAAACAAGCTTGTCAAAGTTACCGTCTTCAAATATTTTTACAAGTTCTTTTGTGTAGTAGGCACTGCCGTGTAAATCGCTTGCTATCAATAGTTTTGGCATAATAATCACCCTTTTTTGTTTAATATAAATTTATTTGGCATTTAAATTGCGCCCCATAAAGCTACCTTTAAATTGCGCAAAACACAAAAGTTTTTTTAACACATATATTAACTTTGCATTTTGAAAATATACTAAAACTTTTTGGTGCTAAAAATAGTTAAAACCATGTTATATTTTACAATTATTTTAAATTGCTTATAAATTTTATAACCAGCGGCATTTGTTCATATCCACATGCGTTTCGTTAATAAAAATAACGCCCTCGTCAAGTAGCAATTGGCGCTGTACATCGGGCCCGCCAAAGGCAAAGCCCGTGCATATACTTCCGTTTTTAAACACCACACGGTGGCATGGTATAACGCCCGGCTGTGGGTTTTTGTGTAGGGCAAAGCCCACGGCTCTTGCGGCACGTGGGTTGCCTGCCAGTGCCGCAATTTGCCCATAACTTGCAACATACCCCTTTGGTATTTGCTTTACTATATCGTATATTTTGCTGTTTAGTGTACTTTTCATAATTTTATGTGTTTTTTTCTTGTATGTATTTGTGCATTGCCGCCGCAGCATTTTTACCTGCGCCCATTGCTAGTATAACTGTTGCCGCACCTGTAACGGCATCTCCGCCTGCATAAACACCCTGCCTAGATGTTAAACCGTCATCGCCGTTTGTAACAATGCAGCCCCATTTATTGCTTTCTAGGCCAGGCGTTGTGCTTGTAATAAGTGGGTTTGGGCTTGTGCCTACTGCAATAATTACGCAGTCGGTTTCAAGCTCAAACTCGCTGCCCTGCTTAACAACAGGCCTGCGCCTACCCGAATCATCAGGCTCGCCAAGTTCCATTTCAACGCATGTCATACTTTTTACATGGCCGTTTTCATCGCCGTGCAGTTGTGTGGGGTTTGTTAGTGTTTTAAAAATTATGCCCTCTTCGTGCGCATGTTCTACTTCTTCGGCACGTGCAGGTATTTCGTTCATACTACGCCTATACACAATGTACACGTTTTCGGCGCCAAGGCGCATTGCACTTCTTGCGGCATCCATAGCAACGTTGCCACCGCCAACAACAGCAACGCTTTTGCCCCTGTATATAGGGGTTTTACTGTCTTCTTTATACGCTTTCATAAGGTTAATACGCGTTAAAAACTCGTTTGCAGAGTACACGCCTTTTAAGCTCTCTCCGTTTATGCCCATAAAGTTTGGCAGGCCTGCGCCGCTGCCAATAAACACAGCCTCGTTGCCGTCTTCAAATACTTCGTCTATTGTTAATGTGCGGCCAATAACTACGTTTGTGTTTACCTTAACGCCAATTTGTTTTAGCGCATCTACCTCGGCTTGCACTATGCTTTTTGGCAGCCTAAACTCGGGTATACCATAGCTTAAAACACCGCCAGCTATGTGTAGTGCCTCGTACACCGTTACGTCGTATCCTAGTTTTGCAAGGTCTCCCGCTGCTGTTAGCCCAGCAGGGCCACTGCCTACAACAGCCACTTTACGGCCGTTTTTTTGCGGCATTTCAGGTTTTTTGTTCAGTTTTTCACGTGCGTAGTCTGCTACAAAGCGCTCTATACGGCCAATGCCAACAGCCTCGCTGCCCTGTTTTATTCCCCTTACGCATTTGCATTCGCACTGCGTTTCTTGCGGGCACACCCTGCCGCACACCGCTGCAAGCGATGTTGATTTGTTAAGCACTTCAAAAGCGCCGTCTATGTTTTCGTTTGCAACCTCGCATACAAAGGCGGGTATATCTATTCCAACGGGACAGCCGCTTACACATGGTTTGTGCTTGCAGTTTAGGCAGCGTTTTGCCTCGTTAACTGCCATATCGTACGTATAGCCAAGCGCCACCTCTTCAAAGTTTTTGTTTCTAATTTGTGCGTCTTGCACGGGCATTTCGCACTTTTTCGGTTCCATATTTGGCATTTACTCGGCCTCCTTATTAAGTAGCTCGCAAGATTTTTCTCGCATGTTAACTTCATGATTTTTATACATTGTACCCCTTTGCATTGCCTCGTTAAAATCTACCTCGTGGCCGTCAAATTCGGGGCCGTCTACACATGCAAACTTCGTTTTTCCGCCAACTGTTAGGCGGCAACCGCCGCACATGCCCGTGCCGTCTATCATAACGGGGTTCATGCTTACTGTTGTTTTTATGTTGTATTTTTTTGTAACCTCACAAACAAACTTCATCATAATAAGTGGGCCAATTGCAATAACTTCGTCGTATACGTTGCCCTCGTTTATAAG
This sequence comes from uncultured Bacteroides sp., assembly GCA_964371265.1. Lineage (GTDB taxonomy): Bacteria > Bacillota > Clostridia > Oscillospirales > Ruminococcaceae > Ruthenibacterium. The sequence continues at coordinate 17,796 of CAYJLZ010000019.1, read as the reverse complement.
CTTTTCAAGCGCTGTTGTTACAAGGCCTTTTTCGCCAAAACTACCGTCGTCTGTCATTGTAACAAGTTTTTCTGATGCTGCGCTGAATTCATCTTGTAAAATAAGCAAATCTTTACTTCTAAAACCTACAATGCTGTGAACTATTGTTCCTTGCTCGCTTAGCGCTTTTGCCACGGGGTATGCTATTGCACAGCCAACGCCGCCGCCAACAACGGCAACTTTTTTAAGCCCCTCTATGTGGCTTGGTTTTCCAAGTGGGCCCACAAAATCGGCCAGGCACTGCCCCTCGTTTAGGCTGTTAAGCTCTTGTGTTGCCTCGCCCACAATTTGAAAAATTACGGTTACCGTTCCCTCACCGGCATCGTATCCTGCAATTGTAAGCGGCACTCTCTCGCTGTTTTCGTACGCCCTAAAAATAATAAATTGCCCCGGTTTTGCCTTTTTCGCCACAAGTGGTGCTAAAATATCCATTTTAACCACCGTGGGGTTTAGGCTTGTTTTTTTAACTATTTTGTACATTATACTTATCCCCTTATATTTTAAATGCTATTTAATACTGTTAAAACCGTTTTCCAAATCCTCTAAAATATCGTCTATATGCTCTAGGCCAACCGATAAGCGCACAAGCCCCTCGGTTATGCCTGCGCCCTTAAGCTGCTGTGGCGTAAGCTGCCTGTGTGTAGACGTTGCCGGGTGCAGTATACACGTGCAAATGTCGGCAACGTGTACCTCGTTTATTGCAAGTTTTAAGCTGTCGATAAATTTAACGGCAGTTTGCTTGTTGCCCTTAAGCGAGAACGATATTACACCGCTTGCGCCCTTTGGCAAGTATTTTTGTGTTAGTTCATAATCACTGCTGCCCTTTAGTGCGGGGTAGTTTACAAATTCTACCTCGGGCCTGCTTTGCAAAAACTGCGCAACGGCAAGTGCGTTTTGGCAATAGCGCTCCATTCTAAGTGCCAAAGTTTCAAGCCCCACGTTTAGCAAAAACGCATTCATTGCTCCTGGGTATGCGCCAATATCCCTCATAAGCTGTACGCGTGCTTTTGTTATGTACGCCGCTTTGCCAAACTGTTTTGTGTACACAAGCCCGTGGTACGAATCATCGGGTGTTGTTAGGCCGTTAAATTTTTCGGGGTATTTTTCCCAATCAAAATTGCCACTGTCTATTAAAACGCCGCCAATTTGCAGGGCATGTCCGTCCATATATTTCGATGTTGAGTGAACTATAATGTCTGCTCCCCACTCGAATGGGCGACACAATACAGGCGTTGCAAACGTGTTGTCTACTATTAAAGGTACACCGTTTTTGTGCGCAATTTTTGCAAACTTCTCAACGTCCAGCACGCATAGTGCGGGGTTTGCTATCATTTCGCCGAAAACTGCCTTTGTTTTGCTTGTAAACGCCTTTTGAATAGTTTCTTCATCGTCTTTAGCGCTTACAAATTTGCATGTTATGCCGTACCTTTTAAGCTGCACAGCAAAAAGATTTACGCTACCGCCGTAAATTTCGCTAACCGAAATAAATTCATCGCCCGCAGAGCATATATTTAGTAGGGCAAAAAGTGTTGCGGCTTGTCCGCTTGTTGTGCAAAGTGCGCCAACACCGCCCTCAAGTGCTGCAAGTTTTTTCTCTACTGCGTCTACCGTTGGGTTTGATAACCTTGAGTATATATGGCCGGCCTCGGATAAATCGAACAATTTGCCGATGTGTTCACTTGAATCGTACTTATATGTAGTGCTTTGATATATGGGCAAAGCTTTTGGCTCGCCGTTTTTTGGTGTATAGCCCTCTCTCAGGCATTGTGTTTCAATTCTCATTTTAATCCTCCTGTTTATGTTAAAGTTATTTTTTGTTAGGTTTTGGGTGTAGCGTGCTAGGTTTTGGGTGCAGCGTAGCGCCCTGTGGATTTAAGCAAACTCTCCGCTCGCATGGCAAACGCAATTACTTTGCCCTAACTGCAATAAAATCTTTTTTCACCTTAGTTTTTTCGTACGGGCCGTCTATCCATACGCCAATAAATTCATCAGCACTCATCATTCTTATGTTGTTGTAGTATGGGTCGTAAAAAACAAGTTGATATCCCTCGTATCCGTACGGTGTGGGTATTGTTAAATAGCTAATAAGCACAAGCCAGTGCGAATAATTTATCATGCTTTCAAGCATAACAAAATAGCCTTTTTCCATGTATGATATTATATCATCAAGTGTAATATCGGGGTTGTCGCAGCCATAAATTGCGTCGTACTTATCAAGCATGTTATACGCTTTTAATTGTTTAGAATAATGCGGCCCCGGCTTTAAATTGTATTTTGTTACAAATTCATCTTCGCTCATTAGGTTTGGCTCTATTTTTGAAATTAGCGTGCGTATACATGCCACAGCACACGTCCAATCTCTCTCTTGAACATAAAAATTCAGCGGTATGTTGCCCACAGAATTATGTTTGTTTGTTTTTAACTTGTCAAAATACTCTGATTTTCTAAATTTTGGCATAGTGTACCCCTTTTCTTTATAAAAGTGAATTTTCGGGTTATTTTTTTCGCTTTTTAATGCGGCCTATCAAAACAAGGAATCTGTACATAAAGTAGAACGAGCACACAACGGCAAGCGCCGCTGCGTAGCTTTGCGTTCCGCCCCTTGCATCTTGCATAATTGCGTGTATCATTTGGCCAATTGTGCCTATTGTTGCCACTGCCGAAAGTAAAAATAAGAAGTAATTTTTTACTTTTTCTTGGTGTGCCTCCAGTTTACGCCTGTTTGCCTGTATAAGGCTGCTTAATAGCTCTTTGTTCGATTCGTATTTTTCAAAAACATACTCTATACCAAAGTTTTTTGCTACTTTTTTTGCCGACAGGCGAACCGTAGGATAGTTAAACTGCTCGTAATTTGCAAACTCAACAGCCTGCGCCATGTCAAAACTTATTTGCTCGTACTTATCCGCCATGGCATCTATACTCTCCATGTTATCGGCAAACTTGTTGCTGCGCAAATCTCGGTACACCTTGTCTATTGCTGCGTCTTGCAACATAAGTAGCTCTACAAAAAATATCTCTATTGCGTGGTATGCAACTCGTGTGTCCACAAACGTTGTAATGTCCTTGCACACTTCTATCATAGTTACGGCCGATACATAAACTTTCGCTGTATCGTACTGCGCAACGTTGTCGTTGTCCAGCTTTTTTTGAAAATCGCCGCTTATTTTACCCATAGGCAGTTCTTCGTTTGCAAGTGCGTTTATTATTTCAACATCGTCTACATGTCCGTATGCAAAAACCATGCTGCGCTTTTGGCCGTATCGCTTTACTCCAAAGTATTCGCACAACTGCTCAATTTCCATCCACTGTCCGTCTATGCCGTATTCAAGTTCTTGCCCACAGTAGTATTGCAAAAGTTTGTTGCCGCCTATGTAACAGCTGTATATGTACACTTGTAGTACACAGTAGCCTGTTTCGTGCTGCATAATTCCAATCATCGCATCTTGGGTGTAGTCGTTATCATAGGCGTACTCGGGTATTCTCACCTTTATTTTGCCAAAGTTTTTGCGTGTTACCTGCTTTGCAAAGTCCGAGTTATATTCCCTTTCCACGCAGTAATCAATATTTTCTTTAAATGTCGCAAAAAGCTCGTCGTCGCAGTGGCATCTATCGCAATAAAAGTGTCCCTCGTCGTCAAACTCTCTTTTTCCCGGTATTAAAAGGTATATATCACACATGTTCATTTGGTGTTTTTCATCAATATACTGTGCAATTTCCTCTACTGTTCTTCCCACATTGTCGCAAGTTGTGCAGTGGTCTATTCTCTCAAAATACGCCACAATACAGTTTTGCTCGGCCTGCCCCTCGTGCACACTTAACACGCCGTCATCTATATGTACACAGCTTTTTTTAAAAGTGTACGGGCTCTGAAACTTATCTATTTGCCACATGTTATCGTCGTTTAACTGTATAATTATGGCGTTTTGTGGCGAAGGGTTTTCGGTTTGTGTAATAAAAAAATTGTTGTTTTTTGTATACTCAAAGGCGAAATTTTTTATTTGTATTTCTTGCTCTATTTCAAAGCATATGTTTAGTTTTTCAATGCATGTTTCTAATATTTTTTGGTTTACAAGTAGCAACATAATTTTCACCTATAATTAAAGTATAAATAATTTGTAGGATTATTTATTAGGCATATTTCGGCGGTTGTGCCGTAAGGTACGAGCCGAAAGCCATAAAATAATAAACTATATAATGCAACGGATTATTTATTAGGCATGTGCCCACTACGCCGGGCACGCCACTTTTATTTTATTGCCGTGGGGCAGAAATACCCCACATGGCACTTTTTAAACAACCAATCGCTATTTTTTTGCTACAACAATTGTCGGAAGAGACATTTCGTTGTACTGTGTGCTAATCATTTCGTCGTAAGATATGCGCGAATATGTGCCACACATTTTGCCTGCGTAAACAAAAAGGCCTGTTAGGTTGCTTGTGCTGTGCCATTTTATGTCGTCTGCATTTTCATGCGTTAAGTCGATATTTTGCATTTGGTATGGGTTGTAAAATCGCTGTATAATATAGCCTTTATCTATGCAGTCGTCCACAAATTTTTTCCACTGTACATCATCGCTCTCAACACCGGCATGTACACCGTACGATCCGTACGAGTCCTCGGGTTTTATAATCCAGCTATCTTTGTTTTCGTACACTGCCCTTGCAAAATTATTATTTTGCAACATTTTACCTGTTAGTGATGCTGTATACGGCACATGATTTTTGATAAATCTTATTTGTTTTTGTGTTAAAAACTTGTGTGTTTGCTCTTCGTGTAAAATTTTGTACAGTATTTTATTGTGCACAATTTGCGTTTTAAAATCTCCAACAAGGCAAACGTTGCCGCTTGTTGCCGCCTGCAAAAACTGCGGTAATTCGTCGTAATGTTTCATTATATCGGTGGTAACTGCGCGGCGGTATATCGCGTTAATTTCAAAACCTGTTTTCGATTTACAAACGCCGTTTTCATATATAATGTCTTTTATATCGCAAAGCTCGGCGTTTATGCCCCTTTTAATAAAGCGCTGTTTAAATATTTCAAACTCGTTTGTCGTTCCAATGTCTAAAAAGTCTACTATTGCAACGTTTGGTTTGCCTGTTTTACCGTGTTTTTTTGCATAGTCGTCGTATATATTTAAAAACTCGTCTATCCACGTATCAAAAAGCTCAAACGTGCTTATATTGTACTCTTTTGCAAATTCCTTGTAGGCATGTGTTATTTTAAGCGCACTGTTAAGCTCTCTGTCCTCATTCATGGCGCTTGTGCCGTCGGTGTTAAACTCGCAAAAATTAAAGCGCCCGGTTTGCTCGTTGTAAAAAACATCTATTCTGGCTATCGGTATGTTGCAACTGTACATTTTGGGGTGCAATATCAAGTTTTCAAGCCTTTTGTCAAAGTTAAAAAGCCGCCTATAACTCTCATCTGCCATATAGTTTTCAATAACTTTATCAAATATACCGTAAAGCTCGCTTACAAGGTTTTTAAATACATCAACCTCGTTTTTTGTAAATATTTTTGGCACATACATGGCCCTTACAACCCTGTTGTGGTATTTTGCGGTAGAGTTTTGTATATAATCTTTGCTCTGTTTTGCACTGTTTATATGCTCGTTAATATTTGTATTAAGCAAGTTGCAGTACTGCCTTTGTATGGCAGGCAGCGGCATAAGCTCGTTTAAATACGCTTTGTCGCTATCCTCTAGTCCCTCTGCGGCAATTTCAAACAGTTTTATTGTTAAATCGGCGGCATTTTTGCCGTAAACTTGTGCACAGTATCCGCTTTTGGCAATTTCGGTTTCGGCTGTGTAAATTTGCTGTTCGCTCGTTATATTTTCAAACAGTTTTTCCAGCTTTTCAAGGCTGTTTTTGCCGTACATCAGCCCTTTTATCAGCGCTGTGTACCCAAGCATTTTTGGCATGGGCAAACTGTCGGCAACTCGTATTTCAAGGTATTTTTTCAGCCTAATATCGGGAAAAAACATAGACAACGTGTGCGATGTATCAAACTTGCCCGTTTGCTCGAAGTACTGCTTTGCCGATTTATCGCTTAAATTATAGGTATGCTCGCCGTCGCTAAAACAAACAAGCGGCGATGTGTAAATATGCTTTGCATAATCTTCGTACGTATAACTTTTTGAAACGCTATTAGGAAAAAAGCCACACCTCTTATTGTCGGTATCTCGCCAAATTTGTGTGCGCAAAATGTGTTTTTGCCAAAACGGCGCAACGCTGCCCATGCTTTGGTTTTGGCTAATAAGCGCAAGCAGAGGCGAGCTTATTTGCAAAAGGCGCAGTTTATTCATGGCGTCTTTCATATTCTCATAGTCTACCGACACTTGCAAAGCGCAACTTGTGCGCATCATATACTTGCCAAACTTGCCGCTCTTTTCAAAGTGAGCGTTCATAAACTCGTATCTTTTTTTAGGTATAAGCGCAAAATCATCGGGTGTTTTTTCGCCGTTTTCCACAAGCGGGTGCAATCCTTTATTTATAAGCTTAAAGTTTTTTTCGCCCACAATGTCGCTCATCATATTATAAAAGCTAGTGTAAATGCGCTTTATCTGGGCAATTTGCGTTTGCGGCACAATGCTAATTTCAAGCTGACATGACGGCTCAAGGCTTATCATATACTCATCGCAATAAATCCCAAGCACATGCCCATCTTCGGCCCAAAGCTGCCCATTTGTAATTTTTTGCGCCTTTAAAATAAATTCGCATACCTGTTCATACGTCGGTGTGTTATAGTTTTCATCGCAAATAAAGTGTTCAACTTCAACGCCCAATTGTTGCAGCGCTTTTTCGCCACTTTTAAAATAATCGCATATTTTGCCTATATTTTGCTCGTTTGTCATACTTCACCCACTTGTATTGGTTGTGTTTGTTGTTATAGCGTTTAAAATTTATGGCTGCACTATGTAGTTGCGCGGGTTTACAAGGTATCCGTTAACTTCTATTTCAAGGTGCAAATGGTCGCCAAAAGATACGCCTGTGTTGCCCATTAGTGCTATTTGCTGGCCTTGTACTACGTTTGTTCCCGGCGCAACATCTAGCCTTGAGCAGTGCGCATACCTTGTTGTCATTCCGTTGCCGTGGTTTATTAGTATATAATAGCCCCAGCTCCAATGCCAGCCCGCCTCTGTAACTGTGCCGCTGTCGCACGCATGAATAGGTGTTGTGCTTGAGCCCGTAATATCTAGGCCCCTGTGTATAATGTAACCACTATCTGATACCGAAAACTCGGTAGTAGTTCTTTCGTACTGTGGCACAGGCCATGCAAGTGCACCGCTACCCTGTACTATATCGCCTGTATACGTTCCCGTTCCAACTGTCGGCTCGGCTATACCTATATATGTTATTTGCGAAGTCGGCTCTTTTATTACCTCTTCGCTCAATATAACTCTGGCAACCTCAACGCCGTCTATATACGTAACGTCCTCGGTTAAGTTGTTAATGCCGTTTACACCGTATCTGCCAACTCTTGTTGTGCCTTTAGCATACTGGTTGCTCTCTTGCTCTTCTTCGGTGTATGGTATTTCAATCTCTCTTGTTTGTGTTACGGTTATTTGTGTTTGCAAGTATCCACCGGTGTTAAGCGTGCTTTCAAGCTGTGCATAACTTGTTATAGATTCGGTATAATAAAGACCGCTTTCAACGTATAGGTTATGCACAAACTCTACCCTTGCACTTGCATCATCGGGGGGGGTTGCAAGCGCCAAGGTTGTGCTTAACAAATCGCGCACGGCAGCATCGTCTTCGCACACGGCCACTAGCGCATCGCCCGCATAAACGCCCGTTGCCTGCTTTATTTGGTCTGAAGATTGCTCTACAATTCTATCGGCAAGCTGTGTAGAGTCTACCCTTGCGCTTGTGTTTACGCTTACAACTTCAAAGCTTGGCTCTGTTTGAAAGCTTTGATCGGCGTGAGCCGCCCTAACGCGGCTTTCCACTTTATTTTCGGCATCGTCCCACACGCTGTCGCTCTCTATGTAGGCAATTAGCTCTCCATTATAAACAACAGCAAGGCTAAACGGAGTGCCGAGTGTAGAATTGACAGTAAAAACAAGTATAACCGCTGCCGCTAAAGGCAATAAGTAGCTCAGTGCAAATAATATCGAGTGCTTTTCTTTATATGCACTGCCCGAATGAGCCTGCGACACTGCTTTAAATGGATTTTTTTTGTTTTTTATCGCCTTTGAAAAAACCCGCATATTTTTATTTATGTTTTGAAAAAACTTTAAGGCGGGATTTGTTAAATCTTTGAAAATACCGACAAAAAAATCGGCAACAGGGCGCATTACACTGCGAAAAATTGCAAGCAAAACCGCACATGCAACAAGAAAAATATATTTTAATGTTCTGTAAAATCTAATTGCATTGTACTCGGCCCAAAAGCCTATTTCGTATAAAAGCTGGCCAAGTGCATTTATAAAAAGGCCCCTAAAAAACCCCTGAGACGACCTTGCCTGAATTACAGCTGCCTCGTTATCTGCCCGTTGCATATTCAGTGCAAATGTGTTTAGTTTCTCTTTTGTCGATTTTTTAACCGTGCGTTTTTTGTTTTGTTTGTTTTTATTTTCGTTCATACTATTTATGTTTTTTTCCTCGGCAGTGCCGTTTGCGCTGTTTGCCATTTGCTCGTTTGTATTTTTGTCGCCGTTATTATTTTTCACTTCACTGCCTCCTTTTATCAATATTTATGGCTTAAAAATATATGTTTTTAAACACTTTTTACTCGGCTACATATAAACCCGATGTTCCGTCAAACAGTTTTACGGGGTCTATTGGTTCTCGTCCTATTCGCATTTCAAAATGAAGGTGCGGCCCTGTGGAGTAGCCCGTCGTTCCAACCTTGCCTATAACATCGCCAATTTGCACCATATCGCCTTGCTCGCACAAAAGCTCGTCTAGGTGGTAATAATAGCTTTTAAGCCCTGCCCCGTGTTCTATTGCAATTGTGTAACCCGTTGCATTTAAAAAGTCGGCGTATACCACCCTACCGTTATTTGGTGCAAAAATATCGTCGCCCAAATCTGCATCATAATCTATTCCAACATGCCTTGCTGCCACGGGCGAGCCGTTTGTGTACCTAAAAATACCATACTCTGTGTTTACATCTGTGTTTTCAGTTGGCATAATAAACAGCCCTTGCCAGTGTATTTCTTCATCGGCCGTGTTAAAAAGCGAATACATTACCTCGTTGTACGCCGCTATGTCGGCAGCACTAGAGGTGTTTGCAACAGTTGTACTGCTTATTGTCATATCCTGCCTGCCAAACTCTCTGGTGGTAACACTTATTGTTTCGTTAACAATTAAATCTCCGCACGATACCGATACATTGTAGTTGCCCGGCACTGCGTCGTGTGCAACGCCTATATTTGCTATGTACTCCTTGCCCAGCTTTGAAAAGTAAGCGTAGCTTAAATCTTGGCTCATTTGCGGCACTGGTAACTCGCCTATTCCGCTCACTCTAACCGATACTATATCTCCCTGTTGTGCGCTTGTAGACGATATGCTTATCGATGGTTGCACATCTATTTCTATGCTTCCGCTGTATTGCCAAAACCCGTAGTCTTGCCCTTGTGTTTGCAGCTTGTTAATTGTTATTGAATAGTTGTATGTACCGTTTTCAGTTGCCTTATACCGCCATGTACCCGGCTCTTCATGCGCCGAAACTTCGCTGCCACCTGGCTGTGTAACAATTATGTCGCAGCTTAAATCGGCCGGATAAGTTATTACTATATCATCGTCGTTTAAAACTGTGTGCTGTGGAGTTGCACCGGTTGTTTCGTGCTGTTTATAAACTAAACCCCCGTATACGGGCGTATGCCATGTTTGGTTTGCAGCTTCTATATTATCACTGTTAATTTTAAGCTCTATTGAGGGTATATTTGTTTGGTCGGTGCTATAATATTCGTACACCAAAACGCCCACAACTATTGCGCTTGCCAAAACAAGCACTATAAATATTCTAAAAACTATATTAAACAAAATTCGCACAATATCACCTATTTCGCTGTTATTTATTGCTTACTGTGTAGCATATATAGTTATTTTACTATATTAAAATATACTAATTTGCAAAAAAAACGCACATCGCTTTTAACTGCTAAATTTTAGGCGCACTTTATAGTTATACGCCATAGCATTATATCACAAAATAGCATTTAGAGCAAGTTTTGCAACTTACCCGGCCTTACAACAAACTATTTTTGCACATGTTTTAAAATTTGTTCACAAAAAATTATAATTGCGTTATAATAATAATTGTATACTTAAAGCCTATAAATAAATTGTTATTAAGTGCAAACTTATACGGAAAGAGAGATTTGCCATGGCTAGCCCAAGATACACTTTAAATATTAACCTAAACGAGGACGATTTAAATAGCACACCTGTTAAGAAAACACGAAAGCAAAAAATAGACAACTTTTTGTTTTATTACAAGTGGCCTATTTTAATAGGTATTGGCGTTTTGGCAATGGTTATTTTTTTTATTGCAGATGTAAGTGGTATACAACATGCCGACATTAAAATATCGATACTGAGCGATAAATATATACCGGAGGACGCTATTGATGCTTTTGAATCCGGCCTTGCAGCGCTTGCAAGCGACTACAATGGCGACGGGCACGTAGTAATAAACGTTGCGCAGTACAGCTTAAGCCACCAAACAAACGATGCTAGCGCCGACACTAAAAACGTCAGCACAAGTGAATCGATTGAGGATATAGCACAGCAAACGCTTGTAAACCCGTACGATGACATGGCATCTACCGTGGGCATTTCGGCCGACTTGCAATCCGCACAGAGCATAATTTTTTTAACAGACGACATAGAGTTTTATCAAAGTTCTCTTAGTGTTTTTGAGTACAACGACGGCAACGTGCCAGACGATTTACAAAGCGTAGATTATGACAAAATGGGCGTACCCTTTACAAGCGCACCCACTATTGACGCAATTAATTTTGGCACGTTTACCGATTATGACGGCACCACACACGACGTAGAGGCATTTTTTTCAGATTTTGTGCTCGTTAAGCGAACACTTACGGGCACTGCGCTTGAAAACGAGGAAGATGCTGTTAATTACTACAATTACTGCAGTGATTTTTACAATCTGATAACATCTTAAAACAAGCGCTTTGGCACAAAGCCCCACAAACTTATAAAATTAGTACTTTTTTGTATTAACACTTTGTATTTTTGTGCAAACCATGTATAATGTAAATATAATTAGTATATTATAAAAAGGAATGGCTGTATTTATGACAAACGAGGGCAAAGTTATAGCACTTTTAATTGATGCCGAGAATGTATCGCCTAAATTTATTAAAACGATACTAAATGAGGTAAGCCTTTATGGCACACCTGCATACAAGCGCATTTACGGAGATTGGACAAGCAACGAAATGGGCGCATGGAAAAAGGTGTTGCACGAGCACAATATATCGCCCATGCAGCAATTTAGTTATACGCAGGGCAAAAATGCGTCCGACAGCGCAATGATTATAGACGCTATGGATATTTTATATGCAAAAAATGTTGATGGGTTTTGCCTTGTTAGCAGCGACAGTGATTTTACGCGCCTTGCTGTGCGCCTGCGCGAGAGCCGCATGTTTGTTATTGGCATGGGTGAAAGTAAAACTCCCGTTGCCTTTAAAAGCGCCTGCGACACCTTTAAGTACCTAGACGTTTTGCAAGGGCTTAACCCCAATAAGGGCGATGATAAAAAAAAGGTGGGCCAAACTACGAGCAGCACTAAAAAGCAACAAAAGGGCAAAGCACAAAAAACCGCCGCTAAATTAACCGAACAAAACAACACACCTAACACCGTGGGTGATGTTTTAACCGGCGAGTACAGCGACGAAGAAATTATAGTGGCATTTGTTGCGCTTAGCGAAATTGTTGAAAAAATTAAAGAAATTATCGACCGCGACTCGGATGAGGACGGTTATATGCCGCTTAGCCAGGTTGGCGTTACACTTAGCCGCATATATCCCGATTTCGATTCGCGCAACTATGGCTTTAACAAGTTGCACAAGCTTATAGACTATACAAAAACGTTTGAAACAAAGTACGAAAAATTGCAAAACGGCGGCAAAAACCTTGTAATACGTAATTTAGTGTAGTTTTTAAATTTTATATAAGGAAAGTTAATATGACAAAAGGCGATTTAGCGTTAAATTATTTTTCAAACGGTTATAATTGCGCCCAAAGCGTTGCATGTTGTTTTGCAAAAGAAATGTTAATGAGCGAAGAGAGCGTTGCAAAAATTGCAAGCGGTTTTGGCGGCGGCATAGGCGGAACACAAAGCGTATGCGGCGCAGTATTGGGTATGGTTTTGGTTATAAATGCAGTACACGGCTTTAGCGGCAATGCCGAGCAGGACGAAAAAAAGGCGACCTATCAACTTGTTAGGCGAGCACTGGGCGAATTTGAGCAAAATGCAGGTACAACAGTGTGCAGCGAACTTTTGCAATTGCAAAAAAACACCGAGAACATAGCAGCAAACAAGGCGCTTAGCTGTGCAAATTTGTGCTACAATGCCGCAAATACAGTAAACAGTATAATAAATATCCAAAACCAATAATAAAGTTAACATCATTTTTTATATAAGGCATTACTGAGAGGATGGTTTAAACTATGAAACTTAGCGACTATTGTTTTACGGGCAACAAAAAAGTAGATTTAAAAAAACAACCGACCGATAGTAAAAAAGACAAGAGCACAAAACAAGAGATTTTAAACCTTACCCTGCAAAATCAAAACAAAATGAAAGAGCTGCAACAAAGACTTTATGCCGACGGAAGAGAGGGTGTAATATTTGTTTTGCAGGCAATGGATGCCGCCGGAAAAGACAGCACTATAAGGCACGTTATGGGGCCACTTAACCCGCAAGGTGTTGAGGTAACAAGCTTTAAACAGCCGGGTGCTGCCGAACTTGCGCACGACTATTTGTGGCGTGCACACTCGGCTGTGCCGTACAGGGGCAACATTGGCATATTTAACCGCTCGTATTACGAGGACGTGCTTGTTGTTAAGGTGCACGATTTGCAAAACAGATATAAAATTGCAAATAGATGCCTTGATAAAAACAGCGAAGAGTTTTTTGAAAAGAGATACAGGCAAATACGAGATTTTGAGGAGTACCTTTACGAAAACAGTTATAAGGTTGTTAAAATATTTTTGCACGTTAGCAAAGGCGAGCAAAAAAAGCGATTTTTAGAGCGCATTGATGACGAAACAAAAAACTGGAAGTTCTCGTCGTCTGACCTAAAAGAACGCGCTTATTTTGACAAGTATATGAGTGCATACGAAGAGGCTATACACCAAACAGCCACTAAAAATGCGCCTTGGTACGTTTTGCCCGCCTATCAAAAGTGGTATACACGTTATTTGGTTTCAGAAATAGTAGTTAAAACCCTAAGCGAGTGCAAGCCCGAGTACCCTGAACTGTCTAGCCTAGAAATTGAGGCGCTCCATAGTTGCAAGGCACAACTTCTTGCCGAAAACGGCGGCGGTGTTGCAAATAAAAAACAAAAGGCTGAACCAAAAACGACAAAAACAGTAAAGCAAAGTAAAGCAAAAAACAAAGGTGCACAAAAAAAATAGCGTTTTAAGTGTTTTAATTTGCCCGGCAAGTTAGTTTTGTGCAATTAATTATTGCACAAGCCGGTTTTAAGCAAGGCAAACTAGGTTGTAGTTATTATTATAAATTTTTTAACACTTGCTTTATGGCTTAGGTTGATAAAAATTTGACATATTTTTTAAAACTTTGTATAGTTATTAATAATATTTATTTTTTATTTATAAAAGGAGAGCTGATAATGGACCCCGATGGTCTTGATATTTTAATTAGTTTTATAGGTGGTATTTTTGCAATTATTTTGTTCTGGTGCGCAGGTTCGCTTTTAAGCAACGACAGTGAGAAAGACCAGCAAACAAGCATTGGTTTATCGTTTAGATTTACAGGTGTTGTTATATGCCTTATTTTTAGTATAGGCATGTTTACTTACGGTTTACTGCAAATTTTTGTAAAAACCGAGCATTTAATTATTGTTTCTCTTTGTATTTTTGCACTGTGCGTTATAGGTGTTATATCGGCCGGTTTTGGCGGCTTGCACGGCAAAGATGACCCTGAAAATTTTGTGCTTTTTAGGCCTGTTGGCGTAATTGGTAGCGCACTTGCCCTGCTAATATTTAAGGCGCTAAACTTAAAGGTTCACGAAAACGTTACCGAAGAAGATTTTTTAAACCTTGTTGATGATGTTGCGCAAGATGAGGTTATTAACCAGCAGCAAAAAGAAATGATAACTAATATTGTTGAGCTGCACGACGTTACAGCAGGAGAAATAATGACGCACAGGCGTGAAGTTATTGCTGTGCCTAGCAACACTAAAGTTGGCGAGGTTGTTTTGCTTGCCGCTAAAAACGGTGTTAGCCGCCTGCCTGTTTACCACAAAACTATGGACGATATTGTAGGCATACTATATGCTAAAGACCTTTTTACACTGTGGGACGATGAAGATAAATCGGAGTTATCGGTTGAAAAATTTGTGCGCAAGGCAATTTTTGTGCCTGAATCACAGCCGGCAAGGGTGCTTTTAATAGAGTTTATGGCAAAGCACACACAAATTGCAATTGTTGTTGACGAATACGGCGGCACAAGCGGTATTGTAACAATGGAAGATGTACTGGAAGAAATAGTTGGCAACATACAAGATGAATTTGACCACGAGGACGAGGATTTTGTTCGCCGAGAAGACGGTAGTGTTATTGCAACGGGCTCGGCCGATTTGGAGGAGCTTTTTGAGATTTTGGGTTTGCCGGCTTTAAACGACGACGAGTACGAATACGAGGCCGGCACGGTAGGTGGTTTTGTTTTTGATAAGCTGGGCCATATACCTGCAAAAGAAGAACCGGCATTTGTACAGTTTAACGATATATTATTTACCGTGCTAAAAGCTAGCGACAGGCGCATTGAAAGCGTGCTTTGCGAGCACAAGCCAATTAAAAACTTTAAAAGCGGCAAAAGCAGCATTTAATTTAAATTTTAACTTAAAGCTAGCACTTTTTTACATGCATGGAAATATTATTTCAGCATGTGTTTTATCAAAAGGTAACTATGTTACTAACAATTGTTTGCATTAAATAAAACAGCAACAGGAGCTTTAAATGCCACATTTTGAAAATAAAATTAACAGCGAAACTATGTTTAAAGGTAGCATTATTACCGTTACTAAAGACGAAGTTATGCTGGAAAACGGCAAAACATCTTACAGAGAAGTTGTGCACCACGGCGGCGGCGCCGGCGTTATTGCAATTGATGAAAACGATAACATATACCTAGTACGCCAGTTTAGGTATGCACTTGGCAAAGAACTATTAGAGATACCCGCCGGTAAACTTGAAAAAAGCGAACAACCGCTTTTAACCGCAAAGCGAGAACTTGCCGAAGAAGCCGGCATTGTTGCAAGCGAATACATAAATTTAAACACCGTAGTGCCCACATGCGGCTACTGCAACGAAATAATTTACATTTACGCTGCAAAAAACCTTACTTTTACAAATACAAACCCCGATGACGATGAATTTGTAAGCGTTATAAAAACGCCACTTAATAAAGCAGTTAAAATGGTGCTAAGCGGAGAAATTTGTGACAGTAAAACAGTAAGTGCAGTTTTACAACTAAATTTGTTGCGCAATAGCGGCAAATTTTAAAAACCAGCACATGCTTGTAAGTAATAATTAAAAAAATAATATTTTATAAATTAAAAGCCCCATACAAAGACCGACGCAAATACCTGTGCAAACAATTGGCAAAGGTTTTGCTTTATCGGCCCTTGTAAAGGGCTTTTTTATTTGTAGTTTAATTTTTTACTGCTATTTGTAATTTTTTAACATTATGCTAATTTTATTTGCTTTTGCCATTTATTTTTCGCTTGTTTCGCCGTTTGTTGCCTCGGCTTTTTCTTCGCTTGTTTTTTCGCCTGTTTCTTCGCCATCTACCACAACCGATATTATTGCCTCTTTAATAAACGATTTACTGTCGTGTTCTTTTTGATGCAACGCTTTTGCCGCTTGTTTTTTTTGAAGGCCCATTTGTGCAATAAGTTTTACTAGGGTATAAAGCACGCTGCAAATAGGTACTGCAACAAGCATGCCCACAATACCACCCAAACTGCCAAATACAGTAATAGACGCAAGCACCCATATGCCGGGCAATCCAACACTGCCGCCCACAACTCTTGGGTATATTATGTTGCCCTCTAATTGTTGAAGTACTACGCAAAAAATTAAAAAGTACAGTGCCTGAAGTGGATTTTGCGTAAATATTAAAAATGCTCCTGTAAATGCAGCTACATACGCACCAACAATTGGTATAAGTGCCAATATTCCCAGCAATGCGCTTATTGCCGATGCATACGGAAATCCGAAAAGGCTCATTCCCAAAAACGCAAGGCCGCCTAAAATAAATGCCTCGGTTACTTGGCCTATAATAAAGTTTGCAAACACCTCGTTTGTCATTTTTCCAAAGTAAAATATTGCCTTGCAAGCTTTGTCGGGCAATGTACCGTTTAAAAGCATACCAAGCTGCGCTTTTAGCGTTTCTTTTCCAAGCAGTATATATATTGCAAAAATAAACGCTAAAACAAAGTTTGTAATGCCGCCAACAATTGCCATTGCCATTGTAAACGCACTGCCAACCAGCATTCCCGCACTATCGGTTACATAGCTTAGTACATCGGCGCCCATTTTAGCCCAGTCCAGTTCAAACGATGCTATAAAAGCTTCAAGTTCGCTGTTTAGTTGCACATTTTCGGTTATCCATACAACCAAAGCAGGAAGCTCGCTTGCCACAGTTTGCCCTATAAGCATTATTGCGTTTATAAACTGCGGCACAACAAGTATCATAACAGCGCTAACAATTGCCAGCACTATTATAATAGATATTAATATGCATATTGTTCTTCGAATTGTTTTTGCTATCGGTTTTTTTGCGTTTTTCAATACTTTGCGCTCGAAAAATCGCATTGGCAAGTTTATTACAAACGCAATGCAAAAACCCAAAATAAGTGGTAAAGTTATTTTTATAAACCCCGATACAATTGCACTTACCACGCTTGCGTTGTTTAACGACCACGCAAATAAAACTGTTGCAAAAAGTATAACAGCTATTGTTATAAGTGTTTTTTTGTTTATTTTATATTCCATATACATACCTCTATGTTTTTATTTTTACTTAAGTTTTCATTTTGTAGTATACTATAATAATATCACGTTTGACATTTTGTTACAATAATATTGTTTTTTAAAAAAATTGTATTACAAGTATTGACAAATTTATTATAATGTAATACAATAATTAGGCACCTTTTATTTAAGAGGTTTTATGTGGCGGTATAGCTCAGTTGGCTAGAGCATTCGGTTCATACCCGGAGTGTCAGCGGTTCGAATCCACTTACCGCTACCAAAAGAGTTTTGTGAAAAGCTTCAAACGTACCTATTGCAATAGCGACGGGTGTGAGGCGCTTGCAGGTTTGCATAAAGCTCTTTACATTAGGCCCGATGGTCAAGCGGTCAAGACATCGCCCTTTCACGGCGGTAACCGGGGTTCGATTCCCCGTCGGGTCACCAAGTTAAAAGCTACATTTCACAAAAGTGAAATGTAGCTTTTATTTTTTTATAAAAACACAATAACAGCACATAAAAAAGATTGCACTTATAATGTTATTATGTTAAAATATATAAGATTAT
>CAYJLZ010000018.1:23683-27216 GCA_964371265.1 uncultured Bacteroides sp. | reverse complement strand
ATAGACGTTTACCGAAATGATATGGAATATGAAACAAATTTTGTTAGGTACGCGGCTTTTGTAACGTTTTTTGGAACTATTACAAGTGGACCTATTTGTCGCGCACAAAAAGTTTTGCCGCAAATGGCAATTAGGCAAGAGCTCACACCTTACCTAATAAAACAGGGCTTACAGCTTATACTTTTTGGTTGTTTTAAGTGGATTGCAATAGCAAACGTGCTTGGCCTTTATGTTAAAACAATACAACGGGCTTACACTTATATTAACAAGCGGCGCTTACGCGTTTCAACTCTACTTCGAGTTTTCAGGTTATAGCGACATTGCAAGGGGAAGTGCTAGGCTATTAGGTATAGAAATACCAATAAACTTTAAAACACCGTACTTTGCAACAAATTTTTCTAGTTTTTGGTCAGGCTGGCACATAAGTTTAAGTACATGGCTGCAAGACTATATTTTTATGCCGCTGGTGTGGAGTAGATGGACATCGAAGATACCGGTGATTGGTAAAAAAATAGGAGATAAACCGCCTGTAATTTCAAGCGTTGCAATTGTATTTATAATAAGCGGCTTTTGGCATGGAAGCACACTGCCATTTGTTGTGTGGGGTTTGCTTCAGGCGGCATACCGTGTAGGCGAAGAGCTTTTGCATAAATGGTATAAAAAACCGGCAAAAAAACCTAAAATGCCGTTGCGAATATTTAAAACTGCAAGCGTATTTGTTTTATGGAGCACAAGCCTAGTGTTTTTTAGGGTTGGGCTGATGCCGGGCGGCACGGTAGGTGATGCATTTTTGTACATCTCAAGGCAGTTTAGCGGTGTTTCGTTAAACAATTTTATTACTCAAACAAGCAGTGCTGTTATGGCAGGGTTTTACTCGAGGGAGTTTATGGCAATTGCATACATTTTATATGCAGTTGTTGTTGTGGGCATAGGCATTATGTGCGATAAAATTGAGCGTTTTAACAATGGTGGTAAAAATATAATTACTGCCCTTGCGGTAAAACCAACGGCTGTTCGCTGGGTTTGCTACTACATTATGATAACTTGTATAATTGTAGGATTTATTATGCAAAGCGGCGGTTTTGGCACCGTAAGTTTTGCATATGCACAGTTTTAGCACCCACTTTTTATTAAGTTGCAAAAAGGAATTTTCATAAAATGAAAAAAATTGTACTGAAAATATTACTGGCATTAGTACCACTGTACTTGTACCTAGCTGTATTTATAAGTTTTGAGCCCAATAACTATTTTGGAGTTCAAAACAATTCAAGCACCAACAGCCCCATTGCGAGAATTAGGGCATACCAGGCGCAACCTGAGAACACAATTATACTTGGCGATTCTCGCATGGCGCATTTCGACATGCAATTGGTGAGCGAAACTGCCAATACTTCGGTATCAAATGCCGCTTACGGCGGTGCGGGCATTCACGAGAGCATTGATGAGTTTTATGTTTTATACGATATAAATCCAAACATAGAAAACGTAATTTTTGGTGTATCGTTTTACACGCTTAACGAAGCTTACAGCCCTGTAAATAGAATGGAAACGGTGCAAACACAGCTTAAAAATCCAATAGCTTATATTTTTAACTTGGAGTATAACGTAAATACCCTTACCGTAATACAAGACCGCATAAGCTATGCGTTGAGGGGAGAGCAGTACGATGACGTGCTTGCCACGGCAACTTACACACAGCAGGATTACAATGACACTGAAGGTGAACTTGAGTTTAGAAAAGACCTTGTAGACTATGCAGTGACGCTTTATACAAATTGTGCAAATGGTGGGACTTCGGCGATTACACAGCGCATATACAGCACGGATGGTCAGCTTGAAAATGCACGTGAAATAACAGATTATATACAAAATAGCATAACACCTGAAAATTCGAAATTTACGCTTAATACCAAAGCACTTGACCAGCTTGCACAGCTTGCTGAATTTTGCGAAAACAATAGTATAAACCTTACATTTGTTTTGCCTCCTATGGAAGAAAGCGTGAGAAAACTTGTGTGTGAACCACTTGGCATTGACGAGGATATGCAAGAGGCGATAACTGCGCTTGAAAATACCCCAGCACAAGTATTAAACTACGAATGGGAACAACTTTATACTTTTAACGACACGCAGTTTTACGATGGTTTTCACCTAGATGTAGTTTACGGTTTACCTGATTGGACAAAGGATTTATTTGAAAAAGTTGCCATTAAGTAATATAATATTAATAATATACAAAAAGTATAATTTGATTTAATTAGAATAAATTGTTTAACAAATATTGCAAAACAAATATTTTGCAGGCAAGGTGCTTAACAAAGCCTGAGAAGGGGAGATTTGTTATTGAACAAAAGTAAAAAAAATCGGCTTGATATAATAATTTTGTACGAACAGATAGTGCGAGAATACGAGAGCCTTTTGTTGCTTAAATTGGAACTGGAAAAAAGGGGCTATACGTGTGAAATACGCCAGTTGCTTGCGAGAAAACGCCTTAGATACCGAACATGGAAAAAACCCAAAGTGCTTGTTGCCAGCTGCATGTACGACAATGAGGCAATAAACAGCCACGTTTACAACAATGTGGGGGTATGTAACAGGGTAATTAATTTGCACTGGGAGCAAATGCTAAGCGATACGCAAGAACAGGGACAGTGGTTTAACATGAGCGGAAATGCAAAAAAGTGCATACAAACATGCTGGGGAGAAAAAACAGCAAATAGGCTTGTGAAAAACGGTATGGAAGAAAAAAACTGCCCTGTAACAGGTGCAATGATGACTGACTTTTTTTTGCCGCAGTTTAACGGATATTTTAAAACAAAGCATCAAATTTGCAGTGAGTTTGGCCTTGATGAAAACAAAGAATTGATGCTATATATATCATCTTTTGGGTATGCAAGCATGTCGCAAGCAGAAGTTAACGAGCTTTCGCTAATGGCGGGCGAGGACTTTAGTGGCTTTGCAAAAACAAACCGGCAAAGTATGAAACAAACACTGGACTGGTTTGATGCATATTTGAGTGAAAACAGCGATGCGCAAATTGTGTACAGACGGCACCCAAGTGAATGGAACAGCGAAGAGCTGACTTTATTGAGTGAAAAACATGAAAATTTTCATGTAATATTCGACGACAGTGTGCGCCAATGGATTGTGGCTGCGGATAAAATTTTTGTGTGGATGAGCAGTGCTATTGCTGAAGTTTACTTTGCAAACAAAAGCTGCCATATATTGCGCCCTATGCCTATTGAGCACGAATTTGACCCTGTAATATATAAAAATGCAAAATATATTACTACGTATGAAGATTTTGTAAGTGCAACAAAATCACAAAACTCAGCTTTTCCGATTAAAAGCGAAGTTATCGACAGCTACTTTGACAAAAACGATGAGCCATCATATAAAAGAACGGCAGATTTAATAGAGAAAGTTTATAAAAATCCACCCAGCGACGAACCGTTTTCGCCACCATTTAAACCTAAATTTAACATGCTTAAGTTTGTTGCACTTATAGGTGTACACGCAATGTTTGCATTGCG
>CAYJLZ010000018.1:19718-23673 GCA_964371265.1 uncultured Bacteroides sp. | reverse complement strand
TTGCGAATAAATCCAAATAAGTTTAAAAAAGTTTGCCCTCCATTTGCCGAATTTGCAGGAAGAATTTACGGTTATATTGAAAAATCTTACCTATCAAGACAAGATATTGAAAAAATGACAAACAGGATAAAACCTTTTATAAAGTAATTATTTGATATATATTAATAAAAAATACTGGCGTTTTATTAATTATAGTGATATAATTTATTGGTTACAATTTACAAATAAGGAGAATTTATTTATTATGGCACAATATAAAATAATGACAGATACAAATATAGATCTTTCAGCACAAATGACACAGGAGCTTGACATACACGCAATTTGTATGCGATTTGTTATGGATGAAAAAGAGTATGAAAACTACGCCGCCGGCAGACAAATGGCTTTTAAAGACTACTATGTAAGGCTACGTGCAGGCGAAACATCAACAACTAATCAAATATCAATGGAACAATTTAAACAAGCTGCAGTACCATTTTTGCAGCAGGGCATTGATGTGTTGCATCTTTCCTTTTCTTCGGGGCTTTCTGGCTCGTACAATACTTGCTGTATTGCAGCACAAGACCTTATGGAGGAGTTTCCACAGCGCAAGATAATTGTTGTAGACACTTTGGGTGCCTCGATGGGACAAGGCCTTGTTGTATGGCACGCAGTACAGGAAAAAAACAAGGGTAAAAGTATTGAAGAGGTTGCAAAATGGGTGCAAGACAACCGTCTTGCAATATCATCGTGGTTTACCGTAAACGATTTAAACCATTTAAAACGTGGAGGAAGGCTTTCGGGGTCTGCGGCGCTTCTTGGCACAATGCTAGACATTAAACCTATACTTACAGTTACAGATGAGGGCAAACTTGTGTCGTCGGACAAAGTTAGAGGAAGGCGCAAAAGCCTTGATGCACTTGTGGATAAAATGAGGCAAACAGCATATGATGCAGAAAATAATGTTGTTTTTATAAGCCATGCCGATTGCGAAGATGATGCAAACTATGTAAAGCAAAAAATACAAAGCGAGCTTAAAACAAAGCAAGTTTATGTTAATTTTATTGGCCCTGTTATAGGTGGACACTCGGGCCCGGGTGCGGTTGCGCTGTTTTTTGCAAACAAAAAGTTTGTTTAGTATTAACTTATTGAAGCGGAGGTAAAAATGTCAAAACCATTTTTGCTAGGCACAAAATTTAACGGCGACGACAATTTAACGCTAAAACAGCGAATAATAGTTGCAGCAGGAGAAATAAAAAAAACAAGTTCTATTGCTAATGCGGGCTTGCTTTGTGCGCTTGGGGTGGCTTTAAATCAGGTGACTTTTGCACTTAGCACTATGCTTGAAATTGGGTTTTCGTTTTTGGCAAACGCAATGTGTGCCTTTTTGTACGGCCCGTTTGTGGGAGTAATTGCGGCCGTGGCAATGGACTTTGCAGGTTATTTTTTAAGGCCAAACGGTGGCTTTTTTATAGGCTTTACTTTAAACGAAGTTTTGTGCGCACTAATTTACGGGTTTTGGCTTTACAAAAAACCGGTAAAAGTATGGCGAACATTTATGGCTTGTTTAAGCGTTGTAATAATTATTAACTTGTTTTTAACTCCTATATGGTTAAATATTTTATATGGCAACGCACAGTTAATTAGCCATATTAGGCTTATTAAAAATATAATTAAATTGCCGGTAGACACTGCAATACTTTACGGCGTATTAATTGTTGCAAACAAAATTAAAAAATTTAAAAAAGCATAAATTAATTTGTTTATGTCACAAAAAAATCTTCTTTAGCATAAAATAGCTTAAAGGAGGTTTTTTTAATGCTATTCAGTTGTTTAAACAAAGTTAGTCCACAATATCCGGGGCAAACTTTGCAAGAGGGTTCTTACGGAAGCGAAGTTGCAAGAATGCAAAAATACTTAGATGCACTGCGAATTACAAAATATGATCAGTTGCCTAATTTATCGATAGATGGCGCATTTGGAGCAATGACAAAGCAAGCCGTAGCAACGTATCAAACGTTAAAAAATATTAGTATTGACGGAATTATTGGCAAAGATACTTGGGACGATATAGTTACAGAATACAACGATACAGTTGGAGGGGGTGAAGACACTTATCCCGGTATACCGCTGGTTTTTAACATGACAGGTGAAGATGTTACCTTAATGCAACAGTATCTTAATAATATTGTTAACCCGTATACGGCAATTAATTCTCAAAATCCCGAAGGAAAATTTCTAACTGACATGAGCAATGCAACAACAAGGTTTCAAAAGCAATTTGGACTTAGCGCCGACGGTGAAATAGGTAATATGACATGGAATAAAATTGTTGAAGTTCAACAAAAAGACCAGAAGGTGTCAACGCCTTACCCCGGATATAATTTATCCGTAGGAGACAGCGGCGACGACGTAAGGTTTATACAAAGCTATGTAAACGCTACCAGAACTATTGACGTTTCAGTAGACGGGGTGTTCGGCGACAAAACAAAACAGGCAATTACTGAGTTTCAAACAAAATTTGGATTAAAAGTTGACGGAGTTGTTGGCGAAGACACGTGGAGTGAACTTGTAAAAGAATTTAACAAAACAGTTTGATTTTTTTGCAAAACAGCGGGCAGTGATGATTACACTGCCCGCTGTTTATATTGTAAATAACAAATTAATCCATTAAATTAATTTCAATTGCGTTATAAGAGCCATCGGTGTTTGTGATTACACTAACACTAATATTTTGATTTTGCAAATTAATTTGTGTGTTTAATACCGTTTGATTTGTAATTATGCATTCAATTTGCTCGCTGTCCTCGGTTAATATTACTATGTGCGTATCGGTAATTTCAATGGCTGTACCGTAAATTATCTCGTCATAAGCTATATAAGCACCACCGCTGTTTTCGTTAACAAAACCTTCACCTGTTGTAACACTGCCCATGTCGGTTTCGCTTTCGTAATGAACATCATCACTCTCAGGAATTTGCGCAACCGGTTCATCATAAGGCATTGCCTCTTCTGCTGCTGGGGCCGCATCATAAGTTGTTTCGGGTGTGGACTCGTATGCTGCCTCGGGCGCCTGTGCGCTGTTTGAGCCCATGTAGTTGAACCTTGAAGTAAAAAGAACTGCTAGCATAGCGGGCATTACAATAATTGTAATTACAGCGGCAGTAATTAACATTTTTTTGCTGCGCTTTGTAAACATTTTGTCGCTTTTATTTTTATTAGCATTTGTAAAATCAACAATATGCAAGTTGTTATCGTAGGCTGCATTTTGCGTTACTTGCATTTTTGCAAGTGTTGCATTTTTCCACTCATCAGAGGGTGTAATTTTACTTATTGCGCTGTTGTATGCACTTTTATTCATCAAATTCACCCTCCTTTAAATTTAAGTTTTCTCTAAGTAGTTTTCTCGCTCGAGACATGTGTGAAAGAACTGTGTTTTGCGGTAAATTTAAAATATCTGCAATTTCTTTTGCTGTGTATCCTTCTATATAATGCAAATAAACAACTTGCCTGTATTTAAGGGGTAATGCATTAACAGCCTTTACAACGCCAACTTCATCAATTGTAAAACTCTCGGCAGGGTAATCCTCGTCTATCCCTTGTGTGCGCGAGTGCCAAACGGTGCGAAACATACTTTTGCACTTATTTGTAACCACCCTTAAAAGCCAAGCTTTTTGATGTTCTTCGCTTTCAAAATTTGGCATAGCTTGCATCAATGAAATGAACGTTTCCTGTGCAGCATCTTCAGCGTCTTGCTTGTTTTTTGTAAGTGCATATGCCGCCCTAAAAACAGTGTTTGAATACTTTTCAAGTATTTGTGCAGGGTCTTTTAATATTCCGTTTTTTTCCATAAACGGTAGGCTCCTAACCGAAAGATATTCAATTTTAATATCTTTCTATATTTAATACGCATTAGTGGGGCAAATTATTGCTTGCTTTAATCTTTTTTATCTGTTAAATAATTTTCAAACAA
>CAYJLZ010000018.1:14353-19708 GCA_964371265.1 uncultured Bacteroides sp. | reverse complement strand
AAATTCCGTTTTCGGTAAACAATTCCTTAGTTACACTGCCACTACTTCCCATAATCGACGAAATTCCCGCCTTGTCGTATGGTAAAATAACACATATACTTCGCACACATGCACTTAGTAATTCATCTATCTTTAACAGCAATTTATCTATTCCCGCTCCGGTTTTTGCACTGGTAAGTATTGCAGATGTTTCAAAAGGCAGTACATGAAGGGCACTATCGCACTTGTTATAAACTAAAATTTCAGGTATATCTTCGCAACCAAGTTCTGCCAAAACTGTGTTTGTAACTTGAATTTGCATATCGCTGTCGGCATCGCTTGCATCGCACACTTTTAAAAGTAAATCGGCGTGTGCAGCCTCTTCAAGTGTGCTTTTAAACGCATTTACAAGGTTGTGTGGCAATCTGCTTACAAAGCCCACAGTGTCTACCATTATAACTGTAAGGCCGCTGTTTAATTTTAGTTTTCTTGCAGTCGAGTCCAGCGTTGCAAAAAGCATGTTTGCCTCAAGTACATCGGCACCGCACATTTTGTTCATTAAGCTGCTTTTGCCAACATTTGTATATCCTACAAGCGCAATTATAGGTACACCATTTTTTTTGCGGCTACGCCTTGTTTGCTCTCGGCGCTGTTGTATGTGTTTTAATTTGCTTTTAAGTGCATCTATTCGGCCTCGTATGTGCCTGCGGTCGTACTCTAGCTTGCTTTCGCCTGCGCCCCTACGGGCACCTGTGCCGCCGCCTCCGCCGCCTCCCTGCCGAGATAAGCTTACACCAAGCCCGGAGAGCCTGGGCAATGTATACTGAAGCGTTGCAAGTTCAGTTTGCAATTTTCCCTCGTTTGTTTTTGCTCTGCTTGCAAATATCTGAAGTATAAGCATAGTTCTGTCTATAACTTGCATTTCTAGTATCTTCTCTAAATTTTTTATGTGAGTTCCGGAGAGTTCTGCATCAAATATTGCTACTTGCGCATCTAAATTTTTGCAAATCATGCGCCCCTCTAAAAGCCTGCCCTCACCTAAAAATGTAGCTTTGTCGGGCGAGGTGCGATTTTGCACTATTTGCGCAACTACATCCATGCCGGCTGCCTGTGCAAGCGAGGTAAGTTCCTGTAAACTTTTATCTATGTCGTATTCTTTACAATCGGCAGCAAAAAGCACTGCATTTTGGCTTTCAATATCGCTCAATATGCCGTTGCTAAAATACGTCTCATCGCTCTCTTCTTTTATTTTTACGGTTTCATCAAAATAAAGCCTGTTGTCTTTATCGCTATCTCTATTCATAAAAACTCCGTTTCTGTATTTTGTATAATAAGTAAGTTTGTACTATTAATATTACGATTTTTAGCGATAAAATTCAAGTTTTAAATTAAGCATTGCTTATAAAACTGTTAACAATACACAGTTTACTGCGGTTTTAAAGCCATAAAACTCGGTTAAAATTTACATTTAATATCAACAATTTATATAAAAGCTTTATAATAATTTATTATTAGCTTAACACAACTGTTTTGCATTTTTGTAAATAATATGATATAATTAAAATTCATTATAGTAGCAATACTATTATTAAAATAATAATAAAAGGCGGTTAGTTTATCGCCTAACAAGGAGAATAAAATGTCCGGCGCAAAAAACAGTAATTCTGATACAATTAAAAAAAATAAACAGTTGCGACGCAGAAGAAGATTTAGACAACTTCTGGGTACTCTAGTTGTGTTTTTAGTAGTAGTGGGTATATTTAGCATAGCAACAAGTGCGTTTAATTTGCTTGGTTCGGCGTTTGATATATCAGACGAAATGCCGCAATATCAAGAGAGAATTAAATATCTTGTCGCACTTGATTCGCTTCCGTTTGAAGATTTATCGAGCGCACCTACTGAAACGCTTATTTACTCGGCAATGTACCAAGCTATAGATGAGCAGACAAGTGAAAACTATGAAAGAGATGAAAACGGATATATGTACTTGCCAATAGCAGATATAAATGAGGCAGTACTTGATTTGTACGGACCGGACGTTCAATTTAACTATATAACATTTAATTATAGTGCGTTTGTGTTTACATATGTACCTGAAAAACAGGCATTTAATGCCTCTTACTAGTGCTCCAACATCTTTTGCGCCAATAGCAGAGGAATTAAAAAGAGAGGGCAACACCCTTAGATTGACAGTAGGATACGATGTACCGTACGACACAATAATTGAGCCTGTAAAATATTTAGACTATATTTTTACCCGCAATGAGGACGGTAACTATTATTTGACATCACTTGTTACAAGCCAAAAGAAGGTGGAGACAGAGAGTGATGAGTCGCAAGCGACCAGCGAGGCTGTTATGCCCGATAATCAGGCATTGCTTGAAGATACCGGTGATGGCATTTTAACAGAAACGGGAAATGCATCACAATCAGTGCAGCAAACACCGCCTGAAATTCAGCAACAGCAAAGTGAACAAACCGATACGCAAACGGAAAGCAGCGATAGTTTATCGAGTGCACAAACAAGCCAAACAGTAGCGGAAAGTGATGTTTTACCTGAGGATGATGCTGCGTAAAATAATTTTAAAAATTTATAAAATAAAAAACCGCTTAAATAACTTATAGTTATTTAAGCGGTTTTTTTATTTGTATGGTAACAATATTATATGTATGTATTTATAAAAACAAATATAAAAGACATTGTGCATAATTATTGTTGCAATACTATATAACTAAATATTACTTAAACATATAGGGTATAGATATAAATTTTTGCTATAAACGCAGTATTGACAAATTGAATAAAATTACATTAATATGCTTTACCCCAAACAACCATTTTTGTTGCGGGTTTATTGCAACATATACAATTATCATCAATCTTTTCCTGCTCAAATGGTATGCAGCGGCTTGTAAGGCCTGCCTTTTCTTTCATCATTTCTTCGCATTCAAGGCTACCGCACCACATGGTTTTTATATAGCAGTTTTCACTTTCGGCCTTTTGCATTGCGTCTTGCATAGATGTAAAGCAATATGTGCGCTGTGTTCTGTTTTCACTGGCACGCTTGTACATATTTTTGCCAATATCGTTAAGCAAACTTTGTATAGTCTGTGTTAAATTATCTAGGTTTGCAGTTATTTTTTCACCTGTATCTCTTCTTACCAGCACACAGCTGTTGTTTTCAATGTCCCTTGGGCCTATTTCAAGCCTTATTGGCACACCTTTCATCTCCCACTGTGCAAACTTCCAGCCGGGAGAGTTGTCGCTTGTATCGCATTTTACACGCAAAAATTTGCCAAGCTGCTTTTCAATTTCCGATACCTTGTCTAGCACTCCGGGTTTGTGAGAAGCTATGGGAATAACAACAACTTGCACCGGCGCAATTGCGGCAGGTAAAATAAGGCCATTATCATCGCCGTGTGCCATTATAATAGCTCCTATAATTCTTGTAGAAAGCCCCCAGCTTGTTTGGTACGGGTGTTGCAATTTGTTGTCTCGCCCTGTAAACGTAACGTCAAATGCTTTGCTAAAACCGTCGCCAAAATAGTGGCTTGTAGCACTTTGCAAAGCTTTACCGTCGTGCATCATTGCCTCAATACTGTATGTGGCATGTGCACCGGCAAATTTTTCTTTCGGTGTTTTTTCGCCCTTTAAAACAGGTATGTTTAAATCGTTTTCAACAAAATCAGCATACGTTTCAAGCTGAGCAACGGTTTCGTCTATTGCCTCTTGTTCGGTTTCATGTATTGTATGACCCTCCTGCCACCAAAATTCTCTAGTGCGCAAAAAAGGCCTTGTTGTTTTTTCCCAGCGCATTACACTGCACCATTGGTTGTACTTCATTGGCAACTGGCGATAAGATTGTAGAACATTGCTCCAGTGATCGCAAAAAAGCGTTTCGCTTGTGGGCCTAACACACATTTTCTCATCTAAGTTATCGCTGCCGCCCATGGTAACCCATGCAACCTCAGGTGCAAAGCCCTCTACGTGGTCTTTTTCTTTTTGTAATAGACCCTCGGGTATAAGCATAGGCATAGCTACATTTTCGTGCCCTGTTGCCTTAAAACGGGCATCTAGTATTTTTGTTATGTTCTCCCATATGGCATATCCGTAAGGGCGCATAATTATACATCCCTTTACAGTAGAATAATCAACTAGCTCTGCCTTTAAACATATGTCGGTATACCACTGTGTAAAATCTTCGCTCATCGAGGTAATTGCCTCAACAGCTTTTTTCTTTTCGCTCATAAAAAGTAATGCTCCAATCAATAAATATAATGTGCTTAATAATACTAAAAATAAGCCCCAAAATATCTGGGGCTTTCAATTGTTTTAAATATACTGTGTCATTTACGAATTTTCTTCTATATAACGAACAATATCACCAACAGTTGTGAAACTCTCAATTTTTTCATCGGGAACTTCCATTGCGAATTCATCTTCTAAAGTCATAACCAAGTCCACAACATCAAGGCTGTCGGCTTCAAAATCCTCAACAATGTTAGACTCCATAGTTACAGAGTCCTCCTCGAGATCAAGCTGATCGCAAATAATTTCACGCAGACGTTCGAAAATCATAAAATTACCTCCAAATAAATAATTTAACTTTTTAATAAAAATTAATTTGATACAATGTTACGCAATATTTTTAATTTATATACCAAACAATAACTTAAAAAAGTAAAAACAATTCTATATAAATTTATAACTTTTTTATCGGTACTTGTCAAGTATAATTTAAAAAATAAATATAAAATTATTTTTTAAAATAAATAATTTTAAAAATATAAAAATGTTTTGTTAATAATTGATGTGTTTTGCAAAAAGTATGGAAAAAATTATTAATTTATGATAAAATAAATAAGTTAAATAAAATAAAATTAATAAACCTTTTAAGGGAGATGTATTTATGCTTACAGCGATTACCGGAATCAATTGGGGCGACGAGGGGAAGGGCCGTATGGTAGACCTTTTAAGCGAGAGCTACGATATTGTTGTTAGATACCAAGGAGGCAACAATGCAGGGCATACGGTTGTAAACGATAAGGGAAAGTTTATACTTAACTTACTGCCCTCGGGTATACTGCGACAAGATGTTATAAATGTTATGGGCAACGGTATGGTTATTGACATTGAACACCTTGTGAATGAAATAGAAAACTTGCGCAAAGGCGGAATTACCGTTACACCCCAAAACCTAAAAATAAGCGAGAGAGCGGTTATTTGTATGCCGTATCACAAAATGCTTGATTGCTACGAGGAAGATAGGCTTGCCGATGCAAAATACGGCTCGACTAGAAGAGGTATTGCACCTGTATATGGCGATAAGTATATGAAAAAAGCACTTAGATTGGGAGATTTATTTCAGCCTGAAA
>CAYJLZ010000018.1:3323-14343 GCA_964371265.1 uncultured Bacteroides sp. | reverse complement strand
TGAAACAACAAAAAAACGGCTTGAAAGTATACTGGAATACAAAAATTTAACTATAACCAAAATATACGATAAACCCGAAGTGAGCCTTGATGAAATGTGGCAGTGGCTTGTAAAATACGGCGATATTATTAAACCTTATGTTTGCGATACTGCGCTGTTTTTAGATAAAGCTGCAAAAGAGGGCAAAAACATTATGTTCGAGGCACAGCTTGGTGCACTGCGCGACATAGATTTTGGTATTTATCCATACACATCATCTTCAAACGTAATAGGTGCATACGCACCTGTGGGTGCAGGTGTGCCAAACCATAAAGTCGACTTAAACATAGGCATAATGAAAGCGTATTCATCTTGTGTAGGCGAGGGCCCGTTTACATGCGAGCTGTTTGGGCAAGAGGCTGAAAAGTTGCGCAATGCAGGCGGAGAATTTGGAGCAGCTACGGGAAGACCGCGCAGGGTAGGGCCTTTTGATGTTGTGGCAAGTAAGTACGGTTGCCGTGCACAAGGCGCAGATGTTTTAGCGTTAACAAAACTAGATATACTTGACACGCTTGATGAAATACCCGTAACAATTGCGTATGAGCTCGACGGTAAAGAAATTCACGAATTTCCGTACGGGGATGCGCTAGAGCGTGCAAAACCGATAAATATAACATTTAAAGGCTGGCAAAAAGATTTGACTACGTGCAGAAAAAAGACCGATTTGCCTAAAGAAGCAATTGAATATATAGACTTTATTGAAAAATCAGTTGGTGTGCCTATTAAATATATTTCAGTTGGAGCCGAGCGCGACATGTACATTGAGGTATAAATTACAAGGCATTAAACTAATTAGAGGGGCAATTTTAATATATGGAAATTAAATTTACAAAAATGCACGGGTGCGGAAACGACTATGTTTATATAAATTGTTTTGAACAAAAAATAGACGATATTGAAAACCTTGCTATAAAGCTGAGCGATAGACACAAGGGAATAGGTGGAGACGGCGTTATTTTAATTTGTCCGTCTGATGTGGCCGATGCAAAAATGCGCATGTTTAATATGGATGGCAGTGAGGGTAAAATGTGCGGCAACGGAGTGCGCTGTGTTGGCGAATATTTGTTTTTAAACAATATGGTTAAAGGTGTAAATGCAAATGGTAAACAAAATTGTGTAAGCATTGAAACGCTTTCGGGTATAAAATACATTACACGCAAAAAAGAGGGGTTTTTAACTGTTGACATGGGTGCACCTATGCTAGAGCCTGAACAAATACCCGTTTTAGGTTTTACAAAGCCCGTAATTGACAGCCTTGTTGAAATAAATGGTGAGGGCGTAAAGCTTACATGTGTAAGTATGGGCAACCCCCACTGCATAACTTTTGTGGATAACACTAAAACTTTAAACATGCCTGCACTTGGTGCAAAATATGAGAATTGCAGTATTTTTCCAGAGGGAGTAAATGCCGAGTTTGTAAAAATTATTGATGAAACGCATATTGAAATGCGTGTGTGGGAGCGAGGCAGCGGAGAGACTTTAGCTTGCGGAACGGGTGCATGCGCAAGTGTTGTTGCGGCTTGTTTGTGCGGATACTGCAAAAAAAATACAGAAGTTGATGTAGAGCTACTGGGAGATACATTGACTATTAACTATACAGACGATACAGTTTATATGACAGGCAATGCTGTAACTGTTTTTGAGGGAACTGTAAAGGT
Source organism: uncultured Bacteroides sp. (assembly GCA_964371265.1). GTDB lineage: Bacteria > Bacillota > Clostridia > Oscillospirales > Ruminococcaceae > Ruthenibacterium. Next base: position 12,646 of record CAYJLZ010000018.1, on the reverse strand, counting down.
ATAATAAAAACTAATGTCGCTGCTATTCGGTGATTATGTTTTTAGTGCTCACAGAGTGGCAGTGGCAATTTCGCAAATCAAAAGTTGCATAATGGATTTTTAATTTGCGGGCAATTAAATTAGATGTTTCCTCGTTTAATGCGATACGAAACCTTAATTGTATGAATTTTTGATATACAGAAAGGGATATTAGTTATGAAAGTGAACAAAAATTACGCCAATTTGCAAAGCAGCTATTTGTTTTCTACAATAGCAAAAAAAATTGCAACTTTTACACAGGAAAATCCGGATAAAGAAATAATTCGACTTGGTATAGGAGATGTTACTTTGCCGCTTACACTGCCCGTTGTAAATGCCTTGCATGGTGCGGTAGATGATATGTCAAAGGCAGAATCGTTTAAAGGGTATGGCCCCGAGCAAGGCTATCCTTTTTTAAAAAATGCAATAGTGGATTATTATAAAAACAGAGATGTAGAGCTTGATGTTGAAGAAGTATTTATTTCAGACGGTGCAAAGAGCGACCTTGCAAATATACTTGATTTGTTTGATACAAATAACACTGTTTTAGTTCCGGACCCTGTTTATCCTGTTTATGTAGACACAAACATAATGGCGGGAAGAAAAATTATTTATGCAAATGCTAATATAGAAAACGGATTTTTACCGATGCCTGACAGCGAAGTAAAGGCAGATATTATATATATATGCAGTCCAAACAATCCAACAGGTGCGGTTTACGATAAAGCACAGCTTGCGCTGTGGGTAAACTATGCAGTTGAAAACAATGCGGTATTGCTTTTTGATGCTGCTTATGAGAGCTTTATAGAGGACAACATGCCACACAGTATTTACGAAATACCGGGTGCAAAGGCGTGTGCAATAGAGTTTTGCTCGTTTAGTAAAACAGCGGGCTTTACAGGTACACGCTGTGGCTATACAATTGTACCAAAAGAGCTTGCAAGAGACGGATTAGAGCTTAACAAAATGTGGTTGAGAAGACAGACAACAAAGTTTAACGGTGTACCATACATTGTGCAAAAAGCTGCAGCGGCAGTGTTTACACCCGAGGGAATGAAAGCAGTTAAAGAAAATATTGAATACTATAAACAAAATGCAAAAGTAATTGCAGGTGCACTTGATGAGGCTGGTATTTGGTATTGTGGAGGGAAAAATAGCCCTTACCTTTGGATGCAATGCCCGAGCAAAATGGCATCTTGGGACTTTTTTGACAAGCTACTTGAAACAACGGGCATTGTGGGCACACCGGGCGCAGGCTTTGGCGAAAACGGCGAAGGGTTTTTCCGCCTAACTGCTTTTGGCAACTGCGATAAAGCAAAAATAGCTGCAGAGAAACTAAAGATTGCTTTAAAAAATATGTAAATAATAGAAATATGTTTGTAAAATTATAATACGTTTTTATATTGTCTTTTAAATAAAGGAACGGTACGTGTTTATGCACAAACATGCAAAACTGTTTATATACGACAATATGCTCTCTATGGGAGCATATTGGGTATGTAGCGGCAGTGTAATTGCCGCTATGACAAATTATTACAATATTCCGCTTGGTCCGGCAAACATGATTACGGGAATTACAGCTACATTTACACTATTGCAAATTGTGGGTGGATTGCTGTTTTCAAAGGCAAACAATAAGGTTAGGTTTTTATACGGCACAAACTTTATTTGGCGAATGCTTTTGCCTGTTGTATTTATTTCGGTAGTTTTTGGGCAAACAGTAGGCACAAGTGTGTTTGTTATTTCGTACGTGCTTATGGTAGCATTTATGCAACTAACAAACCCCTCGCAAATTGCCTGGAGCGTAAACGCCACTGAGGGTAAAGCCGGCCCCAATTTTTTTACAATGCGTGAAATGGTTTTTATATTTACGCATGCAATACTGTTTTTTATAGCAGGTATAATTGTTGATGCCTCGCAAAGGGGAGATTGGGAAAAAAGCGGGTTTGTATATTTAGGCATACTTTTAGGTGTAGTAATAGCAGTTAGCATTGCAGTAATGCTGCATTTGCCAACTAATAGCCTTAGGCAAACAATTACTAACGAACAGCAAAAAAAACAAAACAAGCAAAAAAATTCTCACGTTGTTATTAAAGTTATTAAAAATAAAAAATTTATGGCGGTATTAATTGCAAGTGCATTTTGGAATTTTAGTAGCATGTTTGCAAATAATTTTGCTGCAATTTATCAAGTGCGAATGATTAACATGCCATTTTCAAACATATTGGTGTGGTCGGCGGCGGGTTTGTTAATTAGAGCTGCAATTGCACCGTTTGTGCAAGGGCTTGCAAAAAATATATCGTGGCAACGTGTAGTGCAGCTTGCGGTTTTTGTAATGCTAATTGTAAATATTGGGTGGTTTTTTGTAGGAGAAAACAATAAATATATACTATACCCGTTTTTAGCGATAGGTGCTGCTATACCGTTTGCAGGCATAACAGTTGGTTTTTTGCAAATGCAAGTAGGCGCAATAAATAAAGGTGAAGATAAAACTGTGTTTTTTTCGGTTTTGGCAACAGCAAACGGCATATTTGCACTTTTAGGTTCGTTTTTATGCTCGGCCACAATAGGTATTATTGAGCAAAATATGCCGGAAGGCGAAGTAGATTTGAGAATAATATTTATTATAGGCATTTTATTTATGACAATTACAATTATTAGTGCACAATTTATTGGCCAGCACAAAAATATTCGTGCTAATATGTTGAAACAAGCAATAATTGATGCACGAATGAAGTATCCTCATGTAGATTTACAGCAAACACAAAAAAAGAAAAAGAAATTTAACATATTTGATCTATTTAAGTAGAATAAAAAGGGGAACAGCATTATGCCTATAACAAAACAGCTTTATGGAACAACGAAACACGGTGAAAACGTTTTTGAGTACACCTTAACAAATACAAGTGGCACCATGGTTAAAATTATTGAGTACGGCTGTACAGTTACACAAGTTGACATAAAAGGAACAAACGGCAAAGTGTATGATGTTGTTTTGGGCTATAACAGCCTTGCAGAATATGAAGAGGGTACGGTAAGCCACGGTGCGTTTATAGGTCGCCACGCAAACAGAATAGAGAATTCTCAATTTTCGGTGCAGGGCAAAACATATACATTAGATGCAAATAACGGCAATAATCATTTGCACGGCACTTTTTCGCGCAAGGTGTTTGCGGGAGCTATAAATGATGATAAGCTTATGCTAAAAGCAGTTAGCGAAGACGGTGAAGAGGGATTTCCCGGTGAAATGGACATTTGCGTTACATACCACTTAACAAATGAGGATTCACTTGTTATGGATTATGTTGCAACAACAAATGCGCCTACAATAATAAATTTAACAAATCACGCATATTTTAATTTAAACGGGCAAAATGGCGGGGATGTTTTAAGCACCGAGCTTTTTATAGATGCCGATACATACACAACAATAAACGAGCAAACATGCCCAACAGGAGAGATAGTATCGGTAAAAGGCACACCTTTTGATTTTACTAAGCCTAAAATTATAGGTAGAGATATGCTAAAAGAAAACGAGCAAATATGTTTGGCAAACGGATATGACCATAACTTTGTACTAAATAAAGAAAATGGTGAGCTTACAAAAATTGCATGTGCACACAGCAAAAATAGCGGAATTACCATGACAGTTTATACAACACAGCCGGCTGTTCAACTTTACACCGGCAATTTTTTGCAAGACGATATACCAAAAGGAAAGCACGGTGAAAAATACAAACAATACGAGGGATTTTGCCTTGAAACACAGCATTTTCCCTGTACACCATCGCATTCACATTTTCCTAGCATAACACTGTTGCCAAACGAAGAATATCACCATATAACGATATACAGCTTTGAAAACATATAAGTAACACAGTGCTAAATTGTATTTTTAAAAACTACATAAAAATGTAAACTATTAATAATAAACAGGGGAATATTTTATGAGTTATGTAATTAAAGCTGATAATTTAACTAAAGATTACAAAATGGGCAAGGGTGTATTTAATGTAAGTTTTGGTGTAAAACAGGGAGAGGCAATGGGCTTTTTAGGGCCTAATGGTGCAGGAAAAACAACCACAATACGTCAATTTATGGGTTTTATAAAGCCGGATTCGGGCAATGCCTACATAAATGATATGGATTGCTTTAGCAATGCAAAATATATACAAAAAAGTGTGGGATACTTGCCGGGCGATATTGCGTTTTTTGATGATATGACAGGTAAGGCATTGATAAACTATGTGTTTGGTATGCGTAAAATGAAAGACATGGCAAGGGCAAACAAGCTAGCAGATTATTTTGAACTGGACATTGGCGGAAAAATAAAAAAAATGAGCAAAGGCACAAGGCAAAAACTAGGCATTGTGTGTGCCTTTATGCACGACCCAGCAGTGTATTTACTGGACGAACCAACTAGCGGCCTGGACCCGCTGATGCAAAATAAATTTACACAACTAGTTAAGAATGAAAAGAGCAGAGGCAAAACAATACTTATGTCATCGCACCTGTTTGATGAAGTAGAGCGAACATGCGATTTTACAGCAATAATTAGTAGCGGAAAAATAGTAACAACAGAAAGCCTGAAACAACTTAAATCAAAAAGGCAGAAAAAATACACAATATCGTTTGAATTTGAAAAAGAGCTAGCGCATTTTGCCAATATAAACAAGGGAGTAATAATAAAAAGTGCAACCGAGGCTGAGGTAAAAATAAACGGCAAGGCCGATAGTTTAATAAAAGCTATATCTAACTACAGTATAGATGATATAACAGTGCAGTCGGGGACACTTGAAGAGGTATTTTTACAGTTTTATTCTCGTGAAAGGCAGGGCAAATAAATGAGCTTTGTTTTATTTAAACACGGAGCAAAAAGTAGTTTTAAGTTAGTTTTAATTTTTTTGGCAATACTTACGCTATACAGCAGTATTATTGTAACAATGTACGACCCCGATTTGTCGGCAAGCCTTGAGGCGTTAATGGAGGCCATGCCCGATATGTTTGAGGCACTTAATATGGATCAAACAGGTAACACATTGCTGGAATTTGTTTCTAACTACTTATACAGTTTTTTGCTTATTGCTTTTCCTTTAATTTATATTTGTATAGCGTCTATTGGTTTGGTGGTTAAATATGTAGACAGGGGTAGTATTGCTTATATATTATCAATGCCTATTTCTCGCCTTAAAATAATTACAACACAAGCATTTGTTATGCTTAGCGGCGTAATAGTAATAGTTTTGTATGTGGCTACACTTATGGGGGTAATGGCGCAAATAGTATTTCCGGGGCAACTAAATACTAAAGAGTTTATAATGCTTAATGTAGGCTGGCTTGGCCTTTTAATGTTTTTTTCGGGGCTGTGTTTTTTTGCCTCGTGCATTTTTAACGATGCAAAAAATTCTACAATTTTAGGTTCTGGCTTAAGTGTGTTGTTTGTACTTATAAACATGGCTGCAAATACAAACGAAGAACTTGAATTTTTATATTCATTAACACCGATAACACTGTTTAATCAAGCAGGAATTATTAGCGGAGATAATGGTGCAATTATAAGTTTTATTATTTTGTATGTAATAGGAATAATTTTATATGTACTTGGTGGTGCAATATTTTGTAGGCGCGATATACATGTATAATAAAAAAATTAACACAACGGCAAGCTAAACTAAGCTTGCCGTTTTATATTTTACAAAAAAATTGCTACAAGTTATAAGGTGTATACAATTGTACAAAAAATCGATAGCACTTTTAAATATATGTAGAATAAACAAATAGGTAAAAAAGTGTAATAAGTATTAAAAATTAAAAAAAGTTGTCGCACAATGAGTGCGGTGAGCGACGACGTGTGATTACCAACCGAAAAAGGCATCAAAACTTAAATACATAGAAAAAATAAAAAAGACACTGAACCCAAATAAATTGAGTCCAGCGTCACGATGGTTGCGGAAGAAGGATTTGAACCCTCACAATACGAGTCAGAGTCGCAGGTGCTACCGTTACACAATTCCGCAGTAACATATTAATTTGTAATTACAAAACCCACACATTTTCGCAAGTAGTACTCACGGCAATTGCTCCGGCACTAAGTGCACAAACAACGTCATCTTTATCGCTTATAAGCCCACCCGCTATTAAGGGTTTCGATTGTTCATTGCTAAGCATTTTTATTACCTTGGGCATAAGTCCGGGTAATATTTCTATAAAATCAGCGCCGCTAATTCTGTCGGGGCGCCTAATATTATTAAGTGCCATGCTATCAAGCACAAAAAATCGTTGAACAGTATAAGGGCCAATACTTTTAGCATATTTAATTATGTTGGGTCTGGTACTTATTATTCCGTCAGCTTCTGTTTTTGCCTTAATATAATCAACTGATGCCTCTTTTTGGGCAAGCCCATCAATTAAATCGATATGTACAAAAACAATTTTACCGCTGCATTTAGCCTTTTGTACAATTTGAGCAATACTGTTTAAATTGCCAAAAAGTATAAAAAGCACATTGACTTCGCACTGTAAACACTTGTCTAATCCCGCATCATCTTTAATTGCTGCAACAACGGGAGAATTTTCGAATTTTTCAATAATAAATTTATAATTCATAAAGCACCATTTTTTATTATTATATCATAACTTTACTGTTTTTGTACATATTTTTTTACAGCCTCAAAAGTTTCGGTGCTTATAATATGCTCTATTTTGCAAGCATCTTGCACAGCAACATCTTTACTAACACCTATTTTTTCAAGCGCCTTAGCTAAAGTTATGTGGCGCTCGTACATGTTGTTAGCAATTTCAAGCCCAGCAGGTTTTAAGGTAATATAGCCCGAATCGTCAACATTAATATATTCATTCTCTCTAAGCTGTTTCATTGCTACGCTTACACTTGCCTTTGAAAATGAAAGTTCGTTTGCAATATCAATACTGCGCACCTCGCCGTTGCGTTTTTGCAATATTAATATGGTTTCAAGATAGTTTTCAGATGACTCTAATATTTTCATTTTAACACCCTTTTACAAATTAATAATAATCTTATCGGCGATGCCTTATCTTTTTTCTTTTTCTGCCCGAAATGATGAAATCGAAAATAAAACACGTTGTAACAGCAATTATGTAACAAAAAATATCACTTAGCAAAAAAGATGTGCCAAGCACAAATGCGCCCAAAATGTTGCTGCGAGCAAATGATAAAACAGGGAAATTGTATGTTTGTAACGACTCGATTAAAATGCAAAGCACAATAGCAATTGCGCCGTGAACAGCTGCATTTTTTGCAAAAATAAACGCTACTAAAAAATAAATACTGCAAGCCCATAAAATATTAGGAACATAATTGGCTATAAAAAATGGCATAGATGCAGCGGTTACAAATAATATAAAACCAAGAACAAAACACAAAGCGGCAACAATAATGTAAAGCAATCTTTTGTTCATAAAAGCCCCCTTAATTGCATTATTGCAATAGTACCCTATCAAGTAAAATAACTACTAAGGTGGGCTGTTTTGTGTCCGCACCAAAAAGTATTTTTTCAACTACTTTTTTATTATATCATATTTGCCTGCCCTAATAAAGGGCAGGCAAAATTTTAATTAAGTTTTCGTTAATTTTCGCTGTTTTTATCAAGATTGTCTTGATTTTCTGTTGCATCACTTTGCGTAAAATCTTGTTGTGAATTGTTCTCTGTATCATTTTGTACATCAATCTGCCCGGCTGATACACCAGAATCTTCGCCCTCGGATATATCATTCACATCATTAGCACTAGCCGTACTATTCGGCTCTTCATCGTCAATATCAGGCAATGTTTCACCGTTCATAAGTGCCTCAAACTCTTCGCCTGAAAGCTTATCTCTCTCAAGCAGCTGCTTTGCAACAATGTGCAAATAGTCCATTTGCTCTGTCAAAATCTCTCTTGCCCTTGCAAAGCCGCTATCAAGCAACGAGCGAATTTCATCATCAATTTCGGCAGCTACGGTTTCGGAATAATTCCTCGATGTATTCAAATCTCTGCCAAGGAACGTTTCGTTTTGATCGGTTCCGTAAACAACAGGGCCAAGTCTTTCAGAAAAACCATAGCGTGTAACCATGTTGCGTGCAATTTGTGTTGCTCGCTGTAAATCATTGCTGGCACCAGTCGATATGTCGTCAAGTACAAGGTGTTCGGCAACACGCCCACCAAGTAAGGTAACAATTTGCTCTTCCATTTGCACTTTAGTTACGTAGCTTCTATCTTCATCGGGCAAGCTCATTGTGTAACCGCCGGCCATGCCGCGCGGCACAATTGATATTTGATGCACTTTATCCACTGCCTCGCACAGGTGGTGGGTAATAGCATGCCCGGCCTCGTGGTATGCTGTAAGTTTGCGCTCTTTTTCAGTAACAACACGGCTCTTCTTCTCAGGGCCTGCAATAACCTTTATACTAGCTTCTTCAAAATCTATTTCTGTAATAGCCTTACGCCCTTTTTTAGCCGCTATAAGTGCTGCTTCGTTTACAAGATTTTCTAAATCTGCACCGGTAAAGCCAGCAGTAGATTTTGCAATTGTTTTTAATATAACATCCGGCGCAAGAGGCTTACCCCTTGTGTGTACTTGCAATATTTCTTCGCGGCCTTTAATATCGGGCAAACCAACGTAAACCTGTCGGTCAAAACGGCCAGGGCGAAGCAAAGCCTTATCTAAAATGTCGGCACGGTTTGTGGCGGCAACAACTATTACGCCCTCGTTAGCGCCAAATCCGTCCATTTCAACAAGCAATTGGTTTAATGTTTGCTCTCTCTCATCGTGTCCGCCACCAAGTCCGGCGCCCCTTTGTCTACCTACTGCATCAATCTCATCTATAAAAATAATACAAGGTGCTGTCTTCTTTGCTTTGTCAAACAAATCTCTAACGCGAGATGCGCCGACACCAACATACATTTCCACAAAGTCGGAACCTGAAATAGAATAAAAAGGAACACCTGCCTCGCCGGCACATGCACGAGCAAGTAATGTTTTACCTGTACCGGGAGGGCCAACAAGTAGCACACCATGCGGTATACGAGCACCAAGAGAATTAAATTTGCGTTGGTTTTTCAAAAACTGAACAATCTCTTCAAGTTCTTCTTTCTCTTCATCTGCACCTGCAACATCTTTAAATGTGGCTTTTCTGTTGCTGTCTGCTTGGTCTTTTACTTTTGCGCGTCCAACGCTCATTGCCTTGCCGCTTCCGCCTTGCATAAATATAAAGTAATAAAACAGCGCCATAAGCCCAATAGACACCAATAGCATTGGCAGCATACTCATCCAAGCAGGTGTTTCAGC
>CAYJLZ010000018.1:0-3313 GCA_964371265.1 uncultured Bacteroides sp. | reverse complement strand
CCGGTATAAAGTCATATTCCATTGGGTCTTCCGGGTTTACCTCGGCTCTTATATCAATATATTCGCTCATATTATCAGCAAAAAATGCAGGATATGGCAAAACATAAACTAGCGTAACACCCTCGTTATCATCTTGTGTTTCATCGTCGCCAGGTATAGTAAGCTCGGGCATAACAGCACTTTGTGCATTTTCGCTAAGCTCCACATCTTTGTCAAGCGTAATAACAAGCTCACCGTCCGACATGTCCATGGTAAACCTGTCTACCTGGCCTTTTTCAAAATACTGTGCAACCTCATAGTATTCTATTTGCTGTACGTTTGTTCCCGTTGAAAAAATAACAAATACAACAATTAAAATACCCAGTATAACCAAAAGGTATAACCCGTTGAGGCTTTTAGGTTTTTTACTCAAATAAACTCACTCCCGATATATATATTTAATAAATAATAACTTAATATTAACTAGAATAAACTTCAGGCTTTAAAACACCTATGTACGGTAAATTACGATATTTTTCATCATAATCAAGACCGTAACCCACAACAAACTCGTCGGGTATTGTAAAACCTAAATAATCTACGCTAAGCTGCGCTTTTCTATGCATTGGCTTGTCAAGAAGAGATACAATTTTTATGCTGTTTGGGCTGCGCGATGATAAAAGCTCTGATATATAGCTTAAGGTAAGGCCGCTGTCTAAAATGTCTTCGACAATTAAAACGTCTTTACCCTGTAAATCGCTGTCGAGGTCCTTAATAATTTTAACAACACCGCTGGATTTTACACCGCTACCATAACTTGAAACAACCATAAAATCAATTTCGTGCGGCACAGATACCTCACGCATTAAATCGGCCATAAAAACAACAGCCCCCTTTAAAAGGGTAACTAGCATTAAATTTTTGCTGTTTTTATAGTCTTGTGAAATAAGTTTGCCCAATTCTTTAACTTTTAGTTTAATTTGTTCTTCACTAATTAAAATACTCTCAATATTGTTGTTTAAATTATCACACATAATCATTCTCCTGTAATTTATTACCATGTTGGTGGTAAATCTATAATAAGAAAATTTCGTGTATTCTCATCGGGTAAATAATTTTTTGCAGTGCCAAAACTGTTTGCCCAAACAATGGTGTTTCCCATTGCAAGAACAGGGTTTATTGCCCGTAGTTCGCTGCTTAATTTTGCCTCGCTGTAAACTTTTTTTAATGGCTTTGTCATTCCCGATGTGGGCACACAGTAAATATCACCCATTTTTTTTACCCTAAATACAGCGTCACAAACTATTTTATCATAATCTGCAACATTTTTTAAGTGTTTTTTTAGTGTTTTTTCAAAATTTACCTTTTTTTCATATTTCTTTAATTTAATTAGCAGTGTATAGCCACCTAACAAATTTATTGTTTTATGCGAAATAGCGTCATTTATACTAATTTCTTCGGCAATTTCGTTGGTGTCACTTATATTATTTATTAAATATTTGTTACGCACAATTCGTGCAATTTTTTGTTTTACACAAAATGTGTACTGCTTATTAATCTCCACACTGCCGCTACCATTTAAAATGGCATCGTTTGCAAGATTTATTCGCTTTTGATTTACATTGCACATAGGAGCAAACAGCATGTGCAATGCCGCATTGCGCACGGCTACATGGGCATTTGCAAGCACACGGCAATTGTAGCCACCCTCGCCGGCAACGTTTGTAATGTACGCCTTTTGCAATAATTCATGTGCCGACAATTGCATATACTCTACCGTTTGAGTACTTATTAATGCTAGTCTTTCAAACGAATCATAAACCTCGGGGTTTATACGCTCTAGTTGAGGTAAAATATTTAGCCGAACACGATTTCGGGCAAATTTATCGGTTAGGTTAGTGCTATCGGTTATAAATGCAGTGTTGTTAGCTTTTAAATAATCTTCAACTTCTACTCGAGAAACAAACAAAAAAGGCCTAATAATTCTGTCGGCAACGGGAGCAATACCGCAAATGCCAACAAGGCCACTTCCACGAGCTATATGTAATAAAACTGTTTCGGCGTTGTCATTTTTTGTATGTGCTGTTGCAACTTTACAGTTTTCGTATTTGTATTCTAGCGAGTAAAAAAATTCATACCGCTTTTCTCGGCACATGTTTTCCGAGGCATTGAGGGGTAAATTAAGCCTTTTACAGTGAAGTGTAATGTCGTTGTCTTTACAAAAATTTGCAACAAATTGTTCGTCGGCATCACTTTCGGCACCTCGCAAACCGTGGTTTACATGTGCGGCATGTACAGTAATGCCCAAATTGCGCTTGTTAAAATGCAAAAAACGGAGCAATGCCATTGAGTCGGCTCCACCGGAACATGCAACAATGACAGTATCCCCGTAATTTATCATGTAATATTGTTTAATTGCACGCATTGCATGCTTATGCAAGTGTTCATTCATGGCTGTAATCCACATTAGTAAATCTTGTGTGCTCGCCGTCCCAAGCTAGGTCTACTTTACCTGTCGCACCATGCCTGTTTTTGGCTATAATGCACTCGGCAATGCTTGTGTCGGCTTCCTCGGCACTTACATAGTTCGACTCTTTATATAAAAACATAACTATGTCGGCATCTTGTTCTATGGAACCCGAGTCCCTCAAATCGCTTAAAACGGGCCTGTGGTCGCTTCTACCACCTTTTTCTACGTTACGTGACAACTGTGAAAGTGCTAACAAAGGCACATTAAGCTCTTTTGCCATTATCTTAAGATTACGAGTAATTTCGCTTATCTCCTGAACACGATTTTCACTTCTTTTACCTGTGCTCATAAGTTGCAAATAGTCAATTATTACAACACCAATGTCAGACTTTGATGGATCTTGATTAACACGTCTTATTTTTGCCTTCATCTCATTCACTGTGATAATGCTCTTATCGTCTATGTAAATGCCTTTTTGTGCCATTACATCGCTCGTTCTTGCAAGGTCGGTCCAGTCTTGTGTTGAAAGGCTACCTGTTCTAAACGCATTACTACTGATTGCTGCTTCGGATGATAAAATGCGTGTAACAAGTTGTTGAGTGTTCATCTCTAGGCTGAAAATACACACACCGACATTTTGCCTTTTTGCAATATTAGAGGCAATATTAAGTGCAAAAGATGTTTTGCCAACACCCGGACGAGCTGCAAGAATTATTAAATCCGAACGGCCAAGACCGCCGTTAAGTATTGTGTCTAAATAGGTAAAACCTGTGGGTATACCCATATATTTTTCTTTGTCGGGGCCTGAAATTTCCTGTAAATGTGCATAAGTATCCAGTATGGCAGTGCTAATATGAACAAGGG
>CAYJLZ010000017.1:17883-27543 GCA_964371265.1 uncultured Bacteroides sp. | reverse complement strand
GCACAGACGGCGACAACAGCGGCACAGACGGCGACAACAGCGGCACTGACGGCGACAACAGCGGCACTGACGGCGACAACAGCGGCACAGACGGCACAGGCGGCGGCACAGGCAGTGGCGGTGCAGAAAGTTCATATAGCTTTACAATAACAACACAACCCACAGCCTTTATTTCAATAAGCCCTGTGGCAAACAATATACTTACTTGCACAGCACAAAGCAGTGCAACAGCCTCTGCTAACTTGCAATATCAGTGGTTCACCTCGTTTGCAAACTCATACGATAGCGCAATTAAATTGTCAGGCAAAACAGGCCCTACAATATCACTCTCGTCCGAAGGCTACTCACGGCAGTTCTATTTCTGTGAAGTAACAGACCCTACTACAAATAGAGTTATTAGATCTAACATTATTTTGGGCGTGTTTAATATACCTGATAAGCAAAATGACGTTCCTTATATAAAAATAACGAGCCAGCCACAAGAGACTTCTGTTGATGTAGACAATACTGTTGACGTTTATGTTGCCGCCAGCAGCAATGGCATCTTATCGTATCAGTGGTATCAGGCAACATCATTTGACACAACTGCGGGAAGCACAAAGCTAAACGGAGAAACATCTAGTACATTAACAGTTACAGGAGACGTTTCAGGTACTATAAAGTTTTATTACTGCGTAATTACAAGTAATCTCAATGGCAAAACTGCAACTGCAACCAGCTTAATTACCAATATATCTGTATCCTAATGTTGCTTCATAAAGTGTTTTACAAGCAATACAGCATAAGTTATTTATAATTATTTAATGTAACGTATAACTTTTATATTTATAACTTTGCCTAAAAATATGTAATTAAAAAAGCACCCTTTAGTACATGCTAAAGTGTGCTTTTTTTGTTTTTACCTACTGCGCAATTGCAGTTATAAATATTTTGCAAATAACTTTTTTAAATTATTTATTCAATAGCGTTGTATTCCTCTATCATTTCATACATATGTTTTTCAATAATACAAAAAAGCTTGCCCATATTTTGCTTTGTTATTGTGCTGTTTTTACTTAAAATATTTTTTATTAGGCTTATAAACCCCGGTATAATAAAAATCGATACTGTTTTTACCGATTCTTTCGATATATCAATTTTATTGCTAAAGTGTTTTTCACTTATAATTGGTGCATTTTTAAACGATAATTCTATAAACTTACTGTTATTTAGCAAAAACATATATTCTTTTGGGTGCTTTAGCATTTCCTGCACGTGATCGTCTATTGTGCGGTCCTCTTTAACGTTAAATATCGGCGTTAGGTACTCTTTTTCCATCTCTTCTATTACGCTGTGTATGCCGTCGTAATAATTATAAAACGTGGTTCGCCCTACATTGGCAAGCTTGCAAAGCCGTACTACCGACATATTTCGAACATCGCCCTTGCAGTTGTTAATTAATGCATTTTTTATAGCATTTTTGTTTTTTTCAATGCGCTCAATATTCTTCATTTTATCTATGCTCCATACTTATTACAAAAGTCGAACAGTTTGTTCATTTTTGTTCTTGCCTTTGGTGTTTTGATTATATATTATTGTTATATAATTTGTCAATTTACAGCGCATTACTTTTATTTTTTAGATATGGAGAAAGTTATGAAACAATACACACTTGGCACGTATACTATTAACGACTTTGCAGATTACCTAAACGGCACTAAAAACGACCATTTTAGCGGCATTGAGGGCGCTGAACTTATTATTGAGGGAGAGCATATACTTACAAAAACTCTAAACTTGCACTTTCCTATTACAATAACGGGCAACAATGCCGTTATTAAAGGCGAAAACAGTGATATATTTGCATTTTCGGTTGTTTCTAGCGATGTTACAGTGCAAAATTTGTTTATCGACAACTTTAAGTTTGGCCTAGAGGTAGACGGCCTTGGCAGCTGTGTGGAAAACGTACTTGTGCAAAATGTAACGGTAAAGCACGCTTTAAATGCTATCGAAGTAGGTTCGTCGCGCTCAAATTCTATATTGCGCAACATTACATTTAATGGGTGTACTGTTATTAGCAAAGATGCACAGTGGCAAGAATACGAGTACGCAGATGTGTCTTTGGGGTATGTGCTGTGCTGCGCACGCCACAAAGGAGGCGACACCATTGACAACTGCCTTTTAGACGGGTTGTATGTTAACAATTGCACTAAGGAGGGTTCAACAAGAGCAGGCATTACCTTTTTAACTGCAATACCAAGCGGCGGCACCATTGTTGCTCAAAATTTAAGCTACTCTAACCTTGTTGTGCGCAACATTAACATAACAAACAACCATGTACAAACTTGTTGGGACGTACCAATTACAGTTGTGGCACAGTGCATAAATACGGGCGTTGTTACAATTGACGGTGTTAACATTACGGGTAACTACTGCGAGCAAGGTATCTCGGGTATGCAGCTTTGCGGCGGAGCACACCACTTTGAAGAGGGCGGCGGCAGCAGTATAAAAAATATTAAAATAACAAATAACCATATTAAGCAGGTAATCGAGGACCTTGGCGAACCTGCACGCGGCATTTTTATGATGGGCGTTAGGGGAGATTACTACCCCGGAATGAAATCTTGCGATTACCTTATTGAAAACGTAGAGATTGCAAACAACAAATTTGAGGGTGTTGGCGTTGTAATTACGGGCGTATACACATTTTTAGACGGACCCGTTGAGCATAAAAATAACGCGGTGCGCAATGTAAACATACACCACAACGAATTTATAGACGTTGATTGCCCATTTGTATTTGACGGTTGCCAAATGGACGGGCGCCTGTTTGACTGGAACTTTGGCTACCCACGCCACGACAAAAAGTGGGGCGAGGAAATAGGCGACCACAGCGTTGTTACAGCTGTTATGACAAACAACAGAGTTGAAAACATAACATGCACTGACAATACAATAGAGGGTTACCGCTACAAAGTTAAGGCAAGCGGCGCTACCGGCCACGGCCACGGTGCTTGCAAAAACAACAAGGTGTGCGGCGACATTGTGTTTGAGCGCAACAGTTTTGGCACCGGCGAAAACCATATACACGTGCAGGGTTTTGTTTGCGATGACTATGTGCGCGATTTGGGCGGCAACGATGCCAGCAACGCTTTTTTATAGGCAATATTTACTTTTTTACCATTAAAATACATTTGGCTAAAAATATTTTAAAAAATTTTTTTAAATATTTAATAATAGCGTTTTAAAAAAATCTCCTTGTATCGTAATTACAAGGAGATTTTTTGTTTTTGGTTACATTGTGTGCTAAATTTTTTGTTTAATTTTGTAATAAGTAACCAGAGTGTAACCACGTTGTGGTACAATGTTTACGTAACAAAAATTGCTTATGTACATGCAGTACATAAATGTAATTAAAATAAAAAAAATATATATTAAAGGGATTATTAACAATGAAACAGTTTACCAAAAAGCAGCGCACACTGGCAAGTATTTTAGTAGTAATAATGTTATTTGTATCGGCAGTTGTATTTTTGCCAATACGCGTAACGCAAAACACTGTGGATATTGACCCACAAAACATACCTTTGGCTGACCAGCCCGATACCGACGATAAGAATACGGGTGGCACAACCGAGCCCACCGTAGACGAATTGCAAAAAGCGTTGGACGAGGCAACCGTAAAATTAACCGAGGCCGAGGCAACATTGCAGTCATCCGGCGAGGCTTTACAGGCGGCGCAAACTACATTTGGCACTGCACAAACATCTTTGCAAGATGCAACACAGGCCAATACAACTGCACTTGACGATGTTAAAACAGCTGAAACAGCTTTGCTTAACGATCCCGATGATGCACAGTTAATTGCCGATGTTGATAGTGCAAGGGCTATTGCAACAACCGCAAGCGAAGACTTAACAACAGCACAAACTGCATTTGATACAGCACAAAGCGAATTGAACACAGCACAATCAAATTACGACACCGCAGCAGTAGCCGTTACCGAAGCACAGGCCGTTGTAACTGCCGCACAAGAGGCTTTAAATGCAGCACTTGCAAAAGTTACTCCTCCTGCTGCACCTACTGTAAGCACATACGAAATTGTTTTGCATACATTAAATAATAAGCTAGCTACATACGATAACCACTTAAGCTCAAGCGTTTATATACGTGGAATTAGCACCGAGTTTAAAACAATAACACTTAGCGAAAGTGATTTAATTAAAGACGTTAACGGCAATGTAACAGGTGTAACGCTAAGTGCACAGGCTATTACCGACGCCGGCACACCGCAAGAGGCCACAGGTTTTGGTAGCTTTATTGGCTTTGGCCCAACAAAAAATGCTACCGACGGCCAAATTATTACAGCACCTTACATTTTTAACGTTGCCGATGGCACCGAATTAGAGAGCGGAACATTAACATTTAACCTTTATGCAAAATTTAACGAGCTCACAAACTCCGATATACAAAGCCTGCTTTTTGGTGGCAAGTATTATCAATATTTATCGTACACACTTACAAACCTTGCAGCCGAAAACAAGTTGCCCGCGAGCGAGCTTTACAGCCAAGCCAACGACCCAACTTTAAGCAGCACCGATGCTGATGGCTTATACGGCAAAAAATCTGCCGCTTGGGAAAACACCGACGATAATATCGGTAGCATTCAATTTGAATTTTCAACAACACCATCAACACAAGATACTGATATAATAATTGTTTTAGATAAATCTACAAGTATGCCAAGCGGTTATGTAGGCAACGGCATTACTAACTGGGAGAGCGCACTTTCAGCTGTTGACAGTTTAGCCTCCAGCCTTTTACAAGCAGACAATAGCGCAAACAACCGTGTTGCACTTGTACAATTTTCGGGCAATACAATAAACAGCTTTAACTTCCAAAACAATATTCAAGATTTTGACAACTTATTTGTACAAACTAAACCAAGCGGCGCACATATATTCCGCAACCAAGACGGCGACATTATATATGATCACGACCACTACAAAACAAGCGAACAAGAAAACCCATCGGGTGACGGAACAAACTACACAATAGCATTGCAACAAGCACAAGTATTTGCAGATTCACGAGGAACAACAGACCGTGAACTAATTGTTTTATTTATAAGCGACGGTGTTCCCGAAGCACTTTTAGGATTTGTAAATCCATCTAACACAATAAGGGCTTGGTCTCAAACATATAACGGCGTAAGCTACCATGCTGTTAGCGGTATTGCAACTAAAGATCAGCAAAATCCCGTAGTTCAAACTTACAATGGCCAAAGCGTATTGGCAAGCGGCTTTACACCTACAATACACACAATAGGTATTAACGCCAGCAATGCAGCAAGTTTAACAGCGCTTTCAACTCAAACCGGTGGTACACATTATAATATCGGTTACAGCAATTCAAACAACATAAACACACTGGCAACAATAGTTAACGATATTTTTAAAGACCAAACATCTGTTACTACAATGACAAATGCAGTTATCTCGGATATTGTGACAGACGAGTTTAAAATTGTTGCAAACGCACAATACCCTGTTACACTAACTCGCGGCACAACTACAATGGAGTTAACTCCTGCAACAGGCAGCACACCATTACCCGGCGAATATATTATAGAAACTATTGATTACAACGGCGAGCCAAGAGAGCAAATTACAGCAAACATCGATTATATTGCCGATGAAACAGTTACATTTAAATTTTATATTCAGGCAAGCGATGCAGGCCTTAACATAGGCGATTACCCAACTAACGAAGAACACACGCTTACTTACGAGGACGAGGGCACACCGAAAGAGCGCAACGACCTTGGCGAGCCCGAACTACCTGTACTTGAAGAAATACCCGGTTTGCCAACAGACCCAACAAACCCAACAGATCCTACAAACCCAACTAATCCAACAGACCCAACTAATCCTACTACACCCGGCACAACCACTTTAACTGAAACTCCCGAAACTCCCGCACCTGTGGCACCTGCCGAGATAGAAGAGCCTTTTGGCGGAATTGATGTTCCTCCTGTTCTTGTTCCACTAGCTTCGGCACTTGAGGACTTGACTGTTCAAATAGGAGATGCAACTTTACCACTTGCTGCATTTGGTAGAAGCTGGGCTCTGCTTAACCTTATACTAACACTTGCAACAGCATTTATAAGCGTAGTACTTGTTATGGGCTACTTTAACCGCAAAAATGGCCAAGAGAGCCAATACGATAGCGAAAAAGACGAGAAGTCTTTACTAAAACGCAAAGGTTTTTCTCGCATACTAAGCATAGGCGTTGCAGTTGTAGCAATTGTAGTCTTTATCCTCACAGAAGACATGACTCTTCCTATGACAATAGTTGACGAGTGGACATTCTTAATGGCACTAATAGCATTTGCACAAGTTGTTACAAGCCTTGTTTCTCGCAAAAAACATGTTGAAGAAAAGGTAGAAAACAATTAAGAATTATTAGTAGTAAAAATATAAATCCCCTCTCACAATTTTATGTGAGAGGGGATTTTATTTTGTATTTATACAGTAAAAGCAATAACTAATAACTGCGCTTTATTAAATGTTTTAAAGCGGCACAGATGTAAATTAATTGCATAATAACGCCTTTAGTTTACTTAATGCCCACTTTAGCCTACTTAAAAAACTATATAAAATATGTAAATATTCTTATTACAAACAGTGCAAATACTATCCACATAACAGGGTGAATATCTTTTACTTTGCCTTTTGCAAGTTTTAATACCATCCATGTTAGTACACCAAACATTATGCCGTTTGCTATGCTGTATGTAAATGGCATCATTATTATTGCAATAAATGCGCCAAGTACGTCGGCCATGTCGCCCTCGAACTTAACCTTTTTAATGCTGCTCATCATAAATAGGCCAACTATTATAAGTGCCGGTGCAGTTGCAAAGCTTGGTATTGCACCAAATACAGGCCAAAGGAACATTGCAAGTACAAACATACCTGCCGTTGTAATTGCTGTTAGGCCTGTGCGTCCGCCCTGTGCCACACCTGCCGAGCTCTCTACATAACTTGTAACTGTGCTTGTACCAAGGCAAGCGCCTGCAACCGTACCTACTGCATCGGCCATAAGTGCTTTGCCTGCGTTAGGTAGTTTGCCGTCTTCATCAAGCATATCGCCCTTTGCCGCAACACCAACAAGTGTTCCTACTGTGTCAAACAAATCTACAAATAAAAATGCAAAAACAATAATTGCAAATTCTACTGCGTTTTCCATCATAAATGCAAAGTTAAATTTAAATGCTGTTTCGCCAAGTGCGCCAAAGCTTGGTATAAAGCTTTGTATGCCGCTTATTTGCGGTAGTAGCGAGTATGCGCCAACCTCGGGGTTAACAACATACCAGCCCGTTAGCTGTGCTACTATGCCAAGCAGCCATGTTATTAATATACCCCAAAGTATGCTGCCTTTTATTTTGTAAAATTCCATAATTCCAATTATTATAACGCCTATAATTGCAAGTGCCACAGGTGCGTATGTTATATCTCCCAGTGCAACTTTTGTTGCTACGTCTGCCCCTGCTATGCCTGCGTTTTGCAATCCTATAAATGTTATAAACAAGCCAATACCTGCTGTTATACCAAATTTTAGGTTTTCCGGTATGCTGTTTACAAGTGTTTCTCTAAATTTAAATAGCGATAATACTATAAATATAATACCCTCTATTAAAACTGCTGTAAGTGCTATTTGCCATGCATTTTCGTACGAGCCAAGCTCGCCAAGGCTTATTGTGTATGCAAAGTATGCATTAAGGCCCATGCCGCTGGCAAGCGCTATTGGGTAGTTTGCCAAAAGGCCCATTACAACCGTTGCTATTGCCGCCGCAATGCCTGTTGCCAAAAATACACCTTGTGGATTCATGCCGGCATCGCCTAGCATTGCGGGGTTAACCGCAAGTATGTACGCCATTGCCAAAAACGTTGTAATGCCGGCGCCAACTTCGGTTTTTACGTTGGTATTGTGCTGTTTTAGTTTAAAAAGTTTCTCCATTGTTGTCTCCTCACGTTTTAATTTGTCGGTTTTTTGCTTGTAACTAATGCCATGTTAACTATTTTATTACTAGTTTGCTAATGCTTTAAAGTTTACATTAAAATTGCCCATATGCATAATTGTTTTGTTTTTTCAAAAAATATGCACTTATTTTCGCCGCAAGCGAAAATTCAACTCAAAGCATCAGTATAAGCAACAAAATATTCTTTAATTATACAATAATTTATTCATATTTACAATGTATAAATAATTCAAAAATAACTTGTAAATTATAAAACTACTGTATAATTTACAAGTTATTAATTGTTTTTTATTAAGTTAAGCACAAAACTCTAAATGTGCGGCGTAAAACCCTCGCCAAATATTTCTGTGGCATCTGTTATTGTAACAAAGCTTAGTGGGTCTATTTTATGTGCTATATTTCGCACTTTAAATACTTGATGACGGCTTGCAACGCATATAACCATATGTTTTTCCTCTTTAGTGTATCCGCCTATCGATTTTACAATAGTTGAACCTCTTTCAATTTCATCGTCTATATTTTTGGCAAGCTCGAAGCCCTTTTGCGTAATTACAATTACCATTTTGCCGCCGCCCGTGCCGTACATTATTTTGTCTATAACAACAGTAGATGCAAACGAGGCTATTGCTCCGTACAGCACCGAGTCGATATTTCCAAAGGCTAAACCGCCAAGCGATATCACCACGCAGTCGGATATCAATATAATTTGCCCAAGCGACATATGTGGCTGAAGCTTTTTAACCGACATTATTACAAAGTCGCTACCGCCGGTAGACGAATCGCGTGCGTATATTAGCGCAAGGCCAATGCCCAAAAACACGCCGCCGAATATAGATGCAAGCAGTTTATCGCCCGTGTACTCGGGTATAAGCGGCGCAACAATATCGGTAAAAAAAGTGGTTATTGCCATGCTTATAAAACTGCGCAGCATAAACTTTCGCCCAACAATTCGGTAGCAAAGTGCTATTATGGGCAAGTTTAAAACAAGCGCAGTTGTGCCTATTGGCAAAATAGGGAAGAGATGATTTAAAATTAGCGTTATACCGCCAACACCACCCATTGCAAACTGCGCTGCCTTTGCAAATGTGTATATGCCTATTGCGTAAAAAAAGCCTCCGGCCATGTCGAACGCTAAATTTAATGCAACTGTTTTTGGCTTTATGTTAATTGTTTTAATATAGTTTTTAATTTTGTTTTGCATACTAGTTCCTTTAAAAATATTTTTATCATACTCATTGTTTTTTGCATTATAAATTACACTTATATATTGCAAAAATACAAGCTAAATTATTTATACACTTTTGTGCAAAAGCCATAAAGCTATGCAATCTTACATTGCACAATAATTTTTACGTATTTACATATCCTTAAGCATTTGTATCTCTTTTGCCCAGCCCGCATCGTCGTTTGGTGTTTCCAGTATAAACGGCAGGTGTTTAAGCGCTGCGTGATTTACAACATTTTTAAACGTTTGCAACCCCAAATTGCCTTCGCCAAGTTTTGCGTGCCTGTCTTTATGTGCGCTTAGTACATTTAAACTGTCGTTACAATGTATAGCGTGTAAATTCTCTAGTCCTATTGTGTTGTCAAACTCTGTAATAACATCGTCAAGGTTGTTTACAATGTCGTAACCTGCG
>CAYJLZ010000017.1:5905-17873 GCA_964371265.1 uncultured Bacteroides sp. | reverse complement strand
CACCCGTGGCATGTATCCAGCAGTACACCAACCTTGTGTTTTAAAGTTACCTTATCTATTATTTGCCTGAGTTCGCTAAATGTTGAACCCACTTCGCTGCCTTTTCCGGCCATTGTTTCAAGTAGTACTGTTGTTTTTAAATCCTCTGACAAAACGCTGTTAAGCAAATCGGCTATAAGCTGTATGCCAAGCTCTGCGCCCTGGCCTACGTGGCTGCCCGGGTGTAAGTTGTAATAGTTGCCCGGCAGGCTTTGCATTCTTTGCAAGTCCTCTGTCATTGCATTTTTTGCAAATTCTCGCAAGTTCTGTTTTGCCGCACACAAATTGTATGTATACGGTGCATGTGCCACTATTTTTCCAATTTCGTAAGTTTTACACAAATTTAAAAACTCTTTAACATCATCTTCATCTTGCGCTTTTACACTGCCGCCGCGAGGGTTGCGTGTAAAGTATGCAAACGTATTTGCCCCAAGGCTATGTGCCTTGTTTGCCATTGCCGTATATCCGCCCGATGCCGAAATATGACTTCCTACATATCGCATTGTGTCTTCCTCCGTTTTTAATATAGGTTTTATTTAATTTTTATTGCATTTTATGCTTTTACAGTTAAATGCTGCTTTAAGAAAATTACCGCTATTTGTTGTTTAAAATATTGCAATTTACAAGTTAATGGTATTTTGGTTTTTATAATATTTTAACCACTTTTTCGGTACTTTTACTATAATAATTAATTAAAGTGCTTTTTTATCTTTGCCACTAAGCATACTGCAAGGCCCAGCGCTTGCACAATAAGTGCGCATATGCACGTGTAGTTTACGCCTTGTATATTATAAGCTGTTATAAATGGCACACTTACAGCAAAAGACACCGCAATACTTAAAACATTACAAACTATAAGCTGTGGCATACAGCGCATAACAGTTAGCACCATACTAAAAAATAAAACAAGCGCTGTTAACACCGCCGTAATTGCCATTGGTGCAAGCAAGTTCGAGTACTGCTCAAGGTTGGCACTTACAAATGTGCGCAAACCCCAGGGCCCCAAAACTTGGGCAATAATTATACCAATTGGCATAAGTGCGCTTATTGCGGAAAATACAAGCAATAAAGCCTTTATAAAACCGCTTTTATTTTTGTTTTGGTAGTTGGTTGCATAAATTGTAATAAAAGGCGTAAACAAATATGTTGCACCAACTTGCAATAGCAATACAGGCGCTGTTACCGAGTTAAATATTCCTAGGCTTTGCGAGCCGTAAATGCGCTGTAAAAATATGCGCGGTATGCTTAACGACGTATTGCACAAAAAACTGTAAAGTGCAAGCGGAGCACAAACTTTTAAAAGCAATAGTACATTTTTTACAGCTGCTTTTTCTTTTGTGTAAAATGTACTCGATTTACTTTTTGTATATGTTGAGAATAAAAATACATTTAGTATTGCAACAGCAAACAGTGCCCAAACCATGTTGCTTGTAAAATAAAGCACTGTGCAATAACCAATTAGCGATATAATACCCCTAGCGGCGTAAGTTTTGCCCACAAGGTCCAGTCTGGCATTTTTTTGCATAATAGCGTTATAAACATCTGTTTTGCTCTCAATCATTCTAAAGCAAAGCATAAATACCACACAAATTATTTGCGCAGTACTGTAAGGGTTGCCTATACCCGTAACAAATACAAAAGCCAGGCACAAAATGCTTGCCATTGCGCAAGTTATATTGCGGCTGTATATATATTCGCTAGGTGTAAATTTATTGCTTAAGTCTGATACTTGGTAGTTGTACATACCGTAAGACGCGAGCGACAAAAAAATTGCAGTGAGCGTTGTGCTTGTTGCAAGTAGGCCGGCGTTTTCGCTTGCGGCACTTTGGCCTGCGCTTAAATGCCACACAACTATTGTAAAAAGCCACTGCGCAAAAAAATATATTAGCGAGCCGGCAGTGTTCCATAAAAAATTCTTTTTTAAGTTTTCATTTTGCAATTTACGCTCTCCTTTGCGGTGTGTCGTTTAAAGTATTTGCCGGTAGGCAAACGCTTTGCGTGCAATTTTATAAATATGCTTTGCCAAATACACTAAAATAAAGGCAACGCCGCACCGTTAATGCCACATTGCCTTTTAATTAAGCCACTTATTATTAGAAATTGTACGGCTCTGTTAAAAACTGGCTGTTGTACTCGCTATATGCTGTGTGCGTTTGTAAATATTCTACCCATACCATATATTTATTGCCGTCGAGCAAGTGTATGCCGTCGCTTCCTGCAAGGTCTTCTCTCAACGCACCGTTTTCGTCGGCCAAAACTTCGTGTACGTTAAGGTAGTACATACCGCGTTCCATTGCCATTAAGGCTATTGCATCGTTTAAAAGGTCTATTCTGTCGTTATTTAATTGCGGGCGTGCATCGCTTGTGGCTGCCGTTACCGGTGTTATGCTTTGTACGTATATAGGCACTGTGGGAAATTGCGTACGCAGTGCATCCAGCAAGTCGGCGTAATATTTTAAAAACGCTTCGTCATCGCTAGCCGAAAGTAGCGCATTTATGCCCATGCCAAGGTATATATTTTGCGGTGTTTGCGATGCTATATGGTCCCACATAGGTACAGTTACGCTATCGTTTAAACTACCCGAGTTATTTGCCACCATGCCACTTGGGCTTGCGCCTTTAAATGCCGCCGGTATTACTATGCTAGCAAGTGGCTCGTATATTGTAAAACCCTGCGATAGCGAATCGCCAACAAACATTGCCGTTCTAAAGTACTCAAGGTCTACCTTTCCGTTTTGCGGCAACGCAAGCATTCTATCATCTGTTGCAACAGATGTATAAGATAGCGTTTGGGCAACGGGCTCCATAGTATTCCACACACTTTTAAGTGCTGTAACTTGCGGCGTTTGCTCGTTACTTTGCAAGGCCGTATCGTCTTGTTGCTCCTCGCTCAGCTGCTGTGTAGCCGTGCTGTACTCGTAGTTAATAAGCATATCGTCAAATAGCGGTTTACCTGTAAGCAACCTACCCGTAACATATGCAAGTGCACCTGCGCCGGCTACTATCAATATCATTAAAATTAGCAAAATGCTTGTCCTAATAATTTTTCTTCGTCTTTTTCTTACCACATAATCGTTGTAGTTTGCCACTAAAATTCTCCTCTTTTAAATGTATGTTAATGTAAATAATTGTTATTGCTTAAAGCCTACCTGTGCTTATATAAGATGTATGTGTAATTATATGCCCAAAAATTGCGCTACATGCATCCGAATTTATTTTTATTCCGCCTGTTCCGCTTAAAAACTCTTGCTTTAAATAACCGTTTTCATCCGATAAATCGCTATTTATATACAAATAATTCATATTGTGCTTATAGGCAAGTACGGCAATTTCGTTGTTTAATGTATTTATCCTATCAATAGAATAATTTTCATCTTCATTTGCCTTTTGCGAAGATACCGGTAGCACACTGACTAGATAATAAACTGTGTTTTCGGGCATTTTTTCTTTCAACTCTGTTAAAAGCTCATCGTAGCTTTGCACAAACTCATCGTTATCAAGTTCGTCAAGGCTATCTGTGCCAAGGGCAATGTATACGTTTTGTTTTGCTATGCTAACCATTTCATCTATTGCATTTACACGCTGGCCGCTTGCATTTGTAACCTCGCCGCTAATA
This sequence comes from uncultured Bacteroides sp., assembly GCA_964371265.1. Classification (GTDB taxonomy): domain Bacteria; phylum Bacillota; class Clostridia; order Oscillospirales; family Ruminococcaceae; genus Ruthenibacterium. Next base: position 14,218 of record CAYJLZ010000017.1, on the reverse strand, counting down.
ATGTCTTTTGGCGAAGAGTTGTAGTATGGTGCAAACGTTGCATTACTGCCTTGCTCTTTAAAAAGTTGCATGCTTTGCACTAAACTATCGCCCATAATAAGCACATTATCGTAGTATTGCTGTGGCGCCGTGCCGTTTAGCGGCAACGCCATTGTGCTTGCATTTGGCAGTGTGTAGCTGTTTTGCTGTTCTCTGTGCGGCAATAAATTGCCTGTTTGCTGTGCATTTGTGCTTTGTTGTGTGCTGCTTTGCGCAGTGCCTTGTGCGGCAGTTTGCTGGCTGTTTACCCCGCTGTTTTGTGCTGTACTTTGCGCTGTTTGCTGCGCCGCACTTACCTGCTGCGATTGGCTATTTTGTGTTGTGCCGCTTTGTGGGCTACTTTGCGCAACATTTTGCCCACCATTGTTTGTTACTGCGTTAATTATAAGCGTTATTATGCCCGCCAGTATAAGTATGCATATAAACGACACCAAAAAAAACATTTGCCTTGCTTTTTTTAACTCTTGCTTTTTTTTGTATCTTTTTTGTCTTTCTGTCATTTGTTTGCCGGTATTGTTGCCGTTTTGCAAAAAAACACCACCTTATAATCGGGCATTTCAATGTATTAAACAATTAAATATGCGCTAAAGTACATTATACTATGTTTTTAATATCTTATCAACCGTTTTTTTGTTTTGTAATAATTAGTTAACACAGGGCCGGCATTTAAGGGCTGATAAATTTTTTTAAAGCAAAAACGCCCACAGCAAAAGCCGTGGGCGCAAAGTTTAGTTTAAATTATGAAAGTTCTGCAAAATATTTAATTGTGCGAACCATTTGGCTTGTGTAGCTGTTTTCGTTGTCGTACCAAGATACAACTTGTACTTGATATGATTCGTCGTCGATTTTTGTTACCATTGTTTGTGTTGAATCGAAAAGGCTGCCGTATTTAATGCCGATAACGTCGCTTGATACGATAGCATCTGTGTTGTAGCCGTAGCTCTCGTTTGCGGCTTTTTTCATTGTATCATTAATGCTTTCAGCTGTAACGTCTTTGCCTTTAACAACAGCTACAAGAATAGTTGTAGAACCTGTGTTTACAGGAACACGCTGTGCTGAGCCGATAAGTTTGCCGTTTAGCTCGGGAATAACAAGGCCGATAGCTTTTGCAGCGCCTGTTGAGTTAGGAACGATGTTAGATGCGCCTGCTCTGGCTCTGCGCAAGTCTCCGCCGCGGTGTGGGCCGTCTAAAATCATTTGGTCGCCTGTGTAAGCGTGAACAGTTGTCATTATACCGCTTTGAATTGGGTATGCATCGTTAAGTGCCTTTGCCATTGGTGCAAGGCAGTTTGTTGTGCAAGATGCTGCCGAAATGATGTTATCTTCTTTTGTAAGAACGTTTTCGTTAACGCCGAAAACAACTGTTGGCAAATCGTTGCCTGCAGGTGCTGAAATAACCACCTTACGTGCGCCTGCATCTATGTGAGCTTGGCTTTTAGCTTTAGCTGTAAAGAAACCTGTGCACTCCAAAACAACGTCTACGCCAATTTTTTTCCAAGGCAAGTTAGCAGGATCTTTCTCTGCCAAAATTTCAATTTTTTTGCCGTCTACTGTTATAGATGTATCGTCATTCTCTACTGTGTGACCATCGTAACGGCCTTGAGCTGTGTCGTATTTTAGTAGATGAGCAAGCATTTTGGGGCTTGTTAAATCGTTAATAGCTACTACTTCGTAGCCCTCTGCGCCGAACATTTGGCGAAATGCCAACCTACCTATGCGACCAAAACCGTTAATTGCAACTTTTACTGCCATAATTATATTATCCTCCCTTGATTTTAGACAAATTTAATTTTAATGCCAAAATTAAATAAACATTGGCATTGTTGTCTGTATGGTATTTATTGTACCGCAAATTTTACCGCTGTGCAATACCATTGACTAAAATTTAACGAAAAATACATAAAAATGAATACATTTAATAAAACTTGATACAATAAAGCAAATACTGTTTAAAAATATTTACGGAGATTAATATGTTAATACACACAAACGCTTTACAAATAAGCTGTCAGCTTGAAAACAAGGCAAAAGATATATTGGCTGTTATGCCGGCAATTAGGCGCAGTGCTCAAAACGATAATTGCGACATGCTTTGCATAGACAAGGCAGTAAAAAATGCATACGAAATGTTGCGCACAGCACAAAATTTAAAATGTTATGCGCACTTGCACGGCAGTGTAGTATATAAAAGCGCTGTTTGCATAACAAGCACTGTAAAAGCTTTTTTGCACGACGCTTGTATAGTTTGCAACAACGTTGATTTTGAAATAGTTTTGCCAAACGAAAATTTATACACCCTTGCAAACAGCGAGATGTTTTGTGTGTGCTTTGCAAACATTATATGCAACAGCGTAATATATTCAAGTGATAATGCAAAAGTTAAGGTTTGTGTTTACAAAACAAACGAATTTGCCGCTATTAGTGTAAGCGACAACGCAAAGGGTATAAAGCCCGATTTGCTAAAGCATATGTACGGCGCATTTGTATCGCAAGACCCATACGACGACAGCTTGCCAGCCGAAAATTTAGGCCTTGGCCTTGCCGTTGTGCAGGGGTTTGCAAACAGCTTTGGCGGCAAGCTTATTGCCGAGAGCAGGCAAGGAGTAGGTAGTAGCATTGCACTGCTTTTGCCGCTTTGTAAAAGTGGTGAGAGAGTGTTTGATGCAAAGCACGAGCCAAATGCGGTAAACAACACTTGCGAGCCTTGTGCGACATATGCGCCAAATAAAACCGACTTTTTACACGATAAGTACAGTGTGCTTTACACTCAGTTTTGTAGTTTTTGCAAGTTGCCTGTTTAGTAAGGTTCTTGTCTTTTTATGTGTACGCTTGCCTGTTTAGTGGGTAATTAGTTTTTTATGTGTGTTAGGTTATAACTTTTTAGGTTTTATTTTAACTTTTTATATTTATTATAATTTTCTCGCATTATATTGTAGCAATTAATTATATAAAATAATAAAGCGGTAGCTAACTTAGCTACCGCTTTTGTTTAATATTATACTATTTAGTTAACGCTGTACAAAATTTCGCTGTATGTTGGCAAACTCCAGTAATCTGCACCAACAAGGCTTTCTATCTCGTCTGCACTCTTCCTCATTTTTTCCATTAGCACAAGTGCCGTGTTTTTGTAAAATTCAGCAACTTTTAATGTGTCGCCGTGTTTTTTTACGTCTACAAGCTGTTTTTGCAATTCATCGCTTGCCATGCTTAGCTCATCGCCTAAATCGCTTAATTTTTGTAGTAGTATTTGCTCACAGTTGCAAACTATGCCGCACTCGGCCTTTTTTGTTATTAAGTTTGCAAGTTGTTTTTGGTAGTTAAAACAGCACGGCAATATGTTGCGTTTTGCCATCTCCACCGCTGTGTTCGCCTCTATGTCTACTGTTTTGCAATAGTTTTCAAGCAATATTTCGTATCTCGACTCCACTTCGCTCTCGGTAAACACGCCTTGGCGCAAGTACATTTGTATGTTTTTTTGATCCAGTTGTCTTGGCAAAGCATCTACAGTTGTTACAAGGTTTAAAAGACCACGTTTTTCGGCCTCTTGTTTCCACTGCTGTGTGTAGTTGTTGCCATTAAATATTATGCGCTTGTTATCTTTTATTGTTTGGCATATTAAATCTTCAAGTGCATCGTTAAAATCGGCCGCACCCTCAAGTTTATCGGCAAAAATTCTCAGCGTGTCGGCAACAATGCTGTTTAGCACTATGTTTGGGCCGGCTATTGAAAACGCACTGCCCACCATTCTAAACTCAAATTTATTGCCTGTAAATGCAAACGGAGAAGTTCTGTTTCTGTCGGTTGTGTCTTTTGCAAAGTTTGGCAGTACGCTAACGCCAATTTCCATTTGCGTTTTGCCGCGGCTCTCATAGCTCTCGCTGTTTTCAAGTGCGTTTAGTATTTCTTCAAGCTCATCGCCCAAAAACATGCTTACTATTGCCGGCGGCGCCTCGTTTGCGCCAAGGCGATGGTCGTTTCCGGCACTGGCTACGCTAACACGAAGCAGGTCTTGATAATCGTTAACCGCTTTTATTACCGCTACCAAAAACAGCAAAAATTGTGCATTTTCGTGGGGGGTGTCACCCGGCTCTAGCAAATTAACACCCGTGTCGGTACTTATGCTCCAGTTGTTGTGCTTACCGCTGCCGTTAACGTATTCGAAAGGTTTTTCGTGCATAAGGCACGTTAAATTGTGCTTATTTGCAACCGACTTTGCAATTTCCATTATAAGCTGATTATGATCGGTTGCTATATTAGTTGTAGTAAACACAGGTGCAAGCTCGTGCTGTGCGGGTGCAACCTCGTTGTGTTTTGTTTTGCTTAAAATGCCCAGTTTCCACAGCTCTTCGTCAAACTCTCGCATAAATTGCGATACCCTGTACTTTAGTGTGCCGTAGTAGTGGTCTTCCATTTGTTGGCCCTTTGCAGGCTTTGCACCAAAAAGTGTGCGGCCGCAATTTATAAGGTCAAGGCGTTTTAGGTAAACGCTTTTGTCTATTAAAAAATACTCTTGCTCGGCACCAACCGTTGTTATTACTCGCTTTACGCCCGTGTTGCCAAAAAGCCTAAGTATGCGCATTGCCTGTGTGTTAAGCGCCTCCATACTGCGAAGTAGCGGCGTTTTTTTATCCAGCGCCTCGCCCGAATACGAGCAAAAAGCAGTTGGTATACAAAGTGTATTGTCTTTTATAAATGCGTACGAGGTTGTGTCCCACACGGTATAGCCTCTCGCCTCAAACGTTGCACGCAAGCCTCCCGAGGGAAAGCTCGACGCATCGCTCTCACCTTTAACAAGCTCTTTTCCGCTAAACTCCATAATAATGCGCCCGTCGTCGGTTGGAGATATAAAGCTGTCGTGTTTTTCGGCGGTAATGCCCGTCATTGGCTGCAACCAGTGTGTAAAGTGAGTTGCGCCGGTTTCACACGCCCAATCTTTCATTGCCCTAGCTACAACGGTTGCTGCGGCAAGCTCTAGTTTTGCCTTACCGTCGGCGCATTTTTTTACCGCTTTGTAAACATCACGCGGCAGGCGTTGTTTCATTATAATGTCGTTAAAAACCATTGTACCAAACAGCGAGGGTATATCTTTTACCATTTTAAATCTCCCATTAATTTATGTTTTTTTTATGTAATTAATTTGCGAGCGGACTGTTTGCGCAAAACCGCAATTTGTATGCTACCATTTTCCACTTATATTATAATTATATTAAAGCAATTTGTAAAGTTTAAATTATGTCTTGCTCTGTTTGCTCCATTTCATCTAATTGCTGTTGCAAGTGGCTGTTTTGTGGCGGCGTATCGGGCAATGGTTTTATGCGTGTTTTGTATATTTTTAAATAAAAAACTATTCCAAGTGTAAGCGATACACACTCTGCTATGGGAAACGCAAACCACACGGCTTGCAAGCCAAATAAATTTGCCATAACGTATGCAACGGGCAAAATTACCAAAAGCTGCCTTGCTACGTTTATCCACAAACTTAACATGCCGTTGCCAAGTGCCTGAAATACACTTGAAAAGTTAATAATTACACCTGCAGATATAAAGCTAACCGATATTATTCTAAGCATCGGTATGCCAATTTCGTACAGTGCTTCGTCGGCATTAAAAAGCGAAAGCAACTGCGTTGGAAATGCCCAAAACACTATTGTACACACTATCATTATAGTGCTTGAGGCAAAAATAGACATTTTAATAGCTTTAATTATGCGCTTTTTGTTTTGGGCACCGTAATTGTATCCAACTATTGGCACAAGTGCGCTTACAATGCCAAAGCAAGGCATAAACGCAAAGCTCATAAGTTTAAAAAACACACCGTAGGCCACAACGCCAATTGTGCTAATGGATATTAATATGTTATTCATTCCAAATATCATAAAGCTGCCGATACTTTGCATTATTATGCTTGGAAAACCAACTATATATATGTTTTTTACTGTTGGCAAATGTAACTTCATATGTTTTACTTTTATTCTTGTTTCGTGGTTAAATTTATGGTTGCATATAAGGCAAATGGTCATTCCAACCCACTGGCCTATTACGGTTGCAATTGCCGCACCGGCTACGCCAAGCTCGGGCATACCAAATAAACCAAAAATCAATATTGGGTCTAATATAATATTAGTAATTGCGCCTGTAACTTGTGCTACCATTTGAAAAACCGTGCGACCCGTCACTTGAAGAAGCCGCTCGGTTGTTATTTGTACAAATATTCCCATAGAAAATATAGTGCATATTCTCATGTAAATTGTGCCGCTTGCAATAATTACAGCATCGCTTGTGGAAAGGCGCATAAAAGCTTCGGAGCCAAAAATGCCTATTAATGCAAAAACCGCACTGCTCAAAATAGCAAGCATCATTCCGTTATTTGCAACTTTAGTTGCCTCGTTAAATTTTTTCTCACCAAGTCTTCGCGATAAAACCGAATTTACACCAACAGCCGTACCTACCGCAACGCCTATCATAGTATTTTGTATGGGAAATACAAGGTTTACCGCTGCAAATGCATCTGTTCCCATTTGTGCTACGTACATACCGTCTATAACATAATAAAGCGCCTGTACCAGCATACTAAACACAAGCGGCAACGCCATAGACGGCAGTAGCCTGCTTATGGGCTTTGTTCCTAAAATATTTTCTTTTCTATCTGTCATTATTAATATCCTTTAGTTATATATTTATATTTACTCTTTTTTGCGTAAAAAATTGTTTTGTGCCGACAGCTGCTAAGTGCATTATTTAATATATGCCTTAATTACTATAAAGCAGCGCTATATTTTTTTGCTTTTTTAGTGTTTGCCTTAGTTGCAAACCTTTTATTTTGTAAAGCCCTCTATTTATTACTTATCCATAATTCTTATATCGTCTCCACAAAATGTAAGCACATCGCAACTGCCAAGTAGCCTCGAAGATATTTTCTCGGTATATCTTCTTCGCAAATCGGCGTCGTTAACAATATTGCTTGTGTAAATTGTGGGCAAGCGGTTGCACCTTGTGTTTATAAGCGAGTACAAACAAGCACTTACGTACGGCGATATAAACTCGGTACCAAGGTCGTCTAAAATAAGTAAATCGGCCTGTTGCATTGTTTTTAGCGTTTGCCCCTCCTGTGAAAAATGCTCTTTTTCTATTGTATCAAATGAACTTTGCGCACTTGTGTATACAACGTTATAGCCTTTTTCCAGCACGCTGTTTGCTATTGCAAGGGCAAGGTGCGTTTTGCCAAGGCCTGCGTGGCCACACATATAAATGCTGTTGTTATTAGTTGTAAACATATCGGCATATGCAAGGCAGTAGTTTAAAACATCGCCCATGTGTGTTTTTATGTTTACGCCGGTGTATTCGTCACATTTATCGGGGTATTTGTTAACATCAAATGTGCTAAAATTACTTAGCACCAACGGCATTATATTACACAAGTTGTTTTTGCGTATTTCGCTTGCTTTTTTATGCACACATTCGCACATTTTACCGTTTTGCATGCCGGTATCTTCGCATATTTTACATATAAAATCTGGGTTCATTTTTTCAATATCTGCACCGTTTTGCAAAAGCAATTGCTCAATATTTTGCTCGGCTTTTTTTATTTTTTCGGTTATTGCCATTTTTTCGCCCTCGCTTGCCGCTGCTGCGCTTGCCGTGGCCAATTTTATGCATAGCGCTGTTTTTTCGCTTTCAAGTGCCATAAGTTTTGGCAAGTTTTTGTACACGCTGTTTTTATAATTTTGCGCTGCAGTAATTGCCTGCTGGCGCAGCGTTGCCACAGCATTTTTTGCCTTTATGTACACATCTTCGTTTGTCATACATTAACCCCCTTTTTTTGGCTTAAATGCCGGTACGGGTTTTATGTTTCCGCTAAGTAGGCTTTTTGCACCGGGGTTTGTAACTTGCGTGTTTTGCATTGCTATATTGCTTTGGTCTATAACGTCTTTAATGGTTTTATAACCCTTTTCGTTCCATTTTCGCAATATTCCGCCCACATACTTTATGCTCTTTTTTTCTCCGGCTATGCCAACTGCTTCCGTTATCATATCCTCGTTGTATTTGTAAACTTCAAACCAATCCCATATAAGCGCTTTTTCGCCTCGGCTTGGTTTTGTTTGCTGCATACCAAGTGCGCAAAGCGCTTTTTGTGTATATTTTTCCTGCTTTTCTATCGTTTGCAAGTATTTTTCTGCCTCGCTACACGTTGTTATTCCCTGTTGTTGCCAGCTTATTAGTGCGCGCTCTATATACCTTGCGCTGCGCTTGCCAATCGATGCAAAGTGCGCTATG
>CAYJLZ010000017.1:0-5884 GCA_964371265.1 uncultured Bacteroides sp. | reverse complement strand
CAGTATAAAATCTATTGGCATGTCGTTTAACATGTACATCGACACATATATGTTTAAATCGTGCTGGCTAATTACAGCACCCATTACGCGCTGGCTCTCTTGCACAAGTAGCGCAATGTTATAATCGCCATCAGCCGCTGTAACAACTTCACCTGTTGTAAGGTGCGTGTGAGATTTTGGTTTATGCGCAGGCGTATTTTGCGCTTGTGCTGATTGTTTTAAGTTTTCATCAGTGGTTAGCGCATCCGCTTTGCAAATTTTGGCTGTAGTACTTGCCTTTTCGTCTGCAAAGGTGTTTTCGGCATTTTTGCTGTGTGTTGCAATTTTTTCGCCCTGTGTGCTGTTTTGCAAAAGTCCTGCGCCTTTCCAAAATATGAGGGCATCTTTTGCGCATTGCTCGCTTTTTAAATTTAACGCCGCCGTTATGCTTTTTACATTGCAATCGCTTGTTTGCACTATGTAAAGCGCTACTTTTATCCAGTCGTCTTCTGTTTGGTTTAGCTTATCAAAAACTACCTTTGGCACACTTACTTCGCCGTTTTTTGTGTTTGCTACGCAATACGCCATAGTTTGCCCCTCCTTTTTTGTGTTTTGCCGTGTATGCAAAAAACACTCGCCGATATAACACACGACGAGTGCAAATTTTAATAAATTGCAAATACCTAAAACTATATATTTTAATTTGCATTTATAATTTTATTGCCATATTACCCTTGTTGCAACGCCCGCTCAAGCCAAATAACGCCTATGTCCAGCGCATTAAATAGGCCGTTTTTATCGCTTTGTTTTACCATGCGTTCAAGTGGCGGTTTGCTTGTATCGGTGCTAAGCAATGTAATATGCACTCTATCGGCAACGTCTGCGCCGGTATCGCTTTTTACTGTTGTTAGCACCTGCATAAAAATAACAAACGGATCTTGCGGGTTTCCGTAGTAAATATCGTTTTTACAGCGCACAAGCGGCCTGCCTTTAAACATTAGTTTAGGTGTAAATGCCATTTATAATTCTCCCTTACAGTAAAGCGCAAATTGTTTAACTGTTGCAAATTTCAGTCGGCCAAATAATTTTTAAGCAACGCCTGAAGTAAATCGTCTCTATCGATTTTGCGTATGTTAGAACGTGCGCCTTGATATGTTGTAATATATGTTGGGTCTTCCGATAAAATATAACCCACAATTTGATTTATGGGATTATACCCCTTTTCTTTTAATGCGCCGTAAACGTCTGTTAATATTTGTTTAATCTCCTTATCTCTCTCGGCATATAAAGAGAACACAGAAGTTTTTTCACCCATTGGTATATACCCCCCAGTAATATATTTGTAATAATATTGTACAGCAATTTTAATTTGTATGCAATAGATAATACCAAAAGTTTATACATAAATACATAATTTTTAGCTTTTGGCAATAAATTTACGTGCAAAACAAAAAATAATTTGCATGTATTTACAAATATTATTTAAATATAGTATACTGAAATTGCATATTTTTACTTATATGCAAAATTACAGCAAGGAGAAGCGGGGCATGATATACTCTATTGGCACCGATTTAACAAGCTGCGAGAGAGTTGAAAAAGCCATGAGGCGGCAAAGCTTTGTTAACAAGGTTTTTGGAAAAGATGAGCAGCAGTGGCTTGCAAAAAAAACAAACCCATACAAAAGCGCAGCTGCAAACTTTGCCGCAAAAGAGGCGTTTGGCAAAGCATGCGGCACAGGTATATTTACATCTGATTTTTTGCTTAGCGAGGTGCAAATACTGCGCAAAAAAACAGGCGAGCCCTATTTTGAATTTAGCGGTAAAGCAAAGCTTTTTGTACAGCAAAAAAATGTAGCGGCGCACGTATCGCTAACGCACGAGGGCAGTTTTGCCTTTGCGTTTGTTGTGCTTGAAAAGTGCAAATAGTTTGCAAAACATTTAAAGTGTGGCTTGAGATTTTTGTATTAAGTATGCGCTTGTTTTACTTATATTATTGGCACGTATAAAAATTTAAATTAAACAAAATATTATATGCTTTTTTTGCACAACATAAATTTACACCCGAAAGAGAGGCAAAAACATGATTACACCTCAGGACGTTAAAAATAACGAACAAATTAAAATATATATAGAAAAGGCCGACGAGTGCTTACACAGCCTTGGATACACCGAACACAGTTTTCCTCATGTAACAAGAACAGCGCACTTTGCACAGAAGATATTAAACGATTTAAATTACGAAAAGCGCATGGGCGAGCTTGCGTGGATAGCCGGATACATGCACGACATAGGCAATGTAATTAACCGTATAGACCATGCGCAAAGCGGCGCCGTTATGGCATTTAGGATACTAGACAAAATGGGCATGGACGCAAGCGAAATTGCAATTGTGTGCAGCGCCATAGGCAACCACGACGAGAGCACAGCGTATCCTGTAAACGCAGTTGCGGCGGCAATAATATTGTCGGACAAAACCGACGTGCGCCGCACAAGAGTGCGCACAAACGAAATGATTGCTGTTGATATTCACGATAGGGTAAACTATGCCGTTAAAAAGGCAACAACAACTCTTTCGGCCGATTTAAAGTGTATTGTGCTGGATTTAACAATTGACACCGACATATCTCCGCTTATTGATTATTTTGAAATTTTTTTAGATAGAATGTTGCTTTGCAAAAAAGCGGCCGATAAGCTGAGCCTTGAATTTAAACTTATAATTAACAATCAAAATTTGCTTTAATTGTGATTGTTTGTGAACACAAAGCCAATTTAAGTTGCAGTTAAAAGCAAATTTATAAAACAACAAAGTAAATTAGATGTGTAAAAACAAAAAAGACTTTAGCACCAAATTTGCCGGCTAAAAAAAATTAAATAAAAATGATTAAAACCTCCCACACTAAGCAAAAATAAAAGTGTAGGAGGTTGATTTTTATGGATATTAAAAGAGGCGAAGTTTTTTATGCCGATTTAAGCCCGGTTGTGGGCAGCGAGCAAGGTGGCATTAGGCCTGTACTTATTGTGCAAAACGATACGGGCAATCGCCACTCGCCCACGGTTATTGCAGCTGCCATTACAAGTAAGCACGACAAAAGCGGACTGCCCACACATATTGGCCTAAAGGCGGGCATTGCCGGCCTGCCAAGAGACAGCGTTGTGCTACTTGAACAAATACGAACACTTGATAAAAACCGTTTAAAAGAAAAAGCCGGGCAAATTACGCCCGACATTCAAAATCAAGTTAACCAAGCTCTCGGAATAAGCATGGGCTTATCCAGCCAATAAAATTGTAATATTTATTTTGGAAGTTGCAAATACTTTACCATTGCACTTTTGCACTCTTCTCTTGTCAATGTGCGTATTTTCTTTTTAATAGCGGGTATTTCGTTTGGCAATGCGCAAATTTCACTTATCCTAAGCCCCATAAAAAACGCGGCTTTTTCAACATCAAAAATGTTGTATCCGCATATTAATGTTTTTTTGTTTACATGCTGCGCCATGCGCACAATTTGCGCTATCGTTCGCATTACCGCCGGGTGGTTTATAATTTCACCGTTGTTTTGCCTATTTGCTGTACTGCTGGAATAAAAAATATTGTTTGCAAGGCTGTTTACATCAATGCACAAAAAGTCGCACTCTTCGGCAATTATATCGGCTATTGCAGCAGTTACCGGTGTGTTTATTAACACGCCAACGCTTATGTTTTCACTAACTATTTTATTTTCTTTTCGCAATATTTGTGTTTGTTTTGCAAGTTCTTTTTTATATTCTTTTACATCTTGCTCGCTTTGCACGCCGTTAAGCAATAGCTTAGGCTTGCCGTAAGGCGATGCCTTTAATATAGCGCGCATATTTTTTTCACTCCAGCATTTTTCGCACCCAAATATAATGTCGGGAAATGCAAAACAACTGTACGTTTTTGTTATGTGGCTTATTTTATATTTTTCTTCGCTGTTTTTTCCTTTTGCGTTTACCATTATTGTTACGCTTTTGTCGCCCATCAATATAAACATATCTCTGTACATGCTGTACAGCTCTGTTTCTGTTAAGTGTTTAGTTGCGCTGTATTTTATTACGTCGCTTTTAAGCAAACCCACGGCGCTCGCATCAAAGTCTACTGCGGTTCTTGCATGCTGTTTAAAAACAATTTCCGCAGTAAGGTTTACTCTTACTCCATGTTGCGTTATTGTGTCTATTCCTTGTAGTAATTGATTTTTGCGTGTGCTGTTTATATATTGTAAACGTTTTTGTGCAAGCCCGCTTAGCTCCTCGCTGTCGGGCTGTTGTATTACCTGCCCGCTACTTGCGTTTGTTACTGTTCTCTCGTCTTCGCAAAGCTTTTTAAAATCTTCTTCGCTTAGCACAACTACCGATATATTTTCATTTCGTGCAAGGTCGCTTGCAACAGTGTCTGTGCAATTTTCGCACATTATAATGCCGCTTAGCTTGTGCTTAATTTCCTCAAACATAAAGTTATATATTGGCAAATTTGTTGCCATTACTATGCGTGTAGTTTGGTTTAAAACTTTAGCGCAAAAGTTTTTGCCGCTTATATAATACGCCGCAATATAGGCCACTTGGTATATATCGTCTTTCGATGTTTTAAAGTAATTTTCTTGCTGTATGCATTGCTTACAAAATTGTAGTATTGCGCTTTGCGCTGTAACTTTTTTTTGCGTTATTACGTCTTGTACGCTTTTTAAAAAATCGTCGTTTTGCAATAGGTTAAGCCTGTTTTGAAGTGTTTCTGTGCGTTTTTTATTTTGTGTGTCCTCATACTCGCTTTGCACTGTTTCGCTTAAAAACAATATAGCTTCGTTAAATTTTTCAATTTCATCTTGCAAATTAACAGTGTTTTCGCTTTTAACGTTTTGTTCAATACTAAATTTATAAAGCAAACCGTCGCCAACACCGTTTGATATGCCTCGCCCTTTAAACGATTGCATTAATAGCACACCTTTCGTAATTTATTATGTATGTATGTTGTAAATATCGGCCGTATATGTGTTATATTGTTTGTATTACATTTAATTGCGCCTAGGCACACTTTTGTGTAGCTTAAGTGTATTTATGTCTCATTGGTTTTATTTTGTTGCGTTTTTTGCTTGTTTCAAAAAAGCAGCTTTTTAAGCTTTATTTATATGCAGTGTTTTTATTATACCTCTATTTGTTTATTCGTATACCTGTTTACCCGAAAAAATACACGCTACCCTTTTTATGTTGGGCTGTTCTTTCATTAGCTGGGTTGCCGCACAAAGCGCTGCGCCACCGCTTGCGCACACAGGTATTGCATCTGTTAAAAGCACTTCTGCCGCTGTTGTAAGCGCTTTTGCACTAGGTACTGCCATTACCGCATCTACTATGTATGGGTTATAATTTTCAGGTACAAACCCTGCTCCAAGGCCGGGTATTTGGTGTTTGCCCACACTTCCGTTTGCTATTGTTTGGCTCTCGTAAGGCTCTACGGCAATTATTCGCACGTTTGGTATCCACGCTTTTGCGTATTCTCCAACGCCGGTTATTGTGCCGCCACTGCCCACGCCCACAACTATGGCGTCCAAATTATCTCCTGCTGCACGCACAATTGCCGGGCCTGTTATTCTTCGGTGAAACTCTGCGTTTAAGTCGTTTGCAAAGTAGTTTACAAAATAAGCATTCATTTCGCTTGCAATTTGCCCTGCTCGCTCTATTATGCTGTTTCGGTTAGATAAATAACTTATAAGCGTAACTTTTGCGCCAAGCCGTGCAAACATTTGCTGGCGCTCTACCGGAACAGACGCAGGCATACACAAAATTAGTGGATGATTGGAATGACTGCACGCAATAGCAAGCGCCACAGCAAAACTGCCGCCCGACGCCTCTACAACCGTTTGCCCGGGTGACAAATAACCTTTTTCGGTGGCAAG
>CAYJLZ010000016.1:13235-28333 GCA_964371265.1 uncultured Bacteroides sp. | reverse complement strand
GGAAAAGATATTTACAGCTTAGATGAGATTAAAACAAATAAAGTGTGGATAGACGACAAGCCTATTTATAGAAAAGTATTTGTTGCAAACAGCACAACAGAGTCAACAACTATTGATGTTGCAGACTTAAACATTGATAGAATGATAGACATAAAAGTAATAGCCAGAAGAACGTCTACAAAACGTGACTATTTTAATTTTTATACAACATCCGGCGCAGATACTGTAATAGCATCTTATTTTAATTATGAAAATAGCACATTAGTTTTGCTAATGGGAGGCGGCTATGCTTCAAGTATACCGGAAAAAATAGCAACTATTGAATACACTAAAAATTAAAACTAAAATATTATGCAGATAATAAGGTATATTGAAAAGACGACAAACAGATAAAAGTATATAAATTTAAAAACTGCACCCAAAAAATTAAACATACGTTATATAACTATATGTTTAATAAAAGGAGTGCAGTTTTATACTGTTAGTAATAGAAATTATAAAAAATCCAATATATTCGTCTTTTTATCTTGGCAATATAAATTTAAAGAATTTTCGTGCAATTCTTGCCTTTTAACAAAAGTTAATTCTTTCAATTTAGCAGGTATGTTTTTAATAACATCCTGTTTATTGTCGCCACCATATAGCATTATACCTTTTTGGCAAAATGTATTTATATTATGCCTTTGGTTTTCGGCAATAATTATGCCAACTGTTGGAATTCCCAAATATGATAATTCATAAAGAGTACTTCCACCTGCTGAAATAGCTAAATCACACTTGCTCATAATTTCTTGCATGTTAGTAACATTTTCGTAAACAAAAATATGTTTATTTGTTTTTGACAAATTAATTATAAATAATTTATCTTGCTCACTAAAAAAATTTCCTATAATAATATGGTAGTTAATTTTGTTTTCATTAATAAAATTATTGCTTTTTAAGTAACTTGAAACAATACTTAAATTATCTGCGCCACCGGTTGTAAAAAATATATTTCTAATTTTTTTGTTAATTGTAATTGGCTTAGCTTTTATAAACTCATCTCTCAAGGCGGTATAAGCTGTGCCAAGAAATAGCGTTTTGTTTTTATTATAGTTAAAATTATTGGCATAAACACTATAATTTAATATAGCATCTACCGGATAATCAAAAGAATTTAAATCATCGAGATACAAAGTTTTTACAAATTTTGTAATTTCAATTAAATATTTTTCTGTAACAAAATAAGTATCTATAAATACTAAATTGGGCGAGTTTTCTTTTATCAAAGTTTTAAAAATTTCAATTTCACTGTTTAAATTATCGTATTGTGTGCAAAGGCAAATAGCCTTATAACCTTTACTAGTTATAAGGCCATGCATTTCATCATCAGCAGTTACAAAAACACATTCGCAACCTTTTATTTTAAAAAAATTTGCATAAGAAATACAGCGCATTATATGGCCGGTAGCTATATTCTTATTTCCGTCTACCCTAAAAAATATTTTTATCATCATAGTTTAAAACAAATGTTATAAAGTTATTTTGTGTAGTTTCTTGCTTAAAGCCACATTTAATGGCTAAGTTAATTGACGACAAATTATGTTGATGAATTTCTGCTACAAAGTACAAGCATTTATATTTATTAACTATCATATCAATTAAAGCGAGTAAACTTTCTTTTCCATAACCCTTTCTTTGTTCATTTTCTTCAAAAATGCCATAGCCCACATAGCACGTACTATAATCTTCGTTTGTAAAATTAGCAGACACTGTGCCTATTTTATTATTTGCACAAGTAGTAGATACTATAAAATGCAAACAAAGCGGAGATGTTAAATAAACGTTATTAAACCAATATAAATGCTCTTGCACTGTAATAGTATTATTATTTTTTAAAAACTTTACGTTTTGTTTATTGCCTCTCCATTTTACTATAATTTCAGCATCTTCCAAGCATATAGGAGTAAATGTTAAGTTTTCACTATTAAATGTAAAATTAGGTTTCATATTGCACATCACTTATTTTTATTGGTGTAAATTCATCTATATCGCAAGCCGATTTTTTGTTAACTATATCTTTGTAATGTTTAGGTTTCTCTCCATACCCGGGCCTAACAACTCTAATATTATCTTTAGTAAAATATTCACCTTTTTTAATATCTTTTGTAGCATAAATACTGCGCCTAAAAACGGTAGATTTCTTTTCTCCCTCGGTTAAATCGTAGCTCACTTGGCCTATGATTTTATGTGTATTTCTAACATCTTTAACCATTTGCGCAAATTCATCAATTTCCATTGAAAAATCACTATCGGGATTTTTTATATCTCGCGACAAACAAACATGCTTTTCAATTACTTTTGCGCCTAAAGTTGTTGCAATTACAGGAGCCAAACTTCCCATACTGTGGTCGGAAAAGCC
The DNA here is from genome assembly GCA_964371265.1 of uncultured Bacteroides sp. Lineage (GTDB taxonomy): Bacteria > Bacillota > Clostridia > Oscillospirales > Ruminococcaceae > Ruthenibacterium. Next base: position 25,932 of record CAYJLZ010000016.1, on the reverse strand, counting down.
TATAACGCAGCCGGGAAACCTTTTTTGCATATCGGCAATATTTGCAAGTTTCATATCTTCAAAGTTTGCCGGATACTCACTGCAACATTTTAAAAGCACTATTTGCTCATTTCCCATACGTTTGCAAGCGTCAACGGCATCGTGTATCTCTTCTATACTGCCCATGCCGCACGACATTATCATAGGCTTGCCCTTGCTTGCTGCATATTCAATTAAAGGTATGTCTACAAGCTCAAAAGATGCTATTTTATAAAAATCGACTTGCAATTCTTCCAAAAAATCAACAGCTGTACTGTCAAACGGAGTAGATAAAAAATCTACGTTATATTTTTCACACTCATCTTTTATCGCCTTATGCCATTCGTACGGTGTACTTGCCTGTTTGTATAAATCATACAGCTTGTAGCCGTTCCAAAGGCCACCTTTAATAATAAAATCATCGCTATCGCAATCTAGTGTAAGGGTGTCGGCGGTATACGTTTGAATTTTTAAACAATCTGCACCGGCTTTTGCGGCAAGGCGCACAATTTCAAGCGCATTTTCAAGCTTACCTGCGTGGTTTGCGCTCATTTCGGCTATAATATATGTGCCTTTTTTCATTTTTTGAAATATATCGTTGTTCATCAAATATTACTTCTTTACTCATTTATTAATTTGTATTTTAATTCGGCCAATTGCCAATCGGTAATTGTGTCAATATCCTGCACATGCATAGCATTTATTATAATAGGGGCAGAATTTTTTGTAACTAAAGTTTTTTCCGTTAATAAACTTTCGGTTTTTATAAAGTAAAACTGCCCGCAATCATGATAAACCTTCTCTAAATCCTGGCTTCGGCAAAAAGCATTGCCGGGGTTTATATATTCTATCATATCATCATTGTTAACTCTAAATCCTCTTTGAGGAGGGAAAGAAAATTCTGTAATTGTAATAACGCTTGTTATGTTAGAATTTTTTAACATGTCTTTTGCCTTAACTAAATTTTCTTTAGTTATAAAAGGTGCCGTCGGATAAAGGCAGCAAATTTCATCATAATTCTCGCCTATTTTTCTAAATTCTTCAACAACCTCAATTAAAACATCAACTGTCGATGCATAATCGTCGCTGTTTTTTTCACTTCTTAAAAAAGGAACTTGCGCTCCTGCTTTTATTGCAACATCAGCAATTTCCTTGCTATCGGTTGAAACCATAACTTTATCAAAAATACCGCTTGTCAAAGCGGCACTAATTGAATATTCAATTATAGGCTTTTTGCAAAATTCTTTAATATTTTTTTTAGGTATTCTTTTTGAGCCGCCCCTTGCTGTAATAATAGCTAATTTTCGCATTTACATTTAACCTTTGTAATAAGCAATTACCTTTTTAACAGCCGCAACAACATCATCAGTGTCTTTTGCACTCAAAGTTGGGTATAAAGGTAGGCTCATAACTCTTTCGTAAAAATCCTCTGCATTTTCGCACAGTCCCTTTTTGTATCCAAGTTTTTGATAGTGGGGGAAGTAGTAAACAGGGATATAGTGCACTTGCGGTTGAACATTTTCTGCAGATAAAGCGTTAAAAAATTCAAGACGTGTGCAGTTTAATTTATCAAAATCAATATTTAAAATATACAAATGCCTACAAGAATCAGAACCTTCTATCTCTTCTTGAATAAAAATTTCAGGAATTTTTGAAAATTCTTCATTATATTTCTCTACAATTTTTCTTCTTTCTTCTTTAAAAGCATCTAATTTTTTTAATTGACTGGATAACAAGGCCGCTTGAAAATCGGTTAACCTATAATTGTAACCAAGGTCAATTTGCTCATAATACCAAACACCGTCATTATCGGTTTTATTTTGCATTAGTTTTGGCTCTTTTGTAATACCATGGGTTCTGTAAACTAATAATTTGTTATAATATTCCTTATTATTTGTTAACACAGCACCGCCCTCGCCACCTGTAATTGTTTTTACAGGGTGAAACGAAAACGTAGTTAAATCGGCAAGGCAACCCACTTTTTTTCCATTGTAAGAAGAACCTATTGAGTGAGCAGCATCCTCGATAAAAATTAAACTGTGTTTGTCGCAAATTTGCCTAATTTTATCGGCTTCAACAGGTTGCCCTGTAAAATCTACTGCAATAATAGCCTTTGTTTTGGGTGTAATACACTTTTCGATACTGTTTGGGTCAATATTATACGTTTTAGGGTTTATATCGGCAAAAACAGGCGTTGCACCGCAATAAAGTACGCAGTTTGCACTTGCGGCAAATGTTATTGGTGTTGTAATAACTTCGTCGCCCTCTTTAATACCTGCTGCCATACATGCTAAATGCAATGAGGCTGTTCCGTTTGCGTTGCAAACCGCATATGTAGCGCCTGTATAATCGCATAAATCTTGCTCAAATTGGTCTACAAAAGGGCCTTGTGTTATAAATGGGCCTTTTAAAACATCGGTAACAGCTTTTATGTCTTCTTCATCAATACATTGTTTTCCGTAAAAAATCTTATCACTTCTTACAGGGTATCCTCCATATATTGCTAATTTGTCTTTCATATTATATATTTCCCTTTCAATGGTTAAGCTTATTTTGAAACTTTACCCGACAAAATCAGTTCATCAATTTTATTAAAATAAGCCTCTACTGTTATTTTTGCGCTATCTATATCTCTGTTTTCCCAAATAGTAGGCTCATGGCTCATTATACTATAAAACGATGTATTTTGAATAGCCTTAAAATATATTTTAATATTTTTTAGGTACTCATCATCAACTTTTTTAGGTGCAAGTACTTTATTAATAATATGTTTAATATCATTTTCATTTTCTACATAATTTATATATGGCGCATATTTTAAAATAAAATTGCCAAACATTATGCCTTGTTTACCTTTGAAAATTCCTTCAAGCAGTGCTGTTCCGTTTGCACAAGCTACGGCCAAACAATTGTCTAACAATTTATAAGTGTCAAATTTTTTGCCAACTAGTTTTACATTTCGCATAGCGGCAATTCTGCTTGCAAAATTTTGAGAGCGAGAGCGATACGTTTGTTTGGGGTTTTCTTTAACGTATAAATACACATCATCGGGAACAACGCTCGACAAAAGAGCTATAATTAACTCTTGGCTTTCATATTCATCGGCTAAAGGTAGGGTAGTGCACTCTGGCTGCATGTGCAATGGCATGTAAATAAATTTTTTTGATAAATCTATCTGCGAAACTCTGCTGTTCCACGATTGCTCATATTCATTTTTAAAAGTTAGCTGTGCTTTATAATCTTTATGGCCTTTAAAATAGTCTTTTATAGAATTAATAAACCCGTTCTTGGCTCCGTTTTTTAAAATTCTGGATATACTGTTAAAAAAACCGTCTTTAAAAAGCAAGTTTTTAAACCTGACAACTGCGCTAGGCTTTTCTAAAGGAATGTTTTTTTCAATTTCCTTATTAATGCCTTGCATGTAATAAGGTGTCCAATCGGAAGTATCACCGGTATATTTTTTAAATAGAGCGTCTAAATCTTTTTCAAGGTCAATTTCATCCAAAGATTTGTCTTTACACTCAATGGCAACTTTTTCCAGTTCACCTTCAAAGTTTTCACAAGGCTCATTAACATCATTCATAATATGGTATCTGCCCACTAACATAGAAACCCCGGTAAAAACAACCTCAATGTTTTTAATTTTGCATAAGGCGTAAATAATATAGTCGTATGCTAAATGCGGTACGTAGCTGTGTATATATAAATCTATTTTTTCTTTTTCAATAATTGTGTTCCAATACGAAATAGTATCATAAATATACTCAAGTGTATCCAAGTAGTTGTTATGATTAAAATAGTGCTTATCCAGCCGCTCTACCATCTTAAGCGTATTGTTTAAAAAAGGTGCAAAATCTTTTAAAAGATTTTTATCAATTGGTATTCTGTCTTCACAGTAAGGCATACCATCATAATCATTTTTTATTACTCTTATATCATCATAACTTTGTGTGCACTCAACGCTATAACCATTAAATTCACCTTTTCCGGTCCCGTCTGCAAAAATAATATATGATTTTTCAGGTTTGTATTTTTCCATTATTTTTTTTAAAAACGGTGTGTTATCTTCGTTTCTGTTAGTGCGCACAATAATTCGCATTAATTTTCTCCTTTGAGTGCTTTTTCTATTAGTGAAAAATCGAAATCGTTAATATCGAGAGAAAAATTTTTATCTAATAATTTTTGAACTCTATCGCCATCAACTTCTTCGTTAGTGTTTAAAAAATACACATATTCACAATTTTTAAGCCACTTGTAAACTCCGCTTGCCTTTTTGCTTAAATTGTCAAAAGCAACGCAGGGTGTTTTTGTTAAAACTGAAAAAATCATACCATGCAGCCTATCGGTTACAATTAATTTGTTACCTGCAAAACTTGCCAATAAATCGTTAACAGTTTTTTCTCTGTTTAAAAATAAGTCAACATCGGGCACAACTGTGTCAATATATGTTATTTGTAGGTTGTTTTTATTAATTACTTGTTTAATTTTATTTAGTTCGCTAGGTTTTATAATGCTTTCTTTATCTTTTCTAATACAAAAAGCAACTTCGTTTTTTCTAGGTTTATCAATATTAATTTTATCATGTAAATACAAAACAATATCGGGAACAAGCCCTATATTGCAAGTAAAGTGCTTTTTCAAAATATCATACGTTTTTTCTTCTCTTGCAAATATAAATAAATTTTTATGGCTGTTGTAAATCTGTTTTTCTTTTTCTAAAGTAATGTTGTTACCACTGTCTTCGTAGAACGCTGTTTTTGGAAAAACTATTATCTTGTTATTGGGCAAATTTTTAATAATGTCTTGCATTTTATTCTCTTCATCTTGCCAAAGGCTGCCCATATTTCCGCCGCCATCTATAATAACAACATCATTTTGATTAACCATGTTGTATATTTTTTGTGGGTTTTTATTGTATACAATAAAATTCACATCTACTATATTTTCTTTTAACCCAATATCAGTTAGCAGCTGTTTTTCTGCATAAACAATTGCCTGATCGCCAATATTGGCGTAGTTTGGTGTGCCTATAAACCAGTATCTTGTTGTTGCATATTTTGTTCTTTCTAAATCGAGTAAAAATTGTTTTTTTGCCTTATTATAAACTGTTTTGCTTTGAATTATTGATTTGGTTTTATATTTTAAATACCTGTAAACCTTTAAAGGAAAACCAATAATTGTATTTTTAAAAAAGATTTTGCTTTTAATTACAAAATTTGTTTTTGCTTTTTTAATGCTCGAGTATTCCTCGTTGCTCTCTTTCAGCTGGCTTGAAAAAAGCTCTAAAACCTCATCGCTAAGCCAGTGCGTTCCATCAGGTCGTATTCTATCTCTCATATCTTTATAAGTGGGGGAGAGAACTGACGGAATATTGCCCCAAGTTAAAAACATATGTGAATTATAACAGTGAGATAAAGAGCAGTTGTTACCTATTGCACAAAAATCTATTTCTTTGTCTATATTTTCAAAAACATTAAAACTTTTGTAGCTACAATAGCACTGAGACGCAGAGCCGTCGCGTAAATTCACATATAAAGTCCAGTCGCCGGCATAGCAAAATTCAGTTTGCTTTTTATAATATGTTGTAAGCTTGTAATCAAACATCTCACACTTAAAATCCGACCATTCTTTTACATAATCTTCATCAGAAAGTTTTGTAATAATTGGTATATGGGGTTGCATATCATCTCTAACAATTGTTAAATGTGGCGGTGCACCGTATTCTTTAACACAAACGTCATAAATCTCTTTTTTAACGGGCAAAAATTCATCGCTGGCGCAAAGCTCTAAATAAACCGAGCAGCCGGCATTTCTTAAATTATTGGCATTATTAAAATAGGTTTTAACTAAATTTTGCCGTACCAGTTCATCATAATGAAGAGAAAATTTAAAAGCAAGCCTACCCAAAAGGGTTTTATCAAATTCTAATAATTGGTTAATTCTATTTGTTAAAACGCCATTTGTTACTATTTCAACAAAATGGCCCTCTTCTAACAACTCTCTTGTTATATCAATTATTTCTTTTTGAATTAAAGTTTCACCGTTTCCGCAAAGGTTAATTACGCAAACTCCGCCAAGCCTTTTTTGAGAAAAAGCTTTTCTTATATGTTTAGCATCGTATAAATAATTGTCTTTATCGGTGGGGGCGGGCTCATCTCTTTGTGATAAATAACAATAATGACACTTAAAATTGCACCTGTTTATTGGTACATTTACTGTTATCATTCTTTTGATTTTACTCATTTATATCTCCCAAAATTCTTTTGGCAAAAGCATTGGCTATGCTATCTTCTTTACAGTTTTTTACTCATTTACATTTTGTATATGTACATTTAACATATTTATGTGAAGTTATTTACCTCTAAAAAAGTAAAATAATTACAAGTTTAATAGCACGTTTTTACAACTTACTATTCACTATTGCCGCCATACATTATTAGTACTTTAAACCATATCCCAAGTAAGCACAGTATCCTCTGCAAGGTCTTTTTTCACACTTCTCCCAATAACGATATCAGTGAATTTTGGCGAAATTCCTGTGCCGGGTCTTTTAGGCATTAAATCTGTTTCTCTAATAATTTCGCCGGTTTTCATATCTCTTGTTAAAACTAAAGATCGTCTGGCTTCTCTTCTAGGCACAAGTTCACAGTCAAATACTGTTTTTTCATCTGAACCCAAAACTTTTTGTAAAAGTTCGAAGTTTGATATTGCAATTTTAAAATCATCAGGGTTTCCGGCATGATAATGATCGTTTCCCGGCAATTGCTTATTTAAGGTAAAGTGCTTTTCGATGATTTCTGCCCCTAAAATACCGGCTGCAGTAATTGTCGTCATGGTATTGTCAGGTGCAACATGATCGCTATACCCTACTTTTAATTTAGGAAAAATATTTTTTAAAGTTGTAATATTATTTAAATTTGCATTAGTAGGGTCGGTTGGATAAGATAAAATGCAATGTAAAATCGCAATATCTTTACATCCATTTTCCTCTAATACTCTAACAGCCTCTTCTACTTCTGATAGATATGAAGCACCTACTGACATATATATTGGCTTGCCTTTTTTTGCAATATGAGCAATAAACGGTGTATTAGTTAAATCGGAAGATGATATTTTATAAAAATCTATCATATCAAATAAATAATCAGCGGAATTATAATCAAAAGGAGTAGAAGTAAAATCTAATCCTATTTTATGAGCATAATCGCTTAAAATTTTATATTCCTCTTTTCCAAACGAGTCGAACTTTAAAAACAACTCATATTGTGTTTTTGTTTTTTCCTTTGTTGTATCCCAATAAGCAGGTGAATTTTTTGATACAATAGTATTTGCCTTATATGATTGAAATTTAACGCAATCAATTCCGGCTTTTTTGGCTTCATCTATATACAATTTAGCTGCATCAAGAGGAGAAATTTCCAATTCCTTTGCGGTGTCATAATAGTTAACGCCTATCTCTGCCATAATATATGGTTTTTTCATTTTCACCCTTCTTTTATAAATTATTTATCAGGTCCATAACCCTTTTTCTTCCATTTTTCAAGTCATGTTTTAATAGTCTGGTTTGGTAATGCTCTCTGGCTTTTTTGCTTAAATTAATATACATATCAAGATTTGCTTTAATTATTTCATCGCTGGGGTTTAATCCAATATAATCAAATCCATTATCGCCACTAACGAAGTTATGCTTTTCTTCTCTAGGATTTTGCGACATGGCTATTGTAGGTATTCCCAAAATAGCCAATTCATATCCTGTTCTTCCTCTTGAAGTTATAGCAATATCACACTTCGACATCAATTCAGGCATATTTTCTACGTCATAATAAACATTAATATTATTATATTTGTTATATTTCATAAGGGCTTCTACGTTTTGCTTTGCACGGCCAAGAGCCATATAAAAGTTATAGTTTTTATATTCTTCACCTTTAACTATTTCAAGTAGCCTATCAGAATAATTTTGAGGGTCAGCCCCGCCAAAAGAAATAAATATAGACTCAACTTTCTCTCTAACTTCAATAGGATTATAAAACGTGAACATTTTATTACATATATAGTACTTTTCGCCTGAAAAAATATTATTGTTATGCATATACCCATAAAGTGCATTAAATGTTAAGTCGGATTTTACGGTGCCTTCTCCGTCATCTTCGAAGTTAATAATTTTAGCGTTGGGCAAAACTGTTTTAAGGGCTATCATATAATCAATAGATGTGCTCAGAATATCGTTTATAAATATATCATATTTACCTTTTTTGCTTTTTTCAAATAAATCATGCAACCCATTTACAGCTATTAAATTGTGCGTTGTTTTACCAAAAATTGATTTATCTGTTTGATTAATATCGTAAAAAATATCAGGCTTTGTATAAAATTCATCAGATATTTCCAAAGCTCTATAAATGTGGCCCATGCCTCTTTTATTGTTTCCGTTTACATAAATAGCAACTTTTTTATTGTCAAGCAAAAATGATACAGCAGCAAGATCTGTATATGTATCTACATCTTGAGCTTCGGTTTCCGGTAAGTTATACACAGTTACATTGCTGCCAATTCTTGTAAATTCTGTTACTATATTATATTTAGAAATAACAAAAGCACCTGTCTCTAAAAAGTTGGCCGGTAAGTACTGTCTGTTTAACCTTTTTTCGTAATTAGCAACTATTTTCCCGTTTTCTTCTTTCCATGAAAGGTGAGGTTTGTTTATTGCTGATATCACAGTATCATATTTATTTTTTATGCTACTTTCAATAGCTTTATCAAGTGTATTAACTTTTAAAGTTGGAGAAGTAGGCTGCATTGTAACAATATAATCCCAATTTATATCTTTTGGTATTGCATCATATATAACTGCATCTAATGTTATGTCATCTTTGCATAAAGCCTCATCTCTCCAGTGAACTTTTGCTCCCATTTGTTGTGATAAAGTTTTAACAGCGCCAGAGTCGGTTGTTACAATAACATCTGTTATATATTTTGATTTTAAGGCATTATTAATAGAATAGTAAGCAAGTGGCTTACCGGCAACTAATCTAATATTTTTATTAGGAATTCCTCTTGAGCCGGCCCTAGCCGGAATAATCGCCAATATCTTCATTTACCCACCTATTTTCTTAATAAAAATTCACCTATGCCAACCACAACATGGTCCCATGTATATTTCATTATTTCAAACGATTTTTCTACGTTATAAAAATTATTAGCTTCATATTCATTTAATGAATTATCTAGCTGTTTAATGACATATGGATTTCTATTTTCAAAGTTATTTACATCGTAAGCAGTTATATTATTTAAACCTACTGAATTATTAAAACCAAATCCTCTGGCATCTTCTTCTATTAAAATGCTCGGTATTCTTTTGCTAAGGGCATAAATATGCGAGTGCATTCTATATCCAATATGTAAATCTGCATTATCATAATTAGAAAATCCATCAAAGTTTCCAGATATATCGATATACGTCATTCCAATTTTATTACAGTGCTCCATAATGGTTACATTACAAGGCGTTGAATACTTTGTATAGATACCATTATTAAATGTAAAAATTAACTCTGCATTAGAAAATCTTTCTTTCACATAATTAATTACTTGGATAGTTTGCTCTGCCATGCTTTCATGCAAAGCGGGGTCTTTTGTTATTCCGGGGTCAGATATAATTATTTTTTTGGCGTCTTTGAGTGTGGATATTTTAGATTTTAAAATATTTATCTTATCAAAATCATACCAAACCGGGCAGCCTGTGAGCACAACGTTTGTTAAACCATTATTTTTTAAAACTGTTGTTGTTGCTGTATCCCTAGTTCCAAGTATTCCGCCCTTTGCCTCAATATATTGTAAATTTTCAATGATTTCATCATCAAATCTATACTCGTAAAGCTCTCTTGGGTTATAACTTCTGCCATACCAACCTGCACCTATAATATTAATTTTTGCAGTAATATCTTTAATTATTTTCATAATAGCCAAATTATTCGAATTCATCATCCGATTATCATATAAAGGGCCGCCGCCAATGATAATTTGATCATATTTATTAGCCTCTTCAAGTGTTATTACTTTAAGCCCGTTTTTAAATGTAATTTCAGCTGCATGGGAACACAATTTAGTTATAATTTCAATTAATTTTTTGGTGAATAAGTGATCCCCGGCATTTGTTATTGGATTTGACAAAATCAATATTTTCATTTTTTCTCCTATGGGATTGCTTTAAATATTATTAAGTACTAAGATACTTTGAGTACAAAAAACATATTAATTAGCATGCTTATATATTTGAGTAGCAACCAGTAATAACAGCACTCAGTTTATCATAACATTAGCTGCTATTTTTATATAATTTTACTAATTTATATCACCCGAAATTCTCTTTGCAAAAGCATTGGCTATGCTATCTTCTCGCATTTCATCTGCCGGTTTTTTTGAACCGTGGATATGGCCTTTAAAGGTTGTTTGGCTTAGCGCCAATAAAAACAATTTTAATTCTTTTTTCGAAATGTTTATTTTATTATTTATTATGTCATCAATTATATTTTTGCAATCGTCTAAATTATCAACTTTATAAACATAAGGTGCATACATAGTTATATAGCTGCCAAACATAATTGCAGGTTTATTTTTAAATATGCTCTCCCAAAGTACGGTACCCGTTATACTGGCAGTGGCAATACACTTTTTAATCAGCAAATATGTATCTGTATTTTTAGAAACTAAAACAACATTTTTAATTTGAGATAGCTTTTTTGGAAATTCAAGCGTTCGCCCTCTTAAAGTTTGATACGGGTTTTCTTTTACATAAATAAAAACATCGCTTGGCAGTGCATTTGATATCATGCGAAGGGCAAGTTCTTGGTTTTGGAAATATCCGCCTAAAGGATTTGTAACTGCCTCCGGCTGCATATGAAGAGGGAAATAAATAAATTTTTTATTTAAATCGGGCTCAGCTGTAAACTTCTCATACTCATCTAAATATATCGAAAGTTCTTTATTTATTTTTGCTTTTTTATTCTTATTATCAATTTCTATCTTTTTTAATCTAAACCAGTTGATAACAGATTTAACAATTCCGTTTTTAATACAAATTTTACAGTACTCAACCGCCCTTACAAAAAGTGGTTTTTGAGCACTTTGCTTTGCAAATCTGTTTTCAGGTTTCATAAAATACGGCGTTATATCCACATCTTCAGCGGTATATTTTTCATACACTGTCAAAAAATCATCGGGCAATTGTATATCTTGTTCGTCTTTATTTTTATATTCTTCTTTAAGCGTTAAAAACAAATTTTTAGTTTCAATATTATGTATATTAATATCATTATAAATATAGCTGTAACCCACAACTTTACTTGGCGTCATAATATACGTTTTAATATTTTTAATTTTGCAAAGCGCATATATAACATAGTCAAAACCTGTATGCGGTATATTGTGAGATATAAACACATCTATATTATATTTTTCAATTATAGTATTCCAGTATAAAATTGCCTCATACATTTTTTGTTTTATATAATCAAACGAAATTAAGTCAACTCCGTTTGAAATTCTTGAAAATTGCCCCAGAGCATTTTCCATATACGGTTCAAAAGCTATTAATAAATCATTATCAATAGCCATTAAACTGTCGTTTTCGATTTTTTTGTTGTATCCAAAGTTTCTCGATTGCGTATAATCGTAAACTTCTACACAGCAGTCAATACTTTTAAATATATCAAAATGTGTTTCATCGGCAATCACAAATAATTTATTAGGGTTTAATTTATTTATTGTTTTTACAGATGCGTTTACAGTTTCTGTTTTGCATATAACACCAAAAATAATATTCATATATAAAAAATGCTCCTATTTTATTAATCGGCTTTTTCAGTTACTATATTTGATTTTTCCTGTTCAAATTTAAATAGGCCATATCTGTATTTTGCTGTTTCTAATATGTGCAAATCTTCCTTTTTTTCTGATATTTCAAATTCTAAAACATTTTGAATACTGTCCAAACATTCATACTCTTCGTGCGTGGCTTTAATTAAAGATAAACCAAGCTTATAATTGCCAACCATTAAATTTTTTATTGGCAAAGTAAGGCTTGTTGAATATTTTCCGGTTTCACAATTTATATTATCTAATATAGACAAACTGCCAACCGGCCTATCGTCAACTGTTGCAATGTTAACTTTTAAAGACATTTGTCTTACACTTCTGGTACTTGAAAAGTCTAATTTAATTCTTAAATCATTTCCTTGCTCGAATACAGTTGAGTTTGGAGAAACAACTTCGAGCTGATTTAACTTAACATCAAGCCCACAATGCTTGTACTCTCTTTTTACACCGGTTAAGTCAACAGTTGTGCTCTGTGATGTAGCCTTTCCCGAATATACCCTGATAGCCTCTTCCACATCGCCGTCAAATACAACTCGGCCCTCGTCTAAAACAACGCCCCTTGTGCAAAGCTGCCTTACCGTTGCCATGTTGTGGCTAACGTATAGTATAGTTTTGCTTGAGTTGTTGGCAAGATTTCTCATTTTGCTAATACATTTTTGCTGAAACCTAACATCGCCAACTGCAAGCACTTCGTCCATAATCATAATGTCACTGTCTAGGTTTGCAGCAACTGCAAAGGCAAGTTTAATGTACATACCGCTGGAGTATCTTTTTACGGGCGTATCAATAAATTTTCCAA
>CAYJLZ010000016.1:8626-13225 GCA_964371265.1 uncultured Bacteroides sp. | reverse complement strand
CCTCGCTAAAGTCTATAATATCTTGCATTTTACTTGCAATAACAGCTTTATTCATGCCTAAAATAGCGCCGTTTAGGTAAACGTTTTCTCTGCCTGTCATCTCTTGGTTAAAGCCTGTGCCAACTTCAAGCATACTTGTTATTTTTCCTCTAATAACAATTTCGCCATCGCTGGGTGTGGTTATGCGTGCAATTAATTTTAAAAGTGTACTTTTGCCTGCTCCGTTAGTGCCTAAAAGAGCAACTGTTTCGCCTTTTTCAACTTTAAAATTAACGCCGTTAAGCGCCATAAATTTAGAGCCTATTAATCTCTCTTTTTGGCCAATTTTAGCGTTCGGGTCCTCTTTTTTTCTAAGCTTTGCCCACCAGCTTTGAATATCTGATTTTATTGTACCTGTACCAATTTGACCTATTGTGTACATTTTTTTTATGTTATTAATTTCTATAATCGGCTTTTGCATTTTATCTCCTATATCGAATCGACAAATGATTTTTCAGCATTTGCAAATAATTTTAAACCAATGGCAAGCATTACACCTGTAACAACTGCCGAGAATACCCAAGCGCCCAGTAACAATTCATCGTTGCCAAGAAGTATAACTTTAAAGTTGTGTATTACGGGTGTTAGAGGGTTTAACAATAGCACCTGTTTCATAAGTCCGCCTGTTGCAGAAATAGGGTACACTATCGGTGTTGCATACATCCACATTTGAACCCCAAAAGTTACGACAAACGTTAAATCTCTGTACTTTGTTGTTAAACTTGAAGAAATCAGTCCAACACTAACGGCAACAGTTGCGCACTGTACAATTAATAAAGGCAATAATAATATGCTGATATTTAAACTTAAATTTGCACCTGTAAAATAATAGTACAGCCAAAATATCATTAACATGGCAAACTGAACTAAAAAATTTATAGTTGAAGTTAATATTTGAGAAACGGGAACGGTGAACCTTGGAAAATATATTTTTTTAAACAGTAGGGAGTTTGCTAAAAATATATTTGATGTGCCGACAAAAGCGTGATTAAAAAACGCCCACATTGTATTGCCTGCCATGTAAAACAAAAACTGCGGTACACCATCGGTTGAAATAGCGGCAATTCCGCCAAAAATAAATGTGAAAAGTACGCTTGTAACTAATGGGTTTATTAACAGCCATAAAGGCCCCAGTATGGTTTGCTTATATATAAGCGAAAAGTTTCGCTTAACAAATAGTTCTGTTAAATCTCTGTACTCAAAAAATTCCTTAAAATCAATTTTATTATTTGATGTTTTAGGGGTTATTCTAATTTCTATATCGTTCATCTTTGTCCTCTTTTATTTATTTAAGTCTATATAAGGTTTTTAATATTACAACATAAAATTTTGGGTATTTATTAATTAAAACCCAAACTATTTTTTCTTTTAAATTTTTTGGCGGCGTATATTTTAAAATATCACTTTTTAATTGTAAAAAAAGCTCGTACATTTCATTGGCCAGTTGTTTTTCCCGCTTGTTTCCCATTGATAGCAAAGCGTATCTATATGCAAAAACTTTATAAAAAATGTTAAGCTGCACAGTTTTGGCTTTTTCTAAATTGTATTTGTCAAGCAATTTTATTCTATCTACATAAGCAATAATAACATCAAATAGCTTTTCGCCTTTAATATTTTGCATTATACTTCCCGGGGTCGTTCTGTAATAAAGCAATTCATCCGATATTATTGATACGTTTTCGCACAGTTCAATTATGTAATGTGCAACAAACTCATCTTCGTTTATTTTGCCTTTGGGGAATTTAATATCTTTAAATAGTTCTTTTTTATATAGTTTGCTCCAAGCTATCGACAGCACAACAGATGCATTTTCAAACATGGAGAGCGTTTGAATGTTGGTGTATTTTCCCACCGGTAATTTTAAATCATTATAATCTATTGGTGAGTTTTTATCAGCACATCGCATAAAATTAAAAACAACCATATCGGTATTTGAACTAGTTATCTCATTATATAATATTTCAAGCGCATCTAGTTTTAACCAGTCATCTGAATCAAGAAAAAAAAGGAAATCTCCGCTTGCATTTTGTATCCCATAGTTCCTAGCGTCAGACAGTCCGCCGTTAGTTTTATTAACTATTTTAATTCTGTCGTCTTTTAGTTTGTAATCATTACAAATATCTAAACTGCTATCAGTGCTACCGTCGTTTACCAGTATAATTTCAATGTCAGTATAGCTTTGGTTTATAACACTGTTTATACAATCTTCTAAATATTTTTCAGTATTATAAATTGGTATGATAACACTAATCATATACGCTCCTTATTGTTAGTAGTTTAAATAAAACGCAAGGGCAGATTCTCGTGTTTGCACCAGTTGATTTAATTGTATTGAATAATAATTTAAGCGCATATTTACTTGAAAAAGTATACCATATTTACAATGCTTGTGCAAGTAAATACAGCGCAAAAAACTATTATTGCACGCTAGGTTTTTTAGTATAACAAACCGTTATTATTGCATTAATTATACAGCTTAAATTATTTAAAATGCTTTTTTATGCTAACCGGAACTGCTATAATAAACGGCAGTTTTAGCACAGCAGATACTTTACAAATAAGCAAATTAAAGCTTGTTATTTTAAATCTCTTTGCTTTCATTAAATTATAATAATTTTCTTTATCAAAATACACTTGTTTTAAAATAGTAATGCGCTGCTTGTAACTTAGGCTGTTTGTAGATATGCCGGCTTGTAAAAAATGTGCATAAACTCCGTCTTGCAACATATCTTGCGGTGTTTTTTGTGCAATGTCGGTATACTGCATTTCGTTTAAAAAACTTTCGTATACTTGCACTTTTTGTTTAATTATTTTTAAATAGTCAACGTTGCCCTTGCGAGAGGAGGAACCTTGATTTTCAGTATAATAATATAAAACTTTGTTTATATATTGAAATGATTTCATTTTTGCAAAGCAATTTAAGTTAAAAAATGTTTCTTCGTTTAAGGCTACTGCACTGTTAAAAATAATATTATTATTTTTCAATAGCGCGTTTTTATATGCCTGGGTCCAAACCATTCCAACCCCAACTTCAAAAATATCGTTATATTTTAGCCTTAACTCTTCTTTACTGTTTGCAACAAAATCTTTAACACAAAAATCGTCATCAATATTGCTGTTATTAAAACGATAGCATATTATATCACAATTATTTTTATGTGCTTCTATCTCTAAAGTTTCAAGCCAGTTATTAGCAACCAAGTCATCACTATCCACAAAGGCAACATATTCACCAATAGCAAGCTGTATACCTTTATTGCGTGCATACGATACACCGCAATTTATTTGGTGGTGCACTTTAATTCTACTGTCTTTTATAGCCCACTCATCGCACATTTTACCGCTTTCATCCGTGCTTCCGTCATCAACTAATATAAGCTCAAAATCGTTAATGGTTTGCCCTACAATGCTGTTTATGCAGTTATTTAAATAATTTTGTGTATTGTAAACGGGTATTACAATAGAAAATCTCATCGCCAAGACACCCAACTATGCATTACTGCATGGCCCTTCTTTTATTGTATTAACTAAAATGCTGTTTTGTAAGTTAGATATAAGCTGCACAAGATTTTCTGCTGCTGATTTAGCGTTCCACACTTCATCAATAGTCTTTTTTGCATTTATACACATTTCTGTTCGCTTTTCTCTATCTAAAATAATTTGAACAACCCTTTTTTTCATCTCACTTACATTTTTGATATCATAAACTATGCCGTTTACTTCATCTTGAATTAAATATGGCACACTTCCCATGCTTTTGCAGCCAATAACAGTACACGCACAAGACATAGCCTCGTTTACAACAGCGCCCCAGCCCTCATTTGCATCTGATGTTGCTAAAAAAATATCGGCTTTTTCCATTTGCTGAATTACATTACAATTTGGCACACTGCCTAAAAATTTTACGTGTTTGTCTAGTTTATATTGTAAACATAAATTTTCAAGCTTTTGCTTTTCCTCACCCGAACCAACCATTTGCATTTCAAAGTCTAGGCGATTTTCTTTTAAATATTGTGCCAATTCTAATGCCGTTTCCCCATGTTTCCAGCAAAGCATTCTTGCCGCCCAAAGAATGTTGACTTTTTTGTTTTTTTGTTTTATATCAAGCAAATTAGTAATTGTTTTGTCACTTCCTTTTGGAAAGTAACCCCATTTAAACGCCTTGTTTTTATATGCTCGTACTACTCTATAATCTTTAGCTGTGTAGGCACTGGCGCACAGCATGTATAAAGGTTTACTATTATAAATTGTATTGCCTTTATACATGCATGCCAATGCCACAGGATTATACCTGTTTCCACTTAGCGGTTTAAAAGCTCGCTCGGAGTATCTAAATGTCAGTTTGCCTGTTTTCATCCTTATCCTAAACATCTTTTCAGGTGCAGAGCCTATTATAATTACATCGCAATTGTTTAATAAATTAATTGCCTTATTATAATTTTCAGTGTTTAAATACGACGGCAAACAAAAGCTATACTTTGTATTTATGTCTTCAAAACCTTTTGTAACTACCTGCTCGTTAAATGGCTGTGTTGCAACAAAGGTAAAATTATCACCTAT
>CAYJLZ010000016.1:0-8616 GCA_964371265.1 uncultured Bacteroides sp. | reverse complement strand
AAAAAAAAAGCGATTGTCATATTAAATGCTCCCGTTTAATACATTTTTATACACCTTTAGTAACGATTTCGTGTTTTTATCTATATCATGCACAGCCACAGCATGTTGTTTTGCGTTTTGCCCCATTATAGCAGCGCTGTGCTCGCTTTCAAAAATATGGCAAATGCTATTAAACATTTTATCCTCATCAAAAAAATCGTATAGCAAACCATCTTGCTCATCTTTTAAAATTGTAGCTACACCACCTACATTACTTGCAACAATAGGTGCTGCAAGTATCATTGCCTCGCCAACCGAGTTTGGGCTGTTTTCTATTGTAGATGGCGATAAAAACAAGTTTGCCTTTAAATACATTTCTTTCATTTGCTCGGCATTTAGCGGGCCTAAAAATTCAATGTGTTTTTCTAAGTTTAAATTTTTAATTTGTGTTTTAATGTATTTTTGATACTCAAAAAAGTAATCAACAAAAATATCTAAAAATTTATTATTTAAGCTGTAAGCCTTTTGCCCGCCTACGTAAACTTTTAAGTTAGGATATCTTTTTGTTAATTTAGGCATAATTTTTAACAATTGATGAAACCCTTTTATTGGGTAAAAGCCTTGACTAATAAATATACTGTGCTTTTGACAGTTATTGTATTGCCAGGTTTCGCCTGTGTAAAATTCTTTGCGCAAATTTTCGTTAACGGTAAAATAATTTATATTATTATTTATATTTTTAACGCAAGCTTTGTCCCAATGTGTTCTTCCAATTGCGTTTTCTGTTATTTTTAATGCATCAATTTCTTGTCGCCCTCTTTGCTCAAAGTCTTTTTTTCCAAGGGCAATGCTGTCGGCATAATAAATTTTACCCATTATCTTTCTTGTAAGTGCAACACGGTTGTATTTTTCTGGTATTCCAAGCATATAACTTTTTGCGTATTCACTCATAATGCCCTGTAAAGAAACTACGAATTTTATGTTTTTGTTTTTGCAAAGCGTTATAAGGCTTGTATTGTATTCGTACTCTGTGCCAAAAATATGTACAATATCAGGTTTTGTTTTTTCAATAATTTGCTCAAGTTCTATTTTATAATTATTGGTGCCAATTAAAATGTAGTTTATATTTTCGCTTTGTGAAAAGCGAAAATCGGTTTGGGTGATTTTGCTGCAAACATTTAGTATCGATAAATCGACGTTGTTTGATTGTGCAATTTTTTTAGATTGCTCAATAAGCCACCCTGCGGCATTTGTTTTTTTTAGGCCGAAAAGTTCGGCTGCGGTTGGCATAACAACATTTACATACCATAAAATTTTCAACTTAAAACTACCTCTTTTAACCTATCTTCAATCTTTTTTGCTACACATTCAGGTGTTGCAAAATAAAAATTATCTTTTACATAATTAAAATCTAATTGCTTGCCCAAATTATCGGTGCAAAAATTATTTATTTTATCTATTGTTTCTTTTGTAAAATCGCCCTCTTTTACATTTAAAGCAAGTGGATACTTATTAAAATATTCAAGCGATGGGCAATTATCGATTTTATATATATTTAATATTGGTTTACCTGTGCTAATACATTCAAATACTTTGCTGGGCAATTGGTTGTTAATATTGTTGCCAATGTTAATTAAAAAATCGGCACTTTGTAAAATATGTTGCGCTACATCGGGAGATACCGAACCTTTTAGTATTAAACGTTCGGTTAAAATATTTTGAAAATTACTAAAAAAACCATATGGAAAACCCTCTTGGCCGCCGCCTATAATTGAAAGGCACAGCTCTGAGCTTAGTTTAGTAAATAAATTTAATATGTACTCGGGGCTGCGAATGTAGGGGTACAAACCGCCAACATAAACACAATTTACTTTATTGTTGTTTAAAAAATTAATTTTGCTTGTATATGTAAGCGGTTTTTTTATTGCAGGAAAATCGAGAGCTGTCATTTTTTCACTATAATTTTGCAAATGAGAGCTTTTATTTTCGGCCATCATTAAATTTGTTATTATAGCTATGTCTATTTTTTTATATAGCTCAAGCTCTCTTCTTTTATTAACAGCATACATCATTGTGCTGTTTGTAGAATATGGGTCGAGCAAATACGCCCCTTTTTTTGCTTTTATTTTACTGTTTGCAAGTGCAAAAACAGCATAATACGGGCATGCGGTTGCAATAACAACGTCAAAATACTCTTTACTGCAAACCCTCTCTATTTCGCTTGTAAAAACTTTTTCTATATAGCTTTTTT
Source organism: uncultured Bacteroides sp. (assembly GCA_964371265.1). GTDB lineage: Bacteria > Bacillota > Clostridia > Oscillospirales > Ruminococcaceae > Ruthenibacterium. Next base: position 6,386 of record CAYJLZ010000016.1, on the reverse strand, counting down.
TAAAAATTAATGTATAAAATAAATTTATAAACGCAGTTTTATTTTTTACAGTATCAAAAAAAATCCCAAAAATATTTTTGCCGGCATTGCGTGATTTTTTTACAACATCGTATAATACTTTATCTTTATACGATGTAAAAAAATAAACATTATCAGCAAAACAATTACTGCCCTCGCAATTGCGAAGGTAGCTTATTTTATGGCCGAAAGTACTAAGTTGCTTTGCAATGTCTTCGGTTAATTTTATGTTGGTGCTGTTGCCCGAGTAAATATAATCTTGTACAAAAAGTATTTTCATTTAAATTATCCGTTTTCTAAATAAAAATTTTGCAACTGATGTGCAACAGCGTTAATGTTATAACCTGCGTTTGATATTAACCCATGGTTATCATTTCGCTGTGCGCCTTTAAACTTTAATATTTCTTTTGCCCATATTTGTGCGGGTTTTGAAAGCGAAACATAGCTTACATTACCCGAAACATTTGTATCTTTAGGGATTGTGTCGGATGCTACGCAGTTTAATCCAACCGATTGGGCCTCAATTAGCGCAATGCCAAGGCCCTCAAATAAGCTGGGCATACAAAACACATCTGCCTTTGATAAAAACGATTGAACATCGCTACTATCATCTATAAATGTGACACTTTGCAATAAATTTAAACTTTGAACTTTTTGCTTGATGTTTGGCTGCAAAATGCCTTCGCCTACAAGTATAAGCTTAGCTGTGTTATCAAGTTGTTTTACATTATAAAAAACATCTATTAAAAAACTGTGGTTTTTAGCATGTGCAAACCTGCCCACATTTATTATGGTAAATTCATCTTTTCTTCTGTTGTCGCTCATTTAAACTTATTTAAATCTATTGCGTTTTTAACAATATATTTGTTTTTATTGTTATTGCCAAAAAGCCATAAATAAGCATTTTGCGAACAAGCAAACCTATGGGTGCAGTTGTTGCTTATGCTTTTTCCGTAATAATTTTTTACTAAATTATAAACATAACCGCCCTCGTTTTTTGTGCTGTGCGAGTGAGCAATTCGCGTGGGTACGTTTGCGCTTTTTGCAAGTTTCATAATTAGGCCGCTAAATTTATCCATGTGAGAGTGTATTATTGTGTACTCGGGATGACCTTTTATAAACTTTAATACACTTTGCTTATATGCAATAGGCCCATTTTGTGTAATAAAAGGTATTTTGTATATGCTGCCACCAAGTTTAATAATCTCTTCGCTATAAACGCCGTCAAAGCTATATAAAAAATCAAACATAACTTTTGATGTGTCAATTTTTCTAAAAACGTTCATTATAAATGTTTCGTAGCCACCACGCCCAAGCCCGGCAACAACGTGCAATACTTTAATTGGAGCCTTTGTATTATTTTCGTTCATACTCATCTCCGATTTTTGGCTAATAGCAATGTTAAGTGCATTTTTTTAATAAGCACATATGCTTTGAAAAGTATATCACGAGCGCAGTGATATTGCAATAGTTGCATGTGCTTTTGTTACGCTGTTTTACAAGGCGAATTAGCAATATACAAATTTTAGTTTTATTTAAAATTTAAAGTAATTATTTAAATAACTAAATGTACTAAATATACCCCGGTTTGACTATTTTGTGGCTTTATAGTAAAATACAATTGCGTTAGCATTTTCTAACTGCATCCTCTTAAATTGTTGAGCAAAATATCGCAACATGCATATTTAAATATTTTGTACATATAACTTGTATTTTCGCTTATAATAAAAATTAGAAAGTAGGAATAAAATGTCGGAACATAACCATTCTCACAGCTGTGGCTGTCATTCTCACTCGCATAAACACGGCAATGATAATTGCAATTGCCATTCTCACAAAATTGAGGGTGACTGCAGCACAAAGCATAAGCAAGTAAATATTAAAGACATAAGCGAAACCGAGCTTTACTTTTTAAAAAATTTGCTAGAATACAAGTTTTTGCCTGTGGCAAGGTTTATTGTAAAAAGCAGCAAAGAGCAAAGCTTTGAAAATGTTGCGCTGTCGCCTGTATTTATAATAAGTGATAAAGATAGCATGCAAGAAGTTAAAAATGTTGGAAAGCGGCTTAAAAATTTAGAAGATTTATGTTTAATATCGATAGATTATGACATACCGCTAAAAGGATATGGTTATGAAGAATACCACGGATGTGATTTATACGCATATTTTAAGCAAACAGTAAACGAAGTTAAAGATAAAGATGGCTTTTTAGGCGACATACCAACTTTGGAATGTGGAAGTATTGCACCTACACAAAAGTGCATAGATATGTTAAACAATTAAATATTTGCTATATTATTAATAGAAGGCTGTGCAATTGCAACAGCCTTCTATTTAGTTGTGCCTTAAAATTGTATATTGGTTTACCGAGTGCTTTTCGCTAATGCGCTTTTTTAGATGACCTAAAAGCTGTTTTTTATGCAGTACAATGTAAAAAACTATTGACAAGTTCACTATTTTAAACTATAATAATAAATAAGCCGCTATAAGTTTGTGCAAATGAACTTATAATGGCTTATTATTTTTTTGGAGGAAAAACAAATGAAAACATGGCCACCACATTAATATATTAAAAGTCAAATACAAAGGGCTCTATTTATGCATGTGCCACAGTAGCGGTAAAATATTAAGTAGGTATTTAAGGTGAGCTTAGCTTACTTATAATATTTATTAAATATTATAAACACACAATTATTAAAGGAGTAAACAATATGCAAAAATTTTATTTCATAATGAAAAAGTTAAGGGTAACTCAAAAAGCATTCAGTACATATTCGCACAGTGGTAGTTTAGCACACGATTACGGCGGGGCCGATATAGGTAGCGATGCAATTTATGCCCCGTGCGACATGATTGTAAAACGTGTGCGATTACAGGCAAACGGAGAAATATATTTGCAAAGTGTAAATTATGTACAATTTGCCGACGGCACAAGTAACTACGCAAGCATGATACTAATTCACGGTGACAACAGGCACTTGAAAGCAGGGCAAATAATTAAGCAGGGCGAATACATTACGGCCGAGGGAGGCTGGGGCAACGGTAACCCTAACATGTATGCAAAGCACATACATGTAGAGGCATTTAAAGGTAAATTTTCAAGCACTACACAAGCAATAAACCAATACGGTACATACACAATTGAAAAGCAAAACGAGTTACAAAAAATGTTTATTTTACAGCAAGACTGCGAAATACTTAAAAACGGCGAAGAATGGGGCGGTGGCTATACATGGGTGCAAGACAAAGAAAATGAAAATAGCGTAATGTTTGAGGAAAACCCTATTGGCTCGTTTATGGCGCTATACAATATAAATGTGCGCAGCGCAAGCGGAACAGATTATGAAGTAATAGGTAGCTTTAAAGAGAATGACACAGTTGAATATTACGAAGAGAAGGGCGAGTGGGCAAGGGTGAAAATTGACGGTCAAAACGGGTGGATTAAAGCCGACCCTTACGCAAAAGCTATTTAGGTAAATATAAGATTATAATAAAAATTTAATAGCGCATAAAATTTAATACATTGTAGTTTGATTTATAATAACGCTATCCCTTTTTCGGCTTGTTACAATGGCGCTACTATTTACCTGGCCAATAAGCACAGGCGATAGCGCATTATGCCTATTAATGTTGGCAAGTGCTGTTTTTTCGTTTTGCAATGCGTAGCAGTAGTTGCAGCCGTTGTTGCAACAATTATACGTCCCGATGTCGATGCTTTCAAGGCAAAGGCACTCGGGGCGTTGGTTTTTGTCTTTAGCATCAAAAATTTTACAGTTTAATACACGCTCTATAATGTTTTTATCAATGCATGCGCCGTGTTTTATGCCATATTTATCAAGTTCAAATTTTTCAGCGCAGGTGTATATGTCTATTTCGTTTTCTTTTGCAATACCCGAAAAAACATCTGCCAGTATACAAATATTCTGATTTGTCATAAAATAGGCAGGGTCTTTTCCCATTCTCGTCATAACATTTTTATAGCTGTCTACAAAGCTTATTACGCAGCGCTCAGTACTGTTTTTAGGCGATTTGCCATGTAGTTAAAACGCTTTGTGTGATACTCTATTGTGTAATTATCATCAATAATTATAGGGTCGTATCGCCATACCACGCGGTGCCTTCCAAGCTTTTTTGCAAGCTTAATAAAGGCATCCATTAACACTTCTTTGTCGGGCAAGTTTCTCTCGGTTTCTTTGCCGTAAGGTGTAAGTGTAAATTCAAAATAGTACGAATAACCCATGCGCTCAATTTCGGGCAAATACTTTAAAAACGGTATGGGGTTTTTAGTCCAAAACACAATAATATCAACATCGCTAACGGTGAGATACGCTTTAGAATATCGATTGTTATTGTAAGGGTTTTGAATAAGCACATAACCTTCTTTAAGGCGGTTTACAAACCACTTACCGTAAAAAGAGGGAATATCTGTGCGCCGTGATGCACTTACTATCATAGCAAATACTCGTTTGAGTCGCTTGGTGCATTATCGCGGTTTGTGTTAGAGTACTCTCGCAAGGATTTGCAAACTGTTATTTTATAACTTTCAAAAAGCTTGTTTTTGCCCTCGGCTTGGCTCATTCTGTGCTTTAAATTATTTCGCCATTTTTCAATAGCATCTTCGCTTTGCCAAACATTCATCGAGAGCAGTTTTCCATCCTCGTTAAGGCTTTGAAACCTCTGGGCGCTAACAAATCCATCGGCCGTATTTAGCATAGGCTTAAGCATAGATGCTAGCTCTAAATATTTTTTCATGCCCTCTTTTGTGGGTTTTACTTCAAAAAGTACTATTATTTTGCTCATATAATTCTCCATTATTTTGTATTAATTAGCCTGTCGTTTTTTTATTTTTTTCCAATTTAAAAAAGCGTAAAAATCGTTAATTAAAAAAATTACAAAACAAATTACCATTGTAAGGTATGCAATATTTTGCACAGTTGCAAAAATCCAAAGTACAATTAACACAATGTCGTTAAGGCAGTATCCTATTGCATAAAACTCGCTTCGGTAATAAGTAAGGGCAACAGCAATAAAGCTGGTTGTAACCGAAATAGTGCTTAGCGCAATATAAGCTGTATTAAAAAAATTAAGCACGAAGTAAAAAATAAAAGTAATAACAACACTTGAAATAAGTAATTTAAGTATTGTTTTTGCACTTATACTCATAATTTCAACTTCGGTTTTTTTCTTTTTATAAGGGTGGCGAAGCCACGATATAGTGGCTAAAACCGCCATTGGCGCTGTCATACAAAGGTAGGTAAACATCTCGCCAAAATATTTTAAATCGTAGGAAATAATGCCGTATAAAATACTGAAAACAACCGTTAATATTTGCCCTATAACATTGCCTTTTGCTAAAAATATAAGCGCTGTAACACCTATTAGTGAAGCTACAAGCGATAGAGTGTTACTGTTTTCTCCAATAAAAAACGACAGTGATATTAAAACGACCGATATAATCCATAAGTATTTTTCAAATGTCGTAAAATAATTTTTTAGTGTCATTATAAACCTTTCATAATAAAAACCTTGCAAGTTTTTTTAATTATTGCAGCAACATTTTTGCTTAGGTATTTTCATCTTGCCTTACAAAAGAGCGTATAAAAGTATAAAAAAGCTCTTGCGAGGGCTGATATTCTTTTTTAAGTGGTTTAAATGTGCTATCAAATTCTTCGAGTTTGCCCTCGTCAAAATTAAACGCAGAGCTCTCATAAAAAGTCCATTTTTTGCAACTTAGTACATTGGGCACAAGCTCTTTTACAAGTAGCCCTGTTGGAATAGACCCATCGGGCAAACTTAAATTATACCTTATGGCATTTTTAAATCCATAGCAAAAATAATTGTGCGGAGCGCCTAAAATAACAACAGTATCAAAGCCAAGCTGTAAGGCTTTTTCAAACGAGTGCTCCAGTATTTTTCTGCCATATCCTTTTCGCTGACAGCTTGGATGCACACTAAATGGCCCAAAAGTTAAAATATCTTTTTCAAGTTTATTTTCATCTATTAATTTTGTTTTTGTATACATTACATTAGCTAATATTTTGCCATCTTGCTCTAGTACAAACGAAAGCTCGGGTAAAAAGTCTTCGTGTGCTCTCATTTGGTTTACTAAGTAATGCTCGCTGCAACCGGGCACTTGAACATTCCAAAAAGCATCTCTTGTCAGCTCCTCTACCGCCCTGTAATCGCCTTGTTTTTCATTTCTAATAATCATAAATACACCTATTTTCGTAATATTTTTTCCATATCTTTGCCTTTTGCCAGCTCGTCAATTAGCTTATCAAGATAGCGAATTTCTTTCATCATCGGCTCGTCTATTTCCTCAATTTTTACACCGCAAACAGAACCTTTTATTAATACTCTGTTTGGGT